>JAIFMS010000133.1 GCA_020048335.1 Methylococcaceae bacterium | reverse complement strand
ATTAGGTCTGAATGAACGCTTTAGATTTTATCGTTACACTTCTGGGCAATATTTTAAATGGCATCAAGATGGTTATTATTGTAGAAATAATAATGAAATCAGTGAACTGACGTTTTTAATGTATCTCAATGATGATTACCAAGGTGGTGAAACAACATTTAATTGGGGAACAATTAAACCAGAGATAGGAATGCTTTTTATATTTCCACATTTTTTGTTGCATCAAGGCTCACCTGTAGAATCTGGCGTGAAATATGTTTTAAGAACAGATGTGATGTATCGAAAAAAAATTTAGCTCGTATATACAAGGCTGGGTAGAGTGATAACAAAACCAGTGCATAACTTGGTAAAATCAAAAAGGAGAGAAAAATGGAAAGCATCGCCTTAACCATTCACAACGATAAAATTAAACAAGAAATTCTCAGTTTCTTAAAACGCTTTTCATCGAATGACTTGGAGTTTACTTTAATAGAAGATATTGAAGACTTAAAATTATTACAAAACACCCGCAATGAAGAAACAGTGTCTTTTTCTGATTATTTAAAAAATGCACATTGAACTGAGAAAATCAGCGGTTAAAGATTTGTCGGCTTTACCAAAAACAATTAAAGACGGTATTCACTTAAAAATAGCTGAATTATCAAATTTTCCAAATGTGACAAATATTAAAAAGCTTACCAATTTTGAACCTGCTTATCGGCTAAGAGTTGGCGATTATCGAATTCTCTTTGATATTGTGGATAATCAAAAAATTGTAATAGGTCGGGTTTTACACAGAAAAGAAAGTTATAAAAAATAACGATTAAGCCAATTAGCGTAATAACACTATCTTGCATATAGTTTGGCAAATGCCAAAAAGGAAAACACCATGCTATTTGAATCACACCCCAAATTTGACCACATCCCATTGAAAGTTATGTTTCAATAGACTCTCTAAACTCAACCAACAACTTAAACCATGAAAAGTAGAACAAATCGCCACGGCATTGTGCTGGTCAATACAGGGGAAGGCAAAGGCAAATCTTCCAGTGCCTTTGGCATGGTATTTCGTGCCGCAGGATGGGGCATGAAAGTGTGCGTGATTCAATATATCAAAGGACAATGGCAAACAGGCGAACAACGTGCCGCGCAAAAATTTGACACTATCGAATGGCACGCTTTAGGGGATGGCTTTACTTGGGACACTAAAAATCCCGCCCAAGATATTCAAACCAGCCGCGCTATTTGGCAGTTTAGTCAAGAAAAAATCTTGTCAGAAGAATTTGATGTGGTGCTGCTGGATGAAATTAATTATTGCTGCGGTTATAACTGGATTTTGGGAGCAGAAATTGCCCAATTTATCACCACCCAAAAACCAAGCTGGATGCACTTGATTTTAACAGGGCGCAATGCTGCGCCTGAAGTGCTTGAAGTGGCGGATACCGTGACCGAAATGCAGCCTCTTAAACACGCCTTTGCCGCAGGCATTAAAGCCGAACAAGGGATTGAGTTTTAATCATGTTGCCTTATCCTTGTGCAGAAAATCATTATTTAGCCAATCATATTGCCTTAGTAAATCGCAGTTTTGCTCACTTATTGGGCTATCCGCTTTGGCTTGCCAAAGATGCAAACGAATTAGCAAAAAACTTGTTTTACGCCCCGCTTGTGCTGTTATCGCATAACACAACCGCTGACCCACTGTTTACTTATGCCAATGCGCAAGGGTTGCAATTATTTGAACTAAACTGGCAAGAATTAATCAAGCTACCCTCGCGGGCTTCAACAGAACTCGCTAATCAAACCGCCCGCGCAAAATTGATGGAAAATGTAACCCAGCATGGCTTTATCACGAATTATCACGGGATTAGAATTTCTAAAACAGGCAAACGTTTTAAAATCACTAACGCGATTATTTGGAATTTGAGAGATGAGACAGGTGTTTATCAAGGGCAAGCGGCTTGTTTTTCAGACTGGACTTTTTTATGACCCGCAGAGGCTCATCTAACCGATTAAGCTTTTTTACCCTTTTCACTGTCTCATTACCACTAATTTGCTCACTTATTCTGTTTTACCAAACGGCAAACTTTATCCCGCTGCTTGTTTATAGCGTGATGAGTGGCATAACTTTTGGGCTATATCGGAGAGATAAAAACAGAGCTGTACGCGGTGAATGGCGAATTTCAGAATCAACCTTGCATTTGTGTGAATTTTTCGGCGGCTGGGCAGGTGGATTGTTAGCCCAGCAAGTCATTCGCCATAAAACGCAAAAAGGTTCTTTTCAAATCGTGTTTTGGTTAATTGTAATAAGCCATTTGGTTTTTTGGAGTGACCTCTTGATTTTTCAGTCTTTTTTAATCAATCAGCTTATAAGTAATGAGTCGAAAATTATTGGGTATTAAAATCCCCTGAGCCTCTCTTTAAAAAAGGGGGAAGCTCCCTCCTTTTGTAAAGGAGGGTTGGGGTGGATTTCAAAATGAGAATACCTGATAACTTATAATTATCTACTTAGGATTGAAAGACTTTAAGTAAGCTAAAGAACAGCGTGAAGTAGTTAAAAATCAATCAATTACAGTCAATTTTACACAGGTATTTTTAAAAAATGGAAAAAAAGCAAATTTTACTCGGGGTTAATATTGACCACGTTGCAACATTGCGCCAAGTGCGTGGCACGGTTTATCCAGAACCTGTCCAAGCGGCGTTAATTGCCGAACAAGCAGGCGCGGATGGCATTACCGCTCATTTGCGGGAAGACCGTCGGCATATTCAAGACCGCGATATTTATTTATTAAAAGAAATGCTACATACCCGGTTGAATTTTGAAATGGGTGTGACCGATGAAATGCTAGAAATTGCCTGTAAAGTCAAACCTCATGCCTGTTGTTTAGTGCCTGAAAAACGGGAAGAATTAACCACCGAAGGCGGTTTAGATGTGGCAGGACAATTGAAAAAAATGCAAATCGCTTGCGCACGGTTAGCCGATGCTAACATTGAAGTGTCATTGTTTATTGACCCTGAAGAAAGTCAAATTGATGCCGCCGTTGCAGTGGGTGCGCCTGTGATTGAATTGCATACTGGGGCGTATGCTGATGCCAAAACGCCTGCCTTGCAGGAGCAGGAATTAATGCGGATTCGTCAAGCCGCCCATTATGCACAACACGCGGGTTTACAGGTGAATGCAGGGCATGGTTTGCATTTTCACAATGTGGAAGCGATTTGTTTTATTCCTGAAATTGTGGAGTTAAATATTGGTCATGCCATTATTGCGCAAGCGGTTTTTTCAGGGTTGGCTCAGACGGTGCGTGATTTAAAAGCTTTGATGCGGCAAGCGCGTTTGAGTTTATGAAAAGGTTTGGGTGTAAATCTGTTGCGCCCAAATTTTAGTTGGCAACTTACAATGTCTCAAGCCATTGTTGAATGCGCAACTGCACCGCTGCTAAGGATTGGCTGGCATCAATCAACTTAATTCGTTCTGATTGCTGTTGCGCCCGTTCAAGATAAGCGGCTCGGACATGACGGAAAAAGGCTTGTTGTTCACTTTCAAAACGGTCTAAAGCCGCCCGTTTTTTAGCTCTTTGCATCCCTAATTCTACGGGAGCATCAAATAATAAGGTTAAATCAGGTTGCAAGGAGGCTTGCACAAACTGCTCTAACCAAGCAATTGTCGCGACATCAATCCCTCGTCCACCGCCTTGATAGGCATAAGTGGCATCGGTAAAACGGTCAGACAAAACCCACGCCCCGCGTGTTAAAGCAGGTTGAATCACATTGTGAATATGTTGCGCTCGGGCGGCAAACAGCAATAACAGTTCGGTTTTATCCGAAATAAGCTCGCCTTGGGTTTCTAATAATAAGGCGCGTAATTTTTCGGCTAAAACTGTACCACCTGGTTCGCGGGTTACCACAACCTCGCGCCCTTGTTCTATTAAAAAGTGTTGGATAAAAGCTAAGTTGGTGGTTTTGCCCAAACCTTCACCGCCTTCGAGAGTAATGAATTTTCCTTGTTTCATGGCAATCCTCGAATGTAATGATTAACCGCCTTATTGTGTGCGTCTAAGGTAGCGGAAAAAACATGAGAGCCATCGCCTCGCGCGACAAAATATAAATTATCGGTTTTGGTTGGATGCAAAACCGCTTGAATGGCTGCTTTTCCTGGCATGGCAATCGGCGTTGGCGGCAAGCCTTTGATAATATAAGTATTATACGGTGTCGGGGTGCGTAAATCAGCGCGGTGAATATTGCCTTGATAATTGCTGCCCATCCCATAAATCACCGTAGGGTCGGTTTGCAACAGCATTCCTATTTTTAACCGTTGCGTGAAAACCCCCGCAATTAGCGGACGTTCTGACGCAACTGCGGTTTCTTTTTCCACAATCGAGGCCAAAATCAAGGCTTCATAAGGCGTTTGCAAGGGCAAATTATCCGCGCGTTGCGCCCATTCTGTTTCTAATACCACCGCCATTTTTCGATAGGCTTTTTTTAGAATCGAAAAATCGCTGGCATTTTTGGTAAAAAAATAAGTGGCAGGAAAAAACAATCCTTCAGGGTTTTTGTTATCCGCTTTTAAACGAGCCATAATCGTTTCATCATCCATATCGGCAAGCGTTTGTTTTAAATCAGGTTGTTGCGCCAAGCGTTTGCGCATTTGCTTAAATGTCCAACCCTCAGGAAACGTAATTGTATATTGGTGAGTTTTTCCTTGGGTCAGTAAGCGTAAAATATCGGGTAAGGTTAATCCCACTTTTAAGTCATATTCCCCGACTTTGAGTTGCCCTGTTAATTTTTTTTGATAGGCAAACCATTTAAACCAAAAAGTATTAATCGGGATATGTAAAGCTTGCAATTTTTGCGCAATCCGTCCGACAGAATCCCCTTTAGTAATTTGCAAGGTTTTTGTTTCGCCAGTAATCACAGGCGTGGTCAACACCGTTTGATAACTTTGCCAACCCCACGCGCTACCCAACAACACAAGAATTAAAAAAACAATCGCTATTTTAGTTTTCATCCGCGATAACCTGTTGTTTAAATTGCGCTAATTGGTGTTGCAATTGTTGGGTTAATTTGCCATGCGGAAAAAAGGTTTGTTCCAATTGTTTAATTGGCCAAATCCCAATGACAGAATTGCTCAAAAACAGCTCATCAGCTGCGTAGAATTGTTCAGGTAAAAATTGACCTTGCACGACTTTAATCTCCAGCGCGGCAGCAGTTTGCAATACAAAGTCACGCATGATACCAGCAACACCCGCTTGGTGTAAGGTAGGGGTATAGAGAACAGTGTTTTTAACAAAAAAAACGTTACTCATCGTGCCTTCAATACAAAAACCGTTTAAATCCAGCAACAAACCTTCTTGAATATCTGCCGTGTGCCATTCAGCGCGGGCTAAAATTTGTTCTAAGCGATTGAGATGTTTAAGTCCTGCTAGGATGGGATTTAGCCCCAGCCGCTGTTGGCAAAAGATAACCCGCACTCCTTGTTGAAAAGCAAGCGGATACTCTGGAAAAGGATGCAGCGATAACACCCGCGTTGGCTGAATAACCTCAGGCATTTTATAGCCACGTCCACCACTGCCGCGCGTGATGATAATTTTCAGCACCGCGTTATCGCTGTTTTGAATCAAGCTTTGTGCTTCATCAAGCAGCTGTTGCGGGTTAGGCGGGGGAATGCGTAGTTTTTCGCAGCTCACCGTTAAACGTTTTAAATGCTGTTCGATAAACAGCAGTCGTCCGTTGAATACTTCAATGGTTTCAAAGAGTCCGTCACCGTATTGAAAACCCCGGTCGGAAATGAGAATGTGAGACTGGCTTTCGCCGTTGATGAGCATCATTTGTCGCTAATTTTATTTTGCATGAATTGCACAAGGGTTTCCAAACGGGTAGTGTTTTGGCTTTTCGTTGCAAAATATAAAGTTTTCATTTCAAGCTGTAAGTGCCGTTTTTTGGATTTCAAAAGCCTAATCCAGCTAGCATTAAGTTGATGCTTTGTTTTTGCGGAACTTCGTTAAAATTACGCCGATAAATTGCGCCGTCTAGATCGGTTGCACTGACTTTGGGATATTCGTATGAATAAAAACGTTGGTATCCAGAATTAATCCCATGAATTTGTTTCCAAAGGTATTTGTTGGCGGATGGCGGTGAGGTCTTCTGCTAAAGCGGCAGAGTCCTCCCCTAATTTGGGGAGTTGTGCAAAGAAACTATTAAGTTGGCTGATTTTGAAACCTGAAGCGTGTTTTTTTGTCACTGATGATTTTATGCGCGGTAAAACAATAATTTCAGCTTCCTGACAATTAGCAAATTCCGCAGGCAAATCAATTTGAATGTGTAAATTTTTAACGGGTAAAATAGCGTGGTGTGCATACATGGCGATTCCTTTTATTCTGTTGCGTTATTTTTGGGTTTTTTGTGCATGTCCAGCAGTTCTTTTAAATAAGCGATTTCCCTGTCCTTCATGGCAAGTTCTTTGTCTTTTAATTCGATAATCAATTGTTGTTTTTGCACTTCAAAGGCTAATTCACTGGGTGAACCGATAATATGATTATCATTGTTGGCATGATTGCTGTTCAAATAAATATTTCCACCATCCAGCGGGATAAGTTCAAATAAATCCACCTCAAAGATTTTGGCAATTTGTTCCATTTTTAGAACATGAGATTTGGTTACGCCACGTTCAATTTTTGAATAGCCGCTGATGGACATATTCAGTTTTTCCGCCATGTCTTCCTGTGACCAGTGTTTCGCTTCGCGTAAAAGGCGGATTTTTTCGTGGATTTCCATTATTTTTCCTTAAATTCTTCTAATTGGGTGGGTGTTTATACTGTTAGGCAATTGTAACAAATTTGGAGAGGTTTAGAATGCTACTGTTGTTAATTTAGGAGAAAAACATGGTCAATGAAATTAAAGATGCAACAGTAGCAAAAGCAGCTATTGCAACAGGAGCGGCGGCTGGAATTGGAAACGCTGCGATGGTTTACACAGGAGCAGTAGCGGCAGCTGAAGCAGCAGGATTGGCAGGTGCGGCTGCAACCACATCAGCCCTTGCAACTTTAGGTGGTGGCGCAATCGCGGCAGGCGGCGGTGGTATGGCAGCAGGAGTTGCTGCTGTTGCCACAGCCGCTGCGTGGCCTGCAGCAGCTGTAGCTGTTGCGGGTTTTGGTGGATATAAACTGTTCAAATGGTTAAAAGATTAAACAAACTAGGAGCTATAAATGTCCTCAACAAACGAGCAAATAGATAACGCAAAAGAAGTTGTTGCTTATTATACTTTAGCAGCAAGTGCTACTGGTGCAATTCCAGTACCAGCTTCATCTTCAGCTATAATCGCGGAGAGTGCTTGCATGGTTGCCCATGTTGCAAGCAAACTTGGTGTTGAGATAGATATGGAAACGGTAATGTCTTCGATTGGTACGATTGGAGCTATTAATGTAGTTGGTAGAGCGTTGTTTATTGACTTTGCAAAGTTCCTTTCCTGGGGAACTGGTAGTATTTGGGCTTTGGCAGGACTATCTGCTGTAGGAGCTTCAACTGCTGGAATACAAACCTACATAATTGGGATGTTGGCGGTTGAAATTGGAAAAAATAAGGGCAACAAGCTTAGTGAAAAACAGGCAAAATCAATTATAGGTGAAGCAAAAAATAGTTATGATTCATTCACAGAAGAATGGAAAGTTAAAAATCCTGTGATGCGATAATCCGTAACTCGTAAGGAAAGCTAATTGTGAAAGGTATTCTCTCTTTTATTGCCGACTTATTTACTAATGACATACAAGATTGGCTAGCTGGGCAGCCCAGTAGCCCACCAAACAGCTAAAATTAAACGCATCATGGTGGGCAAAAAAGCCTGCCCACCCTTGTATCTCTCCAAACCAACGATATACTGCCTAGCTAGCATTATA
>JAIFMS010000075.1 GCA_020048335.1 Methylococcaceae bacterium | reverse complement strand
ATTACCTGTGACAGATCCTGTTGGAAATAATAGAAAAACAAGGGCAAAACTCGCACAATTAATTGAAAAAAATAAAGAGTTAATTCAATCGCTGAATGATGGATTTAGTCATGTTGATGACGAAGAATCTACCTTTTATTCAAAGCTTTAATGAATGACAAAAAGAATGATATTTTATTTAGTGCGTTATTTGAGTTAATGTTGATTGATTATGGAAATTTTAAAACAGTATTTACCTATTTGTTGGTTTAAAAATAATCCGCTGCAATTACCCAATTCAGTGTTATTTTTTCAAAGAAACTTAGCTTTTTATTTTATAGTTGAATTTTTTACCCAAGCGAATATGATTTCGCCGTTTGAAGCTTTATTTGAAGTGACGGCAGAAACTCTATTTACTTTATTGTTTATTTTTTTGGTATTGACGTTAAATAAAACAATGCACACCTATGTGCAGGTCGCCAGTGCGGTTTTAGTCAGCGAAAATGTCGTGGCGATTTTTGGTGTCCCTGTGATTGTGTGGCTAACGGTGACGCATGACTGGTTAAGTTATACCGTGATGGCTTTATTGATTGCTTGGGATTTTGCGCTGATTACTTATATTATGAAAAAAGTATTGGCAGTGGATTTATTGGCTAGCTTAATTGTGTCATTTATTTATTTTATTGCCACTTACGGTGCTGCCTATATGTTGACAATTTTAACCTAGGTATTCAAATAAAGTTGTCCAAGAAAAGCTTAAACCTGGGTCGGTCTTACGCAGCGGCGCAATGTCGCTGTGACCGACAATCTGATTTTTTTGTAATCTAGGATAATGGGTTAAAAGCAATTTAATGACCGCCGCTAATTGCTGATATTGAACAACGGTGTAGTCTGTTGTTTCTGTTCCTTCTAATTCAATTCCAATTGAAAAGTCATTACAATTTTCTCGCCCTTGATAAGCTGACAAGCCTGCGTGCCAAGCTCGGTGATTAAATCCTACATATTGTACAATGTCGCCCGTGCGTTTAATCAGTAAATGCGCCGATACTTTTAATTGATAAATTGTTTCAAAATAAGGATGGTCAGCAGGATTAAGGCGATTACAAAACAATTGGTCGATATAATCACCGCCAAAATGTTGGGGCGGCAAACTAATACAATGAATCACGCACAATGAAATAGCCTGTTCATCGGGGCGTAAATTAAAGTTAGGCGACAGACAATGGGTTATCTCGGTGAGCCAATGGTTGTGAATGTGCATAATAAAACGTTTAAAGTAAAGGTAAAAGAAATGGTAACTGAGCCAATGATAGAGATAAATACTTTTTTGCAAGAAGATATTGGAACAGGCGACATCACCGCCAATTTGATTGCCGCCTCTTGCATTGCAACCGCACGGGTGATAACGCGAGAAAAAATGATTCTGTGTGGACAAGCGTGGTTTAATGCGGTGTTCAACGCATTAGATAGCAATGTGTTAATCCACTGGTTTGTCAATGAAGGGGATGAAGTGGCGGCTGAGACCTTACTTTGTGAATTAACAGGCTCTGCCAGAGCGTTGTTGACAGGTGAGCGCACCGCGTTAAATTTATTGCAAACCTTATCTGCCACAGCAACCGTTGCTCATCGCTATGCAGCGGCTGTGGCAGGGACGCAATGCAAAATTTTAGATACGCGCAAAACCATTCCTGGATTGCGGCTGGCACAAAAATATGCGGTGGCGTGCGGTGGTGCAGTTAATCATCGGATTGGTTTGTATGATGGAATTTTGATTAAGGAAAATCATATTATTGCCGCTGGTTCAATTGCGCAGGCGGTTAAGTTAGCCCGCGAGCAATGTAGTGTTTCTGTCGAGGTGGAAGTGGAATCTATCGCTGAGTTAAAACAAGCTCTGTTGGCAAAACCTGACAGGGTAATGTTAGATAATTTTTCGCTTTCTCAATTGCAAGAGGCGGTGCAGTTGGCAACAGGCAAGGTTGAATTAGAAGCTTCGGGAGATATTACACTGGAGACTATTCGCGCAGTGGCAGAAACAGGGGTGGATTATATTTCAATTGGGGCGTTGACCAAGCATATTCAAGCGATTGATTTGTCGATGCGAATTGAGTTGACAAAAGTATAGGCTTGGTCTGGTGATGCCTGTCGGCTAAATATATTCAAAAATTTTAATCACTTCCCTTACGCCTTGTTGCTGTCTTGCGGCTTCTACGGCGATATTGCCTTCTTTTTCATACACCAAACCCATTAAAAAAACCCGCCCATTTTCAGTGACTACTTTCACGCGATTGGTGTCAAACCCTGGTAATTTAGGGTCAGATGCCATCGCCATTTTTACCTTTGCGGTAATAATGCCATCATATAAACGGCTGGAAATAGAAGAAACAGGGGTTAAGAGCATATAGTTCTGCACGACTTTTACATCATCAACCTGTTGCAAAACATTATTAATTTGTGGCATTAAGGTTTGAATGGGGACTTCTCCTGTCACCAACAATCTGCCATTGTACGAAGTGATATTAAAATGGACGTGTTCGCGAATATCACTTTCTAAATTTAGCGCGAGGGTTGCCTCGGTTTCAATTTTTTCATCAATTGCCATCGTTCCTGTATCACGCCGGTCATGAAACCACGCTAATCCTGTTAATTCAGCATGACCGACACCAAGAACCGTGCCAAATCCGCCTAGCGTAAGACCTTGTGTGCTACAGCCAGTGAGCAACGTGGCAGTCAATAAAAAAGGCATGATTTTTTTCATCAGGCTATTCTCCAAAAAGTTGATAATCTATCAAATCGCATAGACAATGGGTAATTAACAAATGCACTTCTTGAACCCGCGCGGTTGATTGCGAAGGGACACGGATTTCAATATCAATGTCGTTTAACAAGCCTGCTAGCATTCCACCGTCTTTGCCTGTTAAAGCAATTACCGTCATATTTTTGTCGTGTGCTGTGTTGACAGCTTTTAGTAAATTAGCCGAATTTCCACTGCTGGTATAAACCACCAACGCATCGCCTGCTTGTCCAAGGGCGCGAATTTGTTTGGCAAACACTTCGTCAAAATGATAGTCGTTGGCAATGGAGGTAATGGTTAAGGTATCGGTGGTTAAAGCAATAACAGGTAAGGCGGGACGTTCCCGTTCAAACCGATTGAGCATTTCTGAGGAAAAATGTTGTGCATCGCCTGCTGACCCGCCATTGCCGCAGGTTAATAACTTTTTGTCATTGACCAGCGTTTCTACAATTTTTTGCGCGGCATATTCAATATGCTCACTTAATGTTGTAAGGCTATCCTGCTTGGTTTGAATACTGTTGTTAAACAGCGTGGTAATGCGATTTTGTAAGCTCATAAATCTCAAAGTTAAAAAACATTCACTCGCGGGTGTAAAACTACTTCATATAAGAATAGCAAACTCGCCAAAATAAACCGAAGTTTTTTAAAGTTTTAACTGAAAGGGCAGGAAGTTACAAAAAAATGCCGAAGTACATTGATTTATGCACTTCGGCTGATGAGGCTCATCAAGGGGAGCGAACAACACACTTACTAAATCTTAAAACATCTTAGAACGTGACAACAAAATCGGTTGCTAACAGAAATTGATTTCTAAATTGATTTTGGTTATAAACACCAACCTGTGAACCGTTATACCAGTCATAGCGAATCTCAGGACGAATTTTTAACCAACCGACAGGGGTTAAATTAACACCACCGCTGACTTCATGAAAATTACCTGCTGTACCAATCCGCGCACCATCATCATCTCTAAACCATTCGCCGCGTAGCCCAAAGCCAATTTTTTCATTCACTTTATAGGTCAAATATTGATTGACGCCATACCATTCGGCATTTTGTCCACCTTTAAAGGTTTCGTGTCCGTGGTCATGTTGCAAGGTGTAATGCAGGTTTTCGGTAATATTATGGTCAATCACGATGGAATAAAGCCAACGGTCATCCCCTGGACGATTTTTTGTTACTTCACCATAACTTCCTGTTACTGCAACCGAAGTATCGCCACTTTCACTGCTCCAGTTTAAGCCGCCTAAAAAGTTCCAAACATCGCTATTGCGTTTAAAGTTATCCCAACCTAGCACAGCTCCTGCGGTCAGTTTTAGGTTTTTCATTAAAGGGGTACTGAAAGTCACGCCTGTGTGGGTAAACGGTTCACCGTACTGCATGGTATAAGCGTGAGAATAGAAAAAGTTATCAGGCGATGTGACCACTTCTTTGCCAATAAGGGTATAAAAATGCCCCGCTGTCATGGTGATACCATTCAAAACAGGTGCGTAAGCCTGCACATAAAATTGCGGAATCGCCACATCATAAAAACGGCTGCTGGTTGGGTTAATGATTTTGTCATCTAAGCCCGTTGCTTGGGTAAAACGTGTGTCTGTACCGCCCATAAAATCGGCTCTAAAACCAATATCCCAGTTATCGCCTTCAGTAATATCACGTTTTATAAAAAGGTTCATTTGGTTAAGGTGAAACTCGCCATGTCTATCATTGAACGTGACAGGGGTATTGTTATTATCAACAGGGCTTTCGGTATTATGCGTAATCCCTCCTGAAGCCCAGCCACCAATTTTTAAGCCTAACTGTTTCATAAAGGGTGCGTCATTTGGATTAACGCCTGCTGCTTCTAATACGCCAGAAGCGGTTGTCCAATCTTTTTTAGTCTCTTCAGCATTAACAGCTTGATTGCAGATGGCTAAAGCCCCTATCACAAAATAATGACTGAGTTTATAGCGACAGTGTGAAAAATGACTCACGATGGTACTCCTGAAAAATGTAATAAATTTTTAATATAACAAAGCATTTATTATGCCAGTGGTTGTTTATATCAGAAAATAGGTGTATTAAATTGAAAATAGCGCATTTTTCGCACTATTTTGGTTCGTTTTTTACAAAAATGCTTCATAATGAAACATAAGATTTTTTATAAAAGACTTTATTTTACCCTGCTTAATTTAGATTAAAAGATGATTAATAAATTCGCCCTGCTTTTTCGTAATTTATAGTAAAACAGAGTCAATTACTTTACTAAAAATAGGTGTGGTGTTTTCTTTGTTATCAAAAAAAGTTCAAATAACGTAGGTTTTCAATTATACTTTCAGCACTTTCGATTTAATCGCGAAAGAAGTATTGGGAGTTGACAATGCTATACGAACGCAGAGCTGACGTAAGACTAATCCATTCATATATCTTGATTCGGGGTAGCAATTGGCGTTGAAGCGTTTAGAGGAACATAGAATACTTTACTATGGAAATCACAACTATAAGACTAAGGTCGGTTATTCGCGGCAGCAGTTGGCGATGAAGCGTTTAGAGGAACGTAGATACCTTAATCTATGGAAATCACAACTATGTTATAGCGTTTTTTAAAATAATATCGAAATAATTACCCACTGGAGACAAACTAAATGTCAGTAGAAAACGTTTTAAAAATGGTTCAAGAAAACGAAGTAAAATTTGTTGACTTTCGTTTTTGCGATACGCGCGGTAAAGAGCAGCACGTTACTTTTCCAGCTAGCATTGTCGATGAAGACTTGTTTGAAGAAGGCAAAATGTTTGATGGCTCGTCTATTGCAGGCTGGAAAGGCATCAATGAATCTGACATGATTTTAATGCCAGACCCTTCTACAGCCGTCATGGACCCTTTCTTTGATGACAACACCTTAATCTTGCGTTGTGACATTATTGAACCCAATGATATGCAAGGCTATGTGCGTGACCCACGCTCTATCGCCAAACGTGCTGAGGCTTATTTAAAATCAACAGGCATTGCTGACACTGCCTTTTTTGGCCCTGAAAATGAATTTTTCATTTTTGATGATGTACGTTGGGCTTCTGGAATGGAAGGGTCTTTTTATAAAATCGACTCAAAAGAAGCAGGCTGGAATGCAGAAAAAGTGTATGAAGATGGCAATATGGGACACCGTCCAAGTGTAAAAGGCGGCTATTTCCCTGTTCCACCTGTTGATTCGTTCCAAGATATGCGTTCTGCAATGTGCTTGACTTTAGAAGAAATGGGGCAAACTGTTGAAGTCCATCACCATGAAGTAGCGACCGCAGGGCAATGTGAAATTGGGGTTAAATTTAACACCTTAGTTAAAAAAGCAGACGAAGTCTTAAGTTTAAAATATATTGTGGCAAATATTGCCCATGTGTATGGCAAAACAGCAACTTTCATGCCTAAACCTTTAGTCGGTGACAACGGTAGCGGTATGCACGTTCACCAATCGTTGGCAAAAGACGGCGTAAACTTATTTTCAGGTGATTTATACGGCGGTCTCTCAGAAACAGCGTTGTTCTACATCGGTGGTATCATTAAACACGCCAAAGCCTTAAATGCGTTCACGAATGCTTCAACCAATAGCTACAAACGTTTAGTTCCTGGTTTTGAAGCCCCAGTGATGTTGGCCTATTCGGCGCGTAACCGTTCTGCTTCAATTCGGATTCCTTTTATCACCAATCCAAAAGGTCGCCGAATTGAAATTCGTTTCCCTGATTCAACGGCGAATCCTTATTTAGCATTTGCGGCAATGTTAATGGCGGGCTTAGATGGGATTCAAAACAAAATCCATCCAGGCGATGCAATGGATAAAGACTTGTATGATTTGCCCGCAGAAGAGGCAAAAAGTATTCCGCAAGTTTGTCATTCCTTTGACCAAGCCATTGATGCTCTAAATGCTGACCGTGAGTTTTTAACACGCGGCGGTGTCTTCTCAGATGATATGATTGATGCCTATATTGAATTAAAAATGGGTGAAATTACTCGGATGCGGATGAGTACCCATCCTATTGAATTTGATATGTATTACAGCTTATAATTTTGCTGTTCAAAGAACCGCAGAACGCCCCTTGATTGGGGCGTTTTTGTTTTATTTTTAACTTAAAGCACCTGAAAAAAATATGAAATTTTCTCCTTGTATTGACCTATGCACCTTTGAAGGTACACACTGTGAAGGCTGTGGTCGTTCACACCAAGAAAAAGCCGACACTAAAAAATTAGTTATGTCGATAGCAAGCTTTATTCAAAGCTATGACTATGAAAACAAAGAAGAGTTTATGCGCGTCATCAGTAGTAATGTATTGAAAAGATTACAAAAATAGTAGTTAGGATATTTTCTGCTGATGGATCAGGTTTTTTACTTAACAATAATAATAAGGAACTGACATGAGCAATCTCAATCCCACACTTTACGAGCGGGTTGGCAGTACAACCGTCATTCAGCAATTAGTTGAAAGCTTTTATGACAAACTCTTAACAGATTATCGACTCAATCGTTTTTTTAACAGCAACAATGAAGCAGAACAAATGAAGTCATTAACCGCTTTAATCAGTGCGATTTTTTCAGGAATAGAAACGACAACTGAAAAGTATCAGATGTTACTTGATGATTATTTTGTGACCGCTTTTTCGCGCAGCAAACGCAAAAGTTTTGTCGGTAGCTCAGATTTTGGTTTTTTTGGCTACATCATTGAACAAGACCACCCGAGTACCAATTATTTGTGTGATGGGCATAGTCATTTGTTGAAATTTATGCCTGATAATTCCCATTATGATGCGGTCATGGAACATTTAATTGCGGCATTAGCGGGCTTTAATTTAGAGCAAACTGGGGTGGCACAAATTTTACAATTAGCCGAACAAGCTAGAAATCCTGTTTTAGGTAATTGACATCCTCCCCGCCCTAAAGAGCGGGGATTCCTACTGCTAGACGCTTATGTCCAAGCGCAAGAATGTTCTTAGCCGCATTAATATCTCTATCATGTGTTGTGCCACACTCAGCACAAGCCCATTCTCTTATTCGCAAACCTGCTCTACCTTTCGGACTGTTGGAGCTGACACAGCCACAACACGAACAGGTTTGGGTAGTGTACGACTCGTTGACTTCAACAAACACGCCTTGTGTCGCTATCGACTTATATTCAAGTTGT
>JAIFMS010000057.1 GCA_020048335.1 Methylococcaceae bacterium | reverse complement strand
AGATTGTTTTATCAGGAATGCAAAAATCAATATGCTGCATATTAGGAAAACTAAGTCGTAAATACCAGTTGTCTATTTCAGGGGATTGATGGGTTATTTGAAATTTCACCCAATAAACATTTTGGGTAAATCCATAATTAACGACATTATTTTGTGTGGCGATAAAACGTGATGCCATGATTGGTTTAGTGACATCAGCAAGGGTTAAATGCCCTGTTTTATCTTCCAAAACAGCGAATTTTAGGGCTTGATAGGGCTGTTTGTCGGTTAAAGTCAGGGAAACCGTCGCATAACAAAAAAAAGGATATGTTAAAAATAATAAAAAAATTAATCTGTTAAGCATAGAGATTCACTCACTTAAAACCCTTTTTAATAGCTTAAAATTCGTTTTACTGCACAATATTTTTTAACAATTTAAGAAAACTAATCAAGAAGAAAATGAAAAACCGCCCTGCGTTTGCACAAAGGGCGGTTTTCGTTTTCCCACTTTTTTAAAGAGGGTTAGGGGGATTTGCGGTTTTAAAAATCTATTTTAATAAAAACACCTCCTCCAACGTTTTTGCATCCAATATCGCCTCTGCCCACGATTCCAGTTCGTTGTGTGCGAGTGCGCTGCATAGTGGTGCGATTACAGCCGCCGATTTTGCACTTTTTTAACAATAACAGCCAACTCTTGAAGAACGGGCTGTTATTTTCTACATTTTGCTCATACCGTTGAATTTAAGCAAACACCTCATTCACACCGACCAAATTAATCGCGGCGTTGACATCATCTTGCGTCACCGCCGCCGCAAGCTGCATTCCTTTACTAATGGACTCTTCAGGGGTGGCATAACTTATTCCCCACTCAACGGCGAATTTATTTGCCATCGCTGTTTTATTATTCAACAACTTATCAACCCAGCTCCAAGTTGCATCGTTTGCATAACTATGTGCGCTGTCAATCATCTCTTTTACCATCGACCCGCGTGTGGCAACGCCTTGGGTTAAATTAGTCACCCAAAACTTCACTTCGCCATCAGACGGCGCATTCGCTCCAGTTCGTGCTAAAACGTTGGCATACACAATTTTAATAAAATCATCATTGGTCATGGTGTCGCTATATCCAGTTACGCTGGCGTACTGTACGCCTGCATCATAAAACGAATCGGCAATTTGCGTAATGGTTTTTCCGGCTTTGAATTCGTCAATCCAAAAGGTTAATCCTTCGGCATCAGGAACGCGCTTGAAAAAACCGATATATAATTCTTGAATCCCTTTTAAGGCGGCAGCATCAATGCTGCTGGCTTTTTCGGTAGCGGCTAAATTGATACTGGCATCGCTAAATTGTAATTTTTCAATGTTTGTAAGAGTATCCGTGCCATTTTTACCCACATTGTCTTTCACTGTTACCCCAGCACTCATTTTGCTGATTTGAAAATCTTTTAAGTTTCCCGTGTATACTGCGGTATCCTTGCCTTCATCGCCATTTAATTCATCATTACCTAAACCACCGGTTAAGGTATTATTGGTTTTATTACCGACTAACACATCGTTATTTTCGCTACCGATGGCATTTTCTAAGATGCTGTCAAAGGATACGGATAGACTTTTATAAATTGTTTCGCCAGCGTTGGATTTACCGACTGAACTGAAAGTACCAGGGTTTAAATCCAATCTAACAGGAACCGTGACTGCGGAAGCATCAAGCGTATCAATACCGTCGTTATCAACTAACAGTTTTTGTGCCTGACCATCCGCATCAGTTAATTTATAGAGCGTATCATCGTTATTTTGTGGTTTTGAGCCGTACAAATAATTCATCGCCAACCGATCATACAAACCTAAATCAGTCCGTTCTATGCCTTGTGGATGAGTGGTATAAGACATTAAGGTATATAAATCAATATCTTCGTCAGTGGGCAATACAATTTCATCTGTGCCAGGAGCTTTGGGAGGTTCGCCCGCATTATAAGTGCCAGGATGTTTAAAACCTAAGCTGTGACCGATTTCATGAATTAAGGTAGACCACGCATTACTGCCCGGCACAACATCGGTGGTTTGTTTAGCCGAGGCGGCATTATTAATGTACACATCGCCATCATTATCTGAACCTGTCGCATTAGGGGTAACGGCATAACCTAAGGAGCCATCACCTTGGTCATTATTGCCTAAATTGATTTGTCCATAACTGCTGCCAGTATCGGGTACTTCGGTAAAACTAACATTGAATTGGTCATTGAACAGCTTAAAAATAGTGCGGGTGGCGGTTTGTTGCTCTTCGGTAAACACGCTAAAGCCTTTGCCATTATCTTCTACGGTTGTGTAACTGGGCAGGGCTTTCATAAAGCTGTAAGTGACATTCACGGTGGAATTGGGTTCGCCAAAGCGATATTTAGTTCCTGCTAATAAAGCATCTATTCGGTAATCTTTTGTTATTTCAGGCATGACTCTGTTCCTCATTCAATGAAAGTGTGTTTTCAAGAATAGTTAAAAAGTTTAAAACGTCAAATGCTTGGAGGAGAGGTGTAAAGGCGATTTAATTTATCTCGGCAAAAACACCTCATCCAAGGTTTTCGCGTCTAATATCGCCTCCACCCAAAACTCCAATTCATCCGCACACGCCTTTCTCAGCTTATCGTCCACCCAGCTAGGCAAGTTCCCGAACCGCTTGCGCAATAGTTTTTTCAGCACTAAAACCTCGCCTTCTTGTCTGCCTTTTTGCAAACCTTTTTCTTCCCCTTCATTCCGCCATTGCGTTACCCAAGAATCTACACATTCTTCTAACATAATTGCTATCTCCTCTAAATTGGTTGCGGCTTTAAATGCGTCAGGGTTTTCCAAACGCATCGCCAAAATATGATCCACCCAAACCCTAAAAACGCGCTCTAATACCGGTGCGTGTTTCACCAATAAAAATAACCGCGCCACCTGTTTGGCTTTAACTAAAATTTCGCTGGGCTGTTCCAGTTGAAACAAGGTGGCTAACGCATTATCAATTTGCATCAGCGTTTCCTGTGGATATTGGCACTCGTCAATCAGAAAAAACGATAAATTTGGGCAATAGTGCGCTAAAATTTCATTAGGCTTTGAAATTAATTCATTGATATTTAACGGATATTTCCAAGCCTTTTGTCCACGATGCAACACAATCGGCATCACTGGCGGCAGTTTGTCGTGGGTTTTTAAGTGCTGACTTTTAATTAAATCCTGATACAGCAAACCAATGTAAGTCATTATTCGCACTGGCATAAAGTAATCTGCTTCGGATTGAAATTCAATCAGCAAATAAACATAAAGTTCCTGACTTCCCCAACGCACTTTCCAAACCATATCGTCAAAACGCTCGCGCAAATCTTCGCTGACATAATGGTCATTGGTTTTTCCAAGGTGGAAAAGTCTAATTCTTTTACCCAGTCTTGTTTGACAAAATCCTGTAGCAATTGCTGGATAATTTCAGGATGGGTAAAAATGGCTTTATAACTGGCATCGTGCGGTTTCATTTGCCCTCTGGTTAAAGCTTAAAAACTCAAGCGAGGATAATAACATAGTGCCTTAACAAAAAAACTGCCCTGTGTTTGCACAATGGGCGGTTATCTTTTTTAAAGGGGATTAGGGGGATTTGCGGTTTTAAAATCCACCCCAGCCCTCCTTTACCAAAGGAGGGAGTAAAGGGAGGCTCAGGGAATTTAGGAATACCTAATAACGTTTGCTTACTTACCTAATGTTTAAGTGCAGGAGCTGGAATCGGCAACAATGGCACTTGAGAGCCTTTTAAAATAGCCGCAATGTCGCCTTCATTTTCTGCAATCAGTTTTTCCAGTTGTTCTTTCCGTTGTTTGTCGCCATAACGCACCCCCATTGCGATAGAAAAATCAAACTTCATATTCGGTCTGGATGCCATTGGCAACACGATATAGCTGTTTTTGGGACTTTTTGACAAAACATAACCTGCCATTGGCCCCCATAAAATAGCGATGTCGATTTTTTTCTCGCGCAAGTCTTTGTCAATTGTCATGGCAGTATTGCTTTTATCATCACCACTCATACTTTGATAAGGAATCCCTTGTTCTAATAATCCGACCGATTGTAACCAAGCGGTTCCAGGACCTCGGTCAAACATAGCGATTTTTAATTTTTCTTGCTGTGTCAGAGGTAAGGAAGAAAGTTGTTCAGGAATGGTAATTTGATCCCAGCCCCGTCCTTTGGCAATTAACATCACATACTGCGAATGATAATACGCGCCAGTTGTTAAGGTGAGGTCATCACCAACAGGGACACCCATCACCACATCACATTTAAAGGCTTCACTGTTGGGCAATTCCGCTTTTAAGGTGTTTCTAATAAAGCCAATGCGCTGTGGAAACCAAGTGTATTCCAGTTCTTGCCCTAATTTTTTAGCAAACAAAGCGGCAATTTTATTTTCAAAACCGTCTTGAGTTTGACTAGAAAAAGGTGGATTTAAAGGGTCAGCACAAACCTTAAACTTCTCCGCAGCATAGCCTAAGGAACCGTTAGTTAATAAACAGACAGCGGTTAATAGTGGAAAAGATTTAACTACATTTTTCATATTAGGAAAGCCTATGTTTTAAGGGTTGCTGCTGCGGTTAAAGCGACTTTTAGGGTTGTTTCTAACTCGTTAAGCAAGGTATCGTTTTGACTTATTTCATCGGCTGACAAAGCCTGTTCAAGGTGACTTGCGGCTTCGGTTAGTTCTTTCGCACCTAACGTGGCAGCAATGCCTTTGAGCGTATGGGCGAGTAGCAAAGCCTGCGAAGTTTGTTGTTGTGCAAGCAGATTGATTAATTCTGGCATCAGTTGTTCATTTTGTTTGTGAAAATCCACAATGATTTTACGCAACAAAGTCTTTTTTCCATTCACCCGTTTCAAGGCACTTGGAATATCAAACGGTGGTAACTGTTCAGGTAAATCAAGCAGTTGTGATTCAACAGGGGCTATTGCAATGGCTGACGGAGCTGGTTTTTTTTTCGCCCATTTTTCCAATACTTCATAAAGTTGCTTAGGATCAATGGGTTTACTGATATGGTCATTCATTCCAGCATTTTGACAGCGTTGTTTTTCCTCATCCATAACATGGGCTGTCATGGCAATAATTGGAACGGTTTGATTGTATTCACGAATTTTGCGTGTTGCTTCAATGCCATCCATCACAGGCATTTGCACATCCATAAGGACAATGTTGTAGTGTTTTGAACCATTTAGAATTTTGGCAACCGCTAGACTACCATTGTCAACTACATCCAGTGCCACACCAAGTTCTGCCAATAACTCGGTGGCAATCATTTGATTGATTTCATTATCTTCGGCTAGCAAGACTTCAACACCACTTAAATCTGGAATAGATTCTGTTTCATCGTGTTCCATCATAACGGGATTGGATGGTAGGTCAAAAACAGAACTGATAGTTTCTAATAGCATAGAAACTTCGATAGGTTTGGGTAAAAAGGCTGAAATGCCAACGGATTCAGCATAAGACATGACCTGCTCGTGATTGAAAGCAGAAATCATGATAATGATAGGGGCGGTTATCAAAAACGGTTTTTGTTTGATTAAGCGCGTTGTTTCTATGCCATCCATTTCAGGCATTTGCCAGTCCATTAACACCAAATCAAATAAATCGCCCCGCTGATAGGATTCTTCCAATAAAGCAATCGCTTGTGTACCAGATGTTGCACTAAAGGTACGCATTTCCCATATTTCTAAGGTATCAATCAAAATTTCTCGTGAGCTGGCATTATCATCTACTACTAAAACTTTTAAGCCATTGAGTTGTGGTGAAGGTTTAATCACCGAGGATTTTGCTTGTAATCCTAATAAAACAGAAAAGCGGAAAACACTACCAATACTTGGCCGACTTTCGACACTAATTTCGCCGCCCATTAATTCAACCAGTTGTTTACTGATCGCAAGTCCTAAACCTGTTCCACCAAATCGCCGGGTTGTTGATTCGTCTGCTTGACTGAAGGATTGAAATAAGCGCGATTGCTGTTCTTTATTCATTCCAATCCCAGTATCGCGCACCTCAAAAATAAGTTCTACTTGTTGATCTAGAACATTGCCTTCTTTAATGGTAACGACTACTTCGCCGTGTTCTGTAAATTTAACCGCATTACTGACTAAATTAAGTAACACTTGTCCTAACCGTAAAGGATCGCCTATTAAAAAGCGTGGAACCGCAGGATGAACTGAAAATAACAATTCGATACCTTTTTCTTCGGTTTTTACATTACTTAAGGTTGTAACATGATTGATAACGGCGGTTAAATCAAAACTTAATCGTTCTATATTGAGCATTCCAGCTTCAATTTTAGAAAAATCTAAAATATCGTTAATAATGCCCAGTAATGCCGTTGCAGAAGCACTAATTTTTTGTAAATAATCCCGTTGTTTAATATCAAGATTTGTTTTTAAGGCCAAATGACTCAATCCGAGTACGGCATTCATTGGGGTTCTAATTTCATGACTCATATTTGCCAGAAAAGAACTTTTTGCCTGTGTTGCACTTTCAGCCATCTCTTTTGCAATAATCAATTCTGACGTGCGCTGTTCTACGGTTTGCTCTAGGGTGTGATTGTATTCTGCCAATTGTTGATGAGAACTTTTAACCTCCGTTGCCATATCAATAAAAGCAATGGCAAGTAAACCAATTTCAGTTTGCTTATCGAGGGTGCTGTCGTCATGATAGGTATTAATCGCCGAATCAAAATCCCCTTTTGCCAAGGCTTGGCTGAGTTTTGTTAAGCGGATTAAGGGGTTAGAAATGGTTGTAGAGATAAGTACCACAACAATTGAAGCGAAAATAATGAAAAAAACAGCGATGCCTATGGAAGTAAATACGGTATCTCGGGTTCGGCGTTTTACTTCTTCTTGGGAATTGGCGATTTCTTTTTCTAATTTAGCTAAACTAAAACCAATGCGCAAAATTCCCCACGGGCTGTTAAAGTGGATAGGGGTAATATATTCCACAACGTGCGTGCTAAAATATTTTTTATGGGAGGCTTGTTTTTGACTCAGTGCGAATAAACTTTTGTCGTCTGTCAGTTTGGTAAAAGGCAAGTTTTTTTTCGTGGAGTCTACATAAACAAGTCCATTCATATCGGTTAGAATACAATAGGTTATCGAGCCTGATTCTAGCTCTACAACAATACTTTCAACTAAGCCACTGATTTTTGAATAGTTACCAACGGCGACTTCTGCTTCAATTTGCTTTACTAAAATAGCGGATAATACTTTTCCTTGTTGCTCAAGATTTGATTCTATGAAATTTAATCGCCAATCTAATTCGACATCCCCCATTTTTTTTTGTAAATATAGCTCAATCCCTGTAAAAGTGACGAGTAATAAAATAACTAAACTGAGTGTGGCAAATAATAATCGAAAACGAATTCCACGTTTAACGGCTAAATTATTATCAATCACTTGGTAATTTGACCAAAATTTAAGAGGGTTCATTTATCGTTACAATTGACAATAGTATTAACAGAATCCAAAGCATATTTATTAAGCGTCATCCCTAATTGCTCGACAATACACAAATTCAAACTAATTTGAGAGCCGAGGGGGCGTTGTATATGGGTAGTAAGATTTTTATTTTCCAGCAACATAAGAATCATATTAGCTACCTGTCTACCAATCACAGAGTCATCGGCTGATACAGCTAAAACAGCACCATATTTGATGTAAATATTACTATAGGCATAGACGGGTTTTTTTTGTTGTTTTGTGGCTCGAAGAATTTGCTCAATAGTGTCTTTACTGTTAAAGGCAACTGGGTCAGAAATCATCCAAAATAAATCAACTTTCCCCAGCAATTCATCAAGGGCTGTTTTAATTTCTTCTTTAGAGGTATTTGCACCAATCTCCTGAGCAATAAGCTGCATATTGAAAGTCGAGGTTTTTTGTTTAATGGCTTCTACATATTCTTGAT
>JAIFMS010000151.1 GCA_020048335.1 Methylococcaceae bacterium | reverse complement strand
TCTAATAATAACGGGTCATTGTCAGGGCGAATTAAAATATTGCCAGGCTTTATATCTAAATGCACCATGTTTTTTTGATGAATTAAACTAATGCCATCTAATAACGAGGTAAACACTTCTACTAAAAATTTTTCGTCAATGGCAATATCACCATCGGTAATCAAATTGTTTAGCGACACCCCGTAATCGTAGTTCATCACCATATAAACTGTTGAATTTGCTTGAAAAAAATTCAACACTTCCACAATATTTCGGTGTTTTAATTGGGCTAAAACTTTCGCCTCTTCAAAAAATAATGCCCGCCCACGATTAAATAACACCCTATCTTCTTCACTGTTGGCAACCACCACATTATTCCAAGTGCGATGCGCCTGTCGGCGGGGCAAAAATTCTTTAATCGCCACTTGAATTTGGTCTGCAATTTGTCGCGCTAAATAGACCGAGCTAAAGCCACCGTGTGCTAATTCCCGCTCTATTATATACTGGTCTATAATAGTGCCAGATTGCAAATAGTTCCATTCGGTTGGATAAGTTTTAGGGTCGTAATATTCAGCCATTGTGATGTGTAGTCAAAACAGTTTTTAAAACTATAGGGTGAAAAATGATAAAAAGCATGACAGCGTTTGCAGGGTGTGAAGCGCAAGTAGGTAGTTTAACAATAAGTTGCGAATTGCGCTCGGTCAATCATCGTTATTGCGATTTTTCGTTTAAATTACCCGATAGGTTGAAGTTTATAGAAGGGGCGTTGCGTACCGCGCTTGCCCAGCAAATAAAACGCGGTAAACTCGAATGCAGTTTTAATTATAAAAAGCAACCGCAAACCGAGCAAGCGTTTAAGATTAACCCTGCCGCCGTGCGGGCGTTATTGGCGGCTACCGCTGAAATTGAAGCGTTAATGCCAACGGCTCGCTCTTTTTCCGCACTGGATATTTTAGCCTTTCCTGCGATTCAGCAAGAATCTGAAACTGACAAAGATGCCTTAGAAGCAGGCGTATTGCAATTGCTTGAACAAACGTTACAGCAGCTATTAAGCGTAAGAGCGCGGGAAGGCAAGCAATTAGGGCTATTATTAAACGAGCGATGCGCCAAAATTCGCGACCTTGTTAGCAGTGCTGAACAGAGAATACCACAAGTGCTGAATTTGTTGCGCCAGAAAAGCATGGAACGTATCAACGAGTTGGTGGCAAATCCTGATTTTGATCGCCTTGAGCAAGAATTGGTAATGATGACGCAAAAAATGGATGTTGCTGAAGAACTTGACCGCCTTAAAACCCATATTATTGAAGTCGAACGAAATTTACAGCAACCCGAACCTGTCGGGCGGCGGTTAGATTTTTTAATGCAGGAATTGCACCGTGAAGCCAATACGTTAGGCTCAAAATCGGCTGACAAAGAAATGACGCAAATTTCGATTGAATTAAAAGTGTTAATCGAACAAATGCGTGAGCAAATTCAAAATGTAGAGTAATGATGAACCAAGGTAAACTTTATATCATTTCCGCGCCGTCTGGGGCAGGAAAAACCAGTTTAGTGAAACAACTGTTGCAACAAATGGATAACTTATCCGTGTCGGTATCGCACACCACCCGTCCCGCACGCGCAGGGGAAGTGGAGGGAAGGGATTATTTTTTTGTCTCTGTGCCGCAATTTAAAACCATGCTTGCCCAAGACCAATTTTTAGAACACGCCCAAGTGTTTGATAATTTTTATGGCACTTCCCGCTTGGGTGTAGAACAAACGCTGGCACAAGGACAGGATGTGATTTTAGAAATTGATTGGCAAGGGGCGCGGCAAATTCGGCAAATGCTGCCTGACTGCACTTCCATTTTTATTTTGCCCCCGTCACTAAGCATTTTGCAACAACGTTTGCACGGACGCGGACAAGATGATGAGTCGGTAATCCAACGTCGTTTCGCAGAGGCGGTGGCAGAAATGAACCATCACAGTGAGTTTGATTATTTGCTGGTAAATGATGATTTTGCCCAAGCTTTAACCCAGTTAAAAAGCATTATTGTTGCGCAGCGGTTGGTTAAGACACGGCAACAGCAGAACTTGAAAGCGTTGCTGCACGCGCTATTAAATCCGTAGCAAGAAAGCGGTTTTTCTATCTGAATAGGTCATTTTTATCGCATTTTAAATATTTAACCTATTGTATTATTTGATGGATTATTTAAAAGTGCTGTTTTTTTTATGGAAAAAGAGTATTATCAAAAGCCCAATAAAAATAACGAAAAAATGAGGATACATCATGGGATCAATTCTTGAAATTGCTTTTATTATGCTGGTTATCGCAAGTCTGGCTTTTGCCCCGTTAGGCTATTTTATTTACAGGTACACGCGCAAAAATGGCGAGCCTTTTGGTAATATCGAACCACACGGTGATAGCGAATCGTTGGTGCTTAATTATGTAGAAAAAACTATCAATGCGATAAAAAAATGAATATAAGTTTTTAACTGTAAAAAACCATCTTTGGCAGCGGCTAAAGATGGTTTTTTTGTGTCTTGCTTTCCACTTTAAAAAGCCACTATTTCGTACAATCGTTATTCATCGACAGATTTAAACCCGCCTTTGTTTATAATAACCTAAGGTGTTTAGTAGACTAATTAACGGAGGTTTTATGAAAATAGAGCTAGAGGAACAAGTAAAAACAATGATGGAAGGCTTGTTTGAAATTGAAGATATTGAACAAGTGCCTGATTTGAATGACCCACGTTTGTTGTTTGGCAGTAAATCGTTGGGGTTTGAGGCAACGGTTATCTATCTTGAGATAAAAGAATCAGGCAAAATCCTCATCCAACAAAATGAAGTGACACTGGTCAGAGTGCGGATGATTTATTTTTATTTAGTTGCCGAAATTGCAGCTAGCTTAGGCGGAGTGGCAAGACTGGCACATGACGATGGTATTTATGCTTTTTTTCAAGGCACAACCCAAGATTCACTCAATAGTGCAGTGAAAGCGGCGATGAAAATCAAGTTTATGCTCACGAACGAGTATTCCAAAGTCAAAAAACAGCTCGATACCTACAGTGCCTCAAATTTTGTGATTGGCGTGGATGATGGCAAAGTGTTGTGTGCAAAAATTGGAGAGGGAATTTGTACCTATGGCGATTTAGTTTGGAGCGGGCAGGCATTGACCAGCGCAAAAGCCATTGCCGCACAACTGGATGCCCCAGAACACATTGGGATTTCTGAATTAGTCCATTACAATCTGATAGATAACGTAAAATACAATAAAAGTAAGACTAAAACTCCCAATAATTTTCCTGTTGAAATATGGAAAGCCGCGCAATTTACCTATAACGACCAGCCGTTTGTTTATTATCACACCTCCTTTTTTTGGACGGTTTCTTGACACCTTAAGCCGCCTTTTGTCCAGTAAAAACACACGGCAAACTATTTTTTCTCCCCCCCATTTACAGTCTCAATCGTTCTGCTTTACTGTTTATCCAGCAGTTGCACAAAGCAGACTGCTTTATTTTTCATCTTTCCTAACAGGTAACAACGATGAGTGACTTTAGTTTTGAACGTGCAGATGGCAGTAAACAAAGTGTTTCAGGTTATAAGGCGGCAAAACCGCCCGCAGATTCTAAAAAATATGCTCAAAGTCGCTATGACGAAGCCGATTTGCCCCATAAAGTGGATTTACGAAAGTATTTAACGGCGGTTGAAAACCAAGGCGGGGTGAGTAGCTGTACGGCGAATGCGGTGGCTGGGGCGTATGAATATTTGGCGAAAATGCACACGGGGCAAGATTACGATGTAAGCCGGCTGTTTATTTACTACAACGGGCGTTATTTAGAAGAGGATGCCAATGAATCCAGTATTCAAGATGATGGCAGTGCTATCCGCAAAGCGATTGAAGGCTTAAAAGTCTATGGCGCGTGTTCTGAAACGACCTATCCTTACGACCCTGATAGAGTTAATGATGTGCCTGAAAAAGAAGCTTACGATGAAGCTGAAGCTTTTTTAGTGCAAGATATGGCATTAGTGCCAACCAGTTTAGCGGTTTGGAAACACTGTTTAGCCGAAGGGTATCCGATTATTTTTGCCTTAAAACTTTACAACTCGTTTGATAAGCAACGTAAAAGAGGGGTCGTTCCCGTCCCATCCAATAGCGAAGCAGGTCGCGCTTCACACGCAGGTCATGCAATGTTAGCGGTGGGCTATTCGGACAAAGACCAAGTTTTTATCGTGCGCAATTCGTGGGGTGAAGATTGGGGTGATAATGGCTATTGCTATATTCCTTACGATTACATGATGAATCCTGAGCTTAACTACAATGATTCTTGGATTATCAAACAGCTGGATAATATTGATTTTGATACAGAGGAGTATTGGGATGAAGGGGATGAATCGGTCTTGGGTGACTATGATTCAGAACTTGCCAATATGAGTGATGATGAATACAGCGAAATGTTGGATGCAATGGGCAATTATTCGCTGGAATATCGCATCGCCCTCTATTTTCTATATGCCGCCAATGCCGATGGCGATTTAACTGAAGAGGAGTATGAGGCGATTGCCATTTATATGCAGGATGTGATTGACAAGCTGGGCGTGGAAATCAGTGCGAAAAAAGTGCTGCGTTATGCGGTCAAAGATGTTGATAACATTACGTTGATTCAAGAGTCATCGCAACTTTTTAGTGACTATTTTTCCACTGAATTTTTGGCAAAAATTGTCAATGATATACAGCAAGTGGTTGGTTTAGATGGCTTATCGAAGTATGAAACCAGTGCGATTTATGAACTGATGGAAAGCTGGCAAGTTCACGAGCAGGATGAAGAGTCTGAGTCGGTTGAAGAAGAGGAATACGCGAATGAGGAAGTAGAGGATGAAGAAGAGGAATATGCGGATGAGGAAGTAGAGGATGAAGAAGAGCATGAGGAAGACGAAGAGGATGAGGAAGTAGAAGAAGAGGAAGAAGACGAAGAGGATGAGGATGAGTATGAGGATGAGGAAGTAGAAGAGGATGAGGAAGTAGAAGAGGATGAGGAAGAAGAGGACGAAGACGAAGACGAAGAGGAAGTAGAAGAAGAGGAAGTAGAAGAAGAGGAAGAAGAGGATGAGGAAGACGACTAAATAAACTTATTCTCGTTCTCATGTTAGTGTGAGAACGAGATAATTCAAAGGCTAGGTTTTTTGCATTGCTTGCCAGCGGGTCAGTAAAAAAATTAATCCAATGGCAGGCAATCCCAACACCGAGGTGTAAACAAAAAACAGTGAATAGCCTATTTGGTCAACGATAATCCCTGAAAAACCGCCCAATAAATTGGCGGGCAAGGTCATTAAAGAACTAAATACCGCGTATTGTGTAGCTGTGTAAGCGGTGTTGGTTAAACTGGAAAGATAAGCAATAAACACCGCACTGGCAATCCCGCCACCTAGATTATCTGCACTAATCACAACAGCTAAAAAGGCTAAACTGGGCTTGGATAAGGCAAGGCTAGCAAAGAGTAAATTGGTCATGGAAACTAAAATCGCTCCCAGTAATAATGGGCGCAAAATTCCCCATTTTGCTACTAAAATGCCACCTAATGACGCGCCGAACAACGTCATAAAAAAGCCAAATAATTTGCTAACTTGGGC
The DNA here is from genome assembly GCA_020048335.1 of Methylococcaceae bacterium. Classification (GTDB taxonomy): domain Bacteria; phylum Pseudomonadota; class Gammaproteobacteria; order Methylococcales; family Methylomonadaceae; genus CAIQWF01. Next base: position 2,367 of record JAIFMS010000151.1, on the reverse strand, counting down.
AATTTCTTGTTTGCTAAAGCCTAATTCCAAATAAAACGGATTTGCCATGACCCCCATCGTGATGTCGCTCATTTTATATAAGCCGATGAGAGCTAAAATTAATAGACCTGAACTGCCGTTGCGGGTAAAAAATTCTACAAACGGACTGACCACCGCGTCAATAAACCAAGCAGCTAACCGTTGTATTAGTGTTGTGTGTTGTTTGATACCTAATGAGGATTCAAGGGCTTGCTCCATCAATAACACGGATTTGTCCTTGCTGACTTGCGGCTCTGAAATCAGCAACGTGGTTAAAATACCGACTGATAAAAGTGCCGCCATCACACAGTAAGTGGTTTGCCAATTGCTGTATTCTGCAATATAAAAAGCCCCCGCGCCTGCGACTAATAACGCCAGTCGATAGCCAAATACATACATCGCTGCCATCGCCCCTTGATAGTCAGTGCTTGCCGCTTCAATCCGATACGCATCAATCACAATATCTTGGGTGGCAGAACAAAACGCAACCGCCACGGCACAAAGGGCTAATTGCGTTAAGTTATGAACATTGGAATAAGCCATGCCGAGTAAACCCAGTGCAATTCCACCTTGTGCCAGTAACATCCAACTGCGCCGCCTGCCTAACAGAGCAGTTAACATAGGTAATGGCAAGCGGTCAATCACAGGAGCCCAGAAAATTTTGATGGAATAAGTCACGCCCACCCAGCTAAAAAAACCAATCACTGAGCGAGAAATACCGACATCACTTAGCCATGCTGACAGAGTAGAAAAGACTAACAGATAGGGAAGTCCTGCTGAAAAGCCTAAGAAAATCATCCCTACCACACACGGTTGCGCGTAAATCGCACTGGCAGCCAGCCAAGATTTTTGCATAAGCGACAGTTTTATTGTTCAAATTTAAAAAAATTACTTTAAAGGTCGCCCTTTGGCATCTTTATTGATATGTCCTGTGAGTAATAAAAAGCCTTCTACAAAGCCCCACACGACACCATAGCCTGCCGTTGCTAAAGTTAATACTAATTGAGCCAAACCAAGCCAGTAAAACCCTAAATAAAAACGGTGCAGCCCTAGCCAGCCTAAAGCCAGCCCCAAGGTACTGGCAATCCATTTGCGTTTTACAGGACGTATATCTTTAATATACGCACCCAACAAACCGACTTCGACTACCACATTATCTTCGAGTAAAAAATCGACATCATCACCTGCCTTAGGAGGGTGATTGGATGTCCAGGTATCAATGTAAAATTCAAAAAATTGATCATCTGCTTTAATAACCCCTGTTTGAATATCTTTGTTATAACTTTCTAGGTGACCTAGCATTTTTTTCATTCCTCAGTAAAAACGCACTTTTTATGTTGTTGTAATATGTGCTTGTGCAAATGTTGCCATCTGCGATTGTAATCGACAAGCCATCTGTAATAAGGGAACGGCGATTAATGCGCCACTGCCTTCTCCTAACCGCATTGCCAAATTAAGTAATGGTTTAACTTGTAACATCGCCAGCACTTTGGCGTGTCCTTGCTCATTGGATTGATGCGCATAGAAAAACCAAGCCTGTGCCTGAGGGTTTATTTTAATCGCAACCAAGGAAGCAACGGTTGCAATAAAGCCATCAACTAAAACAGGCAATCGTTGTTGTGCTGCAAAAAGATAAGCCCCCACCAGCGCGGCAATTTCAAATCCCCCCACCGTTTGCAAAACAGCTAAGGGAGTTGTTAAAACCGCCCGATGTTTGTCTAACGCCGCTTGAATAACTTGGCTTTTATGAATAATAGCTTGGCTGTCTAAACCTGTGCCTGCGCCTGTTAAAATATCGGTTCTTTGTTTTAATAAAGCACAAGCAATAGCAGTGGCACTGCTGGTGTTGCCGATACCCATTTCGCCGCCAATAAACAAGTGGGCTTTTTTTTCACACGCCCGTTGCACGGCGGTTTTTCCTGCGGTTAAAGCGTGTTGTAATTCTAACTCTGTCATCGCAGCATGGTACAAAAAATTAGCCGTTCCACACGCGGTTTTATCAACACGCACCGTTTCTAAAGCCAAGGTTTTTAATAACCCGACATCCACCACTTCAAAATCGGCGTGTAAATAACGACTTAAAACATTCATCGCCGCCCCGCCTGCGGCAAAATTTTTCACCATTTCCACAGTGACTGTTTGCGGAAAAGCGGACACACCTTCGGCAACAATGCCGTGGTCGGAGGCAAAAATACACACGCAAACTTTTTCTATGGCAGGATGAACGGTTTTTTGCATGGCAGAGACTCGCATTGCCAGTGTTTCTAATTCACCTAATGCCCCCAGTGGTTTGGTTAATTGAGCTTGTCGACTTTGTGCTAATGCAAAAAACTCTGCATTAGGTGCTGT
>JAIFMS010000139.1 GCA_020048335.1 Methylococcaceae bacterium | reverse complement strand
AGTTTATCCACCGATAACCTCTAGTAAAGCCTCCAGAAATACATCTTGTTCTAACTTTTTATATTTTATTCTAGGGGGCGGCGTTGCTATTTTCCACGCAAGTTTAGGTTTCTCAATATGAACTATTTGTTGATTTTCTAATTTTGATGTACCTTCGACAGAGATAGTTGCTTTTGTATATAAAGGAACAGAATAGTTTTCATTAACCAATCCAAACCTAACTTTGCCATTAGCCCCTATTAAATCAACTCGTCCGTGCGCTCCTATAAGATTTGTGCCAATGGGTTCTAATCTAACTCTATGCTCGCCTAATTGAATATCCATAACATCGACAGAATAACTACCAATATATTCTTCAAAAATTTCTTTTTTTGAATAATCGTAGCTTAACTTTCCAGCTTTTTTATATTCCTCTAAAAAGCCTTCTATTGTTTTGTAGAATCCACTGAGATAGTTTAGCCATTCATCACGAGTTTTATCCCAATTAATTTTTTGCTCATTTGTTTTTTGATTAACTTGATTAATAAAAGCATCAAAATCTTGTTTACTCATAATCTCACCTCAATTCCCTGCTACAACGCTATTGGCTTTGCTTTCTTGATAAATTAATTCGGAGGTGTTCATTTTATTATCCTAAAAAACCAAAATTTTTTCGATTTCTTCTGCTTTTTTGAGGACATCATCAAATGTAATTGTGCTTCTATCAGAATGATTCCAGCAAAGTAAAGATGGCAATCCTGATGCGCAAAATTTTAAATCAGGATTATCATCCAATAATTTCTGGCAACTACGAGATTTTTGGTTATGAAAATTTAATTTTTTACATTCTTCTTCAAGCTCACTATTAAGAACAGAAATAATAGTATCTAATTTTTCTGTTATGTATTCAGCATATTTCAATGTTTCTGATTTGCTTGCTATATAACCTTGATGTACAACCTTATTGCGAAATTCTGTTTTATTATTATCAGTTTTCCATGCTGTTTTGGTTATTACGCAATAAGCTAAACAGAAAGCTCCGTATTGCCTTTCTGACTGCTTTTTCATTTCTTTCCACATTTCATCTAATATATCAAACTTTATTTCTTGTTTAATTTCTTGTTTAATCCAGAAAGCCTTAAAAAATATTTCAAAGGTTCTTTCAAGGGCAGCAGTAAAACTTAAAACCGATTCCGAATAACATTCGTATCGAAAGGCTCTAACAGCAGACATAAAAATAATATCTGGAGCATGGTGGGTTAATGAACTTAATGTTTTATGTCCTTGTTGACAAGTGCAAATTGCATAAAGCTCATTAGTAAGCTCTCCACTTGCCCAGACTATATCTTGTGGATTGGATTCATCGCACTCAACACACATTGTGTAATGCTTCATAGTTTCACCTCAACTTATTAATTCATGCCTTTTTCACTTGATACAGGCTCAATTAAAACAGCATCGCCTTGTACGCTAAAATAACCACCGCGATGAGGACGAACTTGCATGTTAATTACGCCATTGCCTCCAGCCTCTTCAACAGCTAACAAAAATTTCCCTTCTGCTATTATTTTACGGCTTTCATCGTTTATTGACACCATTCTGATGTGTCTCACAATTTTATAACCTTTAATATAATTATTAGAGGATGTTGTAATTTTGGGTAAAAGACGAATACGTTCCGATTCTATTCTTTTTTGTTCAGCTTCCCATTCTATCTTTCGAGCCTCTCGTTCATCCTTTCGAGCTTTTTCTTCTTTGTAATCATCTATAAACAACTTTCCAATAAAACCAAGCGTAGCTACAACTCCACTAATCAATAATTTATTCATTTTTGTAATCTCACCTTAATTCCACGTTAAGATATTTGTTTCTTGGCTTGAGCAATAGTATTCTTTTTAACGTGTGGATTCATAATTTATGAGAATCTACAATATGCTGCAAAATCCCCAACAATTGCGGCACGTTATCCAAATAATAACGCTCAATATCAATATAAATCGTATTATCCTGCAATTTCAAAAACTGCCAATCATCGCCAGTGGTCACACAGCCATAAATCACTGGAATATCTTTGCCATCTTTTTGATTATAAAGCCGCGCTCCCAACATTTGCGCCACACATTGCGGAAGCCCTGATTTTATATCGTTATCTTTTGCCTCAATTAACATAAAAATCGGCGATTCCACCGTATAAGTATCGGCACGCGCGGCAATAATAAAATCACATTCGCCATTTAAACCGTTTGCAATATCGGCTTCTAAATTGATACCCGAATAAATACCAAACGATTCTTGATTTTGTTCCCAGCATTCAAACAATATTGGCGAAACAATGCGCTCGGAACGGGCTTTTTCCGATAATAGTGGCATTTTTAAACCCTGCTTTAACGTTTGTTTTAACCAATCGCTTGGTTCAACAAGATTAATTTGGGCAAACAAGCGGATGCCTTTTTCCTCTAATTGGAATTGTTGCTTTAATTCTTTTAACTTGAAACCAGAATAAGCCATTTTATAATCGCACTTCAATACCACGAGAACGCATGTGTTCTTTCGCTTGTTGAATGGTATATTCCCCAAAATGAAAAATACTTGCCGCTAATACCGCATCGGCTTTGCCTTCCAAAATGCCATCGGCTAAATGGTCGAGCGTCCCCACCCCACCAGAAGCAATCACTGGTACAGAAACCGCTTCACTCACCGCGCGAGTCAACGGCAAATTAAATCCTGATTTCGTGCCATCTTTATCCATGCTGGTCAATAAAATTTCACCCGCGCCGAATTCGACCATTTTCACAGCCCACGCAATTGCATCAATGCCAGTCGGTTTGCGTCCACCGTGCGTGAAAATTTCCCAGCGATTTGGCTCACCTTCGGCGCTGACTTTTTTGGCATCAATCGCGACTACGATACATTGCGAACCAAACCGTTCAGCCGCTTCTTTCACAAACTCAGGTCTAAATACTGCCGCGCTGTTAATGCCGACTTTATCCGCACCGGCGTTTAACATGGTGCGAATATCATCTAAAGTGCGAATCCCGCCGCCAACCGTCAATGGAATAAATACTTCACTGGCGACTTGTTCCACGACGTGAACCATCGTATCGCGCTCGTGGTGAGTGGCGGTAATGTCTAAAAATGTGATTTCGTCCGCACCTTCTTTATCGTAGCGGCGAGCGATTTCTACAGGGTCTCCTGCGTCACGAATATCGACAAACTGCACGCCTTTCACAACGCGACCGTTATCAACATCTAAACAGGGAATAATACGTTTGGCAAGGCTCATGCGGCATTCCTTAGAAAATCTGAATAATCAACATCTTCAGCAAGACGAAGCGTTAAAATACTTCTCCTCGTTTCTGGCTCAGTTGAGGCGTAAAGCAAATCAATCAGTTCATTCAAAGGATTTTCTTGATGCGCAATCCATTCACTTTTAACCCAAACAGTAACGATAAAAATACCTTGATAAATTTCATCGAACGCAAAAGCTTCAGGGGTATTTGCATCAATATATCCTTTATCCATGCAAGCGGATTTGAAGCTTCCTAATGCTAACTTTAATTGTTCTCTATCCATTTTAATAACCCATTCTCATCGTTTAATAACTGAATAAATGCCTTAACTTCTACTGCTTTTTGAGAACCTATTGGCAAGTAGCGTGCTGTTTCACTCCATTGTATACGTTGATTATTACTCATCGAAATAGACATTAAGTATCCATACGTTTCCATTAACTTGAGTTCATTTGCTTTTGCAAGCTGAAATTTTTTAACTAACCCACTATAAATAAACAATATATTTAAATCGTGAATTTGAATGGCTTTTTTGACCTCACCAATAAGTTTTTTAGAAATACCGTCAAGAGCCACATCTTCACTAAATAAATTATCAATATCCCAGTGCTGACATATTTTGGCTTTCAATATTAATTCAACGCTGTAACCTGCTAAATAAAATGCACCGTCATATTTTTGAGCTTCACAAAGTATTTCGGCTTCGCTTAATCGTAAATAAGCAAGGTCTTTAATTTCCTCAGAACTTTTCATGCGTAGGTCTCAGCGATTTTCTCCGCCTCCGCAAAATCCAATGTGCCTTCATAAATCGCTCGACCCGTAATCGCACCCATAATCCCTTCATGTGCCACTGCACCAAGCGCATGAATATCATCCATATTGGTAATTCCACCCGAAGCAATCACTGGAATTTTAATCGCTCGCGCTAATCGTGCCGTGGCTTCCACATTCACGCCTTGCATCATGCCATCTCTGGAAATATCAGTATAAATAATCGCCTCAACACCGTTATCGGCAAATTTTTGTGCTAAATCAATCACATCGTGATGCGATAATTTCGACCAGCCGTCAATTGCAACTTTACCGTCTTTGGCATCTAATCCCACAATAATATGCCCTGCAAATTCTAAGGCGACATCCGCGACAAAATGCGGGGTATTAACCGCCTTTGTGCCGATAATAACGTACTGCACACCCGCCTCCAGATACGCTTCAATGGTTTCTTCATCACGAATCCCACCGCCGATTTGAATCGGCAAATCAGGATAGGCAGCGGCAATTTGATGAATAACCTCGGCATTTTTCGGTTTTCCAGCGAATGCACCATCTAAATCAACTAAATGCAGCCGTTTTGCGCCTGCGTTATACCAACGTCCAGCAACGGCAACAGGGTCATCTGAAAATACCGTATTATCTTCCATACGACCTTGGCGCAAGCGAACACAACGACCTTCTTTTAAATCAATAGCGGGGATGAGCAACATAATAAAGAACCTTTTAAGGGGTAAAATTTAAGTAATATTTGTTTGCGCTATCTGGTAAATAGATTCGCAAAATTTTGCTATGAACTGAACAATATCATTGATATTTTGTTGTTCAATAGGGGCTTTAAAACCAAGCGTATCGTAATCTGCTTCATGTGCGATTTTATTGCGCCTATCAATAATCAAAGATAATTCATTTCTTATGTCTTCAGCTTTAATTTCCATTAAATCAGAAACTTTCTGCCAAATTTTGGTGATATTGATATATTGTAAAATATAATCAATGTTTTTAGGCGATTGATAACTATCTTTAGAATTAATTTCTTTAATCGCATTTTCCAAATAGGCTGATTTTTCTTCTACATTATCGGTATTTTCAATCAGTTTTAAAAACTTAACTGGAATTTGATAGCCTTCAAATTGTTTACTTGGCGTTCTGATTCCTTGATAAGTTTCAACCATCCCTTGTTTTACCAAATCATGAATGAAGCAATCTAACGCACTGACTGCCAAAACAACTTCAGCTCTTAATATATCGCCTGCTTGCTCTTCTAATAACGGATAATTCTTAATTAACAAGGTGTAAAGGCTATCTAATTCTTTTACACTTTTGATATTAAGGCGAAATTTTTCAATGGCTCTCTGCATAATCCATTAACCTTAAAACTTCGTCTGCAAAACTTGAAAACTTTTCTCTAAAACTTTCTCGTCTTTTTATTTGATTTTCTAAGACTATGCCAGTTTTTTTCATCATCGCATCAGATAGTTCAAATACAGGGACTCCATATTCTTGATAATGCGCCATTAAAGTTGCAAAGTTGGGAATATCTGCTAATAAATACCCTTTGTAAGCATCAGAGGGTAATAGCATATCCACTTTAGCAAAACTAGGTAGCAACTCTTTTCTAACTGTAAGGTCAATTTCATCGATTACACTTTGGAAAGCTTTTGCAGCTTTTCCTTTATTAATAGTAAAGTCATTTACGGTGTACCCCAAAAACTTAGGTGTTGTCATGGGTAATGGATAGGTTGCATCTTCAAACATTGGACGGACTTGTTTCGCCCATCGTTCCCAATTAGGCATAACTCTCGCAATAGAACGAATTGCCATATCTGAAAAATAATCGGGGGATGTTGGCAACACAAAGTAATCTGATGAAACAATTAAAGCTTGATTAATGGCACTTAAACTCGGATTTAAGTCAATTAATACAATATCTATCCCCAATTCTTCGGCTGTTTTTCTAATTAAATAATAAAAAGAACCTGGTAAGTTTTTAAGTGTAGAAAAAGTATTAGTGAGTTGGAAAGAAACGCCTAACTGTACTTCATGTTCTGTAATTTCAAAACTGCCTGGCAATAAAAATAAACTTTGATTATCTTTAACTGGCACACATTTTAAAGGTTTGATAAGCTCAGGTCTTGATTGAAAAGCAGCTGACAATCCTGATTTAATATTGTTATTAGGCTGTTCTTTTACGAATTGTTCGTAATTATCTTGACCAATAACAGTTAAAGTTAAATTACATTGGGAATCTGTATCCACTAATAAAACTTTTTTATTTTTATTAGTCAGCATCCAACCTAAATGATAGGTAGATGTGGTTTTACTCACGCCACCTTTGTGGTTAAAAAACGAGATGATTTTCATAATGAGGTCTCTAAAAAAGTTCTATTGTTTCTCATAGTAATCCGTCCCAATGCAAAAAATTCTGTAACAATTGCAAACCAACCGTTTGACTTTTTTCAGGATGAAACTGCACGGCAAAAATATTATTTTGCGCTAACGCACAAGCAAAAGCATTCGGATAATCACTGGTCGCAGCAATAATATTGGCATCATTTGGCACAGCATAATAGCTATGCACAAAATAAAACCGACTGTTTTGGGCAATGTTTTCCCATAAAGGATGGGATTGTTGTTGGACTTGATTCCAGCCCATGTGCGGAATTTTCAACACATTGCCCGATTCATCCAGTAACGGCTGTGAAAAATGGACGACTTGTCCTGTCAAAATATTTAAACAATCGACCTGATTATTTTCTTCGCTGTTACTTAACAAAGCCTGCATTCCTAAACAAATCCCTAATAATGGTTTTTGCAAAGCAACTTCTTTTATCACAGCAGCTAAACCCGTTTCATGTAAAGCGTGCATACAATCACGAATTGCACCGACTCCAGGGAAAACCACGCGGTCTGCTTGCAGGATTGTTTTTGCATCGGCGGTAATTTGCACAGTCACTTTTGGAGCGGCGTGTTGTAAGGCTTTGGCAATTGAATGGAGATTGCCCATTCCGTAATCAATAACAGCAACTGAAGTCATAAGCGGTAAAATTTTAAGAGAAAAAATAAAAGGCTTTGTTTCACAAAGAACCTTTGGTAGAAGGCATGATGCCAGTCATGCGTGAATCAGCCGTGATTGCCATCCGCACAGCGCGTCCAAAGGCTTTAAAAACCGTTTCTGCAATATGATGGGCATTTCTGCCTTTTAAATTATCAATGTGCAGTGATACGCCAGCGTGATTGACAAAGCCTTGAAAAAATTCATAAAACAAATCGGTATCGAATGAACCAATCATGGCGCGATGAAAATCCACCTCCATATACAAACCAGGACGACCAGAAAAATCAATCACCACGCGCGATAACGCTTCATCTAAAGGTACATAACTATGACCGTAACGGGTTAGCCCTTTTTTATCGCCCAAAGCTTGGCTAAAGGCTTGCCCTAGCGTGATGCCAATATCTTCAACGGTATGATGTGCATCAATGGCTAAATCGCCTACGCAGTGAATATCTAGGTCAATTAGCCCATGCCTTGCCACTTGGTCAAGCATATGGCCAAGAAACGGAACGCCAGTCACAAAATTGGCTTTTCCCATTCCATCAAGATTAAGCGTACAACGAATTTGGGTTTCAAGCGTATTGCGTTCAACCTGTGCAGTGCGTGGAGTCATTGGTTTTTTGTAAACAACAGTAAAATTGCCATTCTACTATGAGCTTAAGCTAAATAAAAAATCTATTCAGTTATAGGCGCATTAAATTTAGGCAGACTGTAAATTACAAGCTTTTATCACGGGTTTTATATTCATGTTGCTTGAAAAAAAAGATTTCGTAGCAAGTTTGGCTAATTTTTTCAAGAAATGCAGTTAGCTTTTTGAACTGAATTGATACGCGCTTATCCTAGTCTGTCTTGCTAACCACATGAAGCAGCATGGCTTTTGTGCCATAATGGCGGCATCTTTTTTAATTTTTTATTTTGTATATCCATTATGTCAACACGCAAAATTCTTGCCACCAGCGCACTGCCTTACGCCAACGGACCCATCCACTTAGGACATCTGGTCGAATACATTCAAACCGACATCTGGACACGCTTTCAAAAACAGCGCGGTCACGAATGCTATTACATCTGCGCTGATGACACGCATGGCACGCCGATTATGCTTAAAGCCGACAGTTTAGGCATCAAACCTGAAGAGCTGATTGCGCAAACTTATCAAGCACATCTCGCTGATTTTACTGAGTTTGGCATTGTATTTGACAATTATCACAGCACCCATTCTGAGGAAAACCGTGAATTTTCTAGCTTAATTTACAAACGACTGCGTGACGGTGGACACATTACCTCAAAAACAATCACCCAAGCTTATGACCCTGTAAAAGAAATGTTTTTGCCTGACCGTTTCATTAAAGGCGAATGTCCCAAATGCGGGGCGGCAGACCAATACGGCGATGGCTGCGAAGTGTGCGGCGCAACCTATTCGCCGACCGATTTGAAAAATGCGGTGTCCGCGATTTCCGGTGAAAAACCGATTGAAAAGGATTCCGTGCATTATTTTTTCAATTTGGCAGATTTCACCCAAATGTTACAAGACTGGACAACCGCCGGACATTTGCAACCAGAAGTCACCAATAAATTGGCAGAATGGCTGGATGGCGGTTTGAATCAATGGGATATTTCCCGCGACGCGCCCTATTTTGGCTTTGAAATTCCCGATGCCCCTGGCAAATATTTTTATGTGTGGCTGGATGCGCCGATTGGTTATATGGCAAGTTTTAAAAACTTTTGCGATAAAAAAGGCTTAGATTTTGACGATTTTTGGGCGAAAGATTCGCAAACCGAGCTTTATCATTTCATCGGCAAAGACATTATTTATTTTCACGCCCTGTTTTGGCCGGCGATGCTCAGTGGTGCAGATTTCAGAACCCCTAGCGCGATTTTTGCACATGGCTTTTTAACCGTGAATGGCGAAAAAATGTCGAAATCGCGCGGCACATTTATTCAAGCGCGAACTTATTTGAATCATTTGAATCCTGAATATTTGCGCTATTACTTCGCGGCGAAATTGAGTGCAGGCGTGGATGATTTGGATTTGAATTTCGACGATTTTACCCAGCGCGTGAATTCCGATTTAGTGGGCAAAGTGGTGAATATTGCCAGCCGTTGCAGTGGCTTTATTGCCAAACGTTTCGATAATCAATTGTCGGCAATGTGTGCAGAACCTGTGTTATTTCAATCCTTTATTACTGCGAATGAAGAAATTGCTAAATGCTATGAAAATCGCGAATTCAATAAAGCCATGCGCGAGATTATGGCATTAGCAGACAAAGCCAATCAGTATATTGATGAGAAAAAGCCTTGGCTGATTGCGAAAGAAGAGGGTAAAGACCAAGAATTGCATCAAGTTTGTTCAATGGGGTTAAATCTATTTCGTGTATTAATGATTTATCTGAAGCCAGTATTGCCAAAATTGGTATCTGATGCGGAACATTTTCTGAATTTTGAGGTAGGAATATGGGAAGTCAATGAAAATGAACATAATTCGTTATGCGAACCTTTGTTAAATCATAAAATTAATGATTTTAAACCGTTAATGACCCGCGTTGATCCTGAAAAAATCGCCGCAATTGTGGCGGATTCGCAAGAAAATTTAGAAAAAATGCCCGTTGTAAAAGCCAAACAATTTGAGCCGATTGCGCCAGAAATCGAATTTGATGATTTTGCGAAAATTGATTTGCGCATTGCCAAAATTGTGAAAGCCGAACACGTTGAAGGCGCGGATAAATTATTGAAATTAACCGTTGATATTGGTGATGAAACCCGCCAAGTATTTGCCGGAATTAAATCGGCTTATGCACCAGAAGATTTAGAAGGCAAATTAACGGTGGTGGTGGCGAATTTGAAACCGCGCAAAATGAAGTTTGGTATGTCGGAAGGGATGGTGTTGGCGGCAGGATCAGGTGGAAAAGAGCTGTGGATTTTAAGTCCTGATGAGGGCGCGGTGGCGGGAATGCGGGTGAAATAACCATTTTTGCTTTTTTCGCTCAATTGAAGATAAATTATAAAAACTTATAAATCGCGGATATGTTTAAAAATAGAAGTAAAGTAATTAGGCAGTTTTTGTCAAAAAAATATCTTGATTGGGCGGAAGTTTTACCAAAATTTCAAGGAGGAATTATTCAACAATTACAAACTATTCGAGAGTATCAAAGAAAATCAGCACAGAATGATTTTCAAAGAAGAATCAAACCCGATGAAGCAACTATTACATTGAAAGCAATAAGAATTGTTGTTCCCTTTCAATTTGAGGAGTTTCAAATAATACAAAAAATAGTTAGCAAATTTTTTCCGAATAGTGAAAAGGTTAGTAAATTTATAAGCGATTTAAAAAACTCAGAATCTAGCATTAGTGCATCTGGTTGGAGTAATATTGGACACATAATAAAAGACAATTCACAAGATGGTTTTAGTTCTTTCACAGAAACTCATTGTATTAAAAATATTCCCGAATATGTTGAATCAATTCATGTTTCCTATCACAGAATAATGCCTTCTATGGCGTGTTTATCTTTTACATTTAATTTAGAGGAATCTTTTAGTAAACAGTTGGAAAATAAACAAAATTCCGAACACCTTGATTCCGTCATATTGAATGAATTTATTCCATTTCGTAACAATATGTCAGGATATTCAATGAGTTTTGGTAACGAGTCGCAAAATGCTATTCAAAAACATATATTTAATCTGATTGCTAACTTTGGAGACTGGTTAAAAAAACAAGTTCCTATAAGTCAGCAATTAAATATATCAAATTCTATTATTGATTTATATGAGATAAAAAGTAATCCGAAAAATTCAGAAGACTTAGAAAAATGGATACAGGAAAATAGAGCATGGTTAAGTGATTACGGTATTTCTACTTATTCATATAAGAACACTCATCTATCATATTGTAGATTAAGAGATTCTGATGATAGTTTTAATCACCATATATTGGCAAAATTTGAGGATGGAGATGAAGAAAATAATTATTTAAGTTCTTTTAAAATGGACTCTCTATCCGTAACAGTTGCAATATCGTCTATTTTAGAAAATATTCAAAATCTATTGGAACATCATAGAAAGGTAGCTTTTCATTATATTGCTAAATTTGATGCAAAAATATTAAAGAAGAATAGAGATGTTTCTACACTTAAGAAATTATCTGCAATATTAAAAAGATTACAGCATGAAGTTACTAATAATGGGGGGCTTAATTATTCTATCTCTAATATTAATGATTTAAATCGCCCTGATATGGAAGTTAATTTTAGCGAGAATTTCATAGCTAATGCAAATTATAGAATTGATTTGTTAAAAAAATCTTGCGATATTGTTGATAATAGCCTTACTAATTACTTAGAAGTTCAAAATATCTACGCAATGTATAAATTACAAAAGTGGATATTTTTATTAACTGTTGTTGTTACTTTCGCAACAATAGTAAGTGTTTTATCTAGTTGGGAAAATTTAATTAAATTATGGGAAAAAGTGGAAAAATTTTTATGAAACTTTTAATTCAATAAATAAAAATCTCAAAATGCTAAAGAAAACAAAAAAATACAGCGAAGCCGAACTTATTACGCAATTTGGTTTAAAGCGTGTATTGGGCAGTGATTCACCGCTAATGCAGGAATGGTTAAATTCTTCCGTTTCTCTCAATATCGGAGAGCAGTATTTGTTCGACATAATTTGGACAGATGCGGTGAATCAAATTGACGCTTGGCAAGAAGAAGACTTGAAAATGCAGTTCATCGCTTTTGTTTTAAAACTGGGGCATTTAACGCCGCATGAAAATTATCAGCCTTACTTTGAACGCACCGTCAGTGCCACTGTTGAAAATTGTTTTTTAAAAGTTAAAACCGATTTTATGCTGGCAAAAGGTGTTTTGGATATGCCGCAGCAGCCGTTTTTTCATTTGCAGGAATACAAATGCCAAACCGACCCCAATGGTAGCCCAATTGCACAAGTGCTGGAGGCGATGTTGATTGCACAGGCGTTAAATCAAAATGCTAAACCGATTTATGGGGCGTATGTGATTGGTAAGTTTTGGAATTTTATGATTTTAAAAGAGAAGTCGTATTTTATTTCTAAAAGTTATGATTGCACTGAAAAAGAGGAATTGTTGCAAATTATTAGTATATTGCGAAAATTTACTGAGATTTTAGAAACTAATTTATTGGATTAATTAAAATTTAACCGTTATTTTTTCTTTTAAAAAACTTACAACTGAGGTCATCACCATGAATTGGCAACAACTCCACCTTGACTTCTAATACCAGCTGTTTTCAGAGGTCAAGCCTTAAGAACGCCTAAGCTTTTAAGTTTTGTCAGTACCAAATCAATTCCTTCTGCCACCGAATATTTTGAGGTATCTATACACAAATCGGGTTTTTCAGGGATTTCATAAGGGTCATCAATCCCCGTGAAACCTTTCAATTTTCCTGCACGAGCCATTGCATATAAGCCTTTGCGGTCACGGGTTTCGCAGACTTCCAGCGGTGTAGCGATGTGAATTTCTAAAAACAAACCATGTGCTTCAACCAACTTGCGTACTTTTTGCCTGGTTTGTGCATAAGGGGCAATCGGTGCGCAAATGGCAATGCCACCGTGTTTAGTAATTTCGCTGGCCACATAACCGATGCGTAAAATATTCAAATCGCGGTGTTCTTTGGAAAAATTCAATTCACTGGACAGCATTTTTCGCACCACATCGCCATCAAGTAAGGTCGCTGTGCGGGTTCCTTGTTCTTGTAATTTCACTAAAATACCATTGGCAAGGGTGGATTTTCCTGACCCTGATAATCCTGTAAAAAACAGCGTTATGCCTTGTTTAGCCCACGAAGGTAAGCAAGTCTGTAATTCATTTGCGATTTCAGGATACGCAAACCAAGCAGGGATGGGGTCGCCGTTTTGTAAAAGCAGGCGTAATTGCGTACCTGAAAGATATAAACCTTCTTCATGGGGTAATAACTGACTTTCTTCACAAAACTCAGTGCGTGCAGGCGAATATAGTAAAAAAGGCGCGGGTAAAATTTTGATGTTTAACTCATGTTGATAGCTTAACACCAGTTCTTGTGCTGCTTTTACCGCATAAAAATGTTTATCCCGATTATCACGCCCAGGTCCTGCATGATCACGTCCGACAATAAAGTGACTGAATCCGTAATTTTGCCGAATAATCGCTTGCCACACTGCCTCACGCGGGCCTGCCATACGCATTGCCAATGGAAACAAACTTAAAATAACACGGTTTTGGGGATAGTGAGTGAGAATTTTTTGATAGCAGCGCACACGGCAATAATGATTAATGTCCCCCGGTTTAGTCACGCCAACCGCACTGTGTATCACTAAATTGGCTTGATGTTGTGCCATTAAAGTCTGAGTCATCATCACATGAGCGCGGTGGAGAGGATTGCGTGTTTGAAAGGCAATGACATTAGTCCATTTTAACGCTTCAAACAAAGCGCGTAATTGCGCGGGGCTGTGGCGGTAGGGGGTAAAGTCATAATAAAACGGTGCGTTAATGCCTGTTAAAGTGCCACCCAAATAATAATCCCCTGTGCTGTTTAGTAAATAATCAACCCCAGGATGTTCAGGTTGGGTTGTTGCAAAGACCGCTTCTGCTTCTGCGTATTTATCAGGTTGCCAGGAATCGGTGATGGTTAAATTGGCGATGTGCAGACCTTCAGGGTCTTTTAACGCAATACTATCACCTAACACAACGGATTGGGCAAATGCGGCACTGACATCCAAATTAATCGGCATGGGCCATAATGTGCCATCTTGCAAACGCATGGTGCTTAAAACAGCTTGGTAATCGGCTTGATTTAAAAAACCGCGTAACGGCGAAAATGCACCGTTTAACAGCATTTCCACATCGCATAATTGCCGTGGATTCAGCGTCCAAGTCGGGCAGTTTTGGGTTTTGCCTATTTCAAGGGGACGAATAGTTTCATCACAATATAAATTGAGTAATTGGCCGCCGTGTGCGGTAGTGGATGTATTCATAATCAATAACTGAGTTTAAGTTTAATCGCGATAGGAAGAATCAAAAAGTGAATCAGTAAAAGCGGGAATTGTCACACCTAGTGAAACATGAACCCGCTATAATCGCACTTTTGTAAAAATTTAAGGGAGCGTACCATGAAAATAAAAACTTTAATTCTTGCGGCTGGACAAGGGACGCGGATGCGTTCTGCATTACCGAAAGTGTTACACAAAATTGCTGACCGCGCTTTATTGCATCATGTTTATGATACCAGTGCGCAACTGGAAAATAACCAAATCTTTGTAATTTATGGACATGGCGGTGAATTGGTTAAAAAGCAATTAGCTCAATTAAACGTCACTTGGATAGAGCAGGCACAGCAATTAGGCACAGGTCATGCCGTTCAACAAGCCGTGTCCTATCTTAATGAAGAGGATATTGTATTGATTTTATACGGTGATGTACCACTGTTGAAAAAAGTAACCTTAGATAATTTATTGGCAAATGTCAGTGAAAAATCACTGGCATTACTCACAGTCACACTGCCTAATCCAACAGGGTATGGGCGAATTGTCCGCAATGAACAGCAAAATATTTGCAAAATTGTGGAACAAAAAGATGCAACCGCTGCCCAAATGTTAATTACCGAAGTGAATACAGGGATTTTGGCAACACAAGGTGGACAATTAAAAAATTGGTTGGCGCGCTTAAGTAATAACAATGCCCAGCAGGAATATTATTTAACCGATATTATCGAAATGGCAGTGCAAGATGGGCTAACCATTCAGGCAACGCAGCCGCAAAATGCAGACGAGGTATTAGGGGTGAATAATCGCCAGCAATTAGCCCATTTAGAGCGAGTTTTTCAATTAGAGCAAGTCAATCGCTTAATGGATTTAGGGGTAACATTACGCGACCCGGCGCGAGTGGATGTGCGTGGCACATTTACAAAATTAGGGCGTGACATTGAAGTGGATGTGAATGTGATTTTTGCAGGTGATAATCAAATTGCCGATAACGTTAAAATCGGCGCAAATTGCTGGATTGAAAATGCAGTAATTGCGGAAAATGTGGAAATATTGGCAAACTCAATCATTGAAAATGCCATTGTCGGGGCAAATTGTCGGATAGGGCCGTTTGCCCGCTTAAGGCCTGAAGCGAATTTAGCAAATGATGTGCATATTGGCAATTTTGTTGAAATTAAAAAATCAACGGTGGGTATTGGCAGTAAAATAAATCATCTAAGCTATATTGGGGATAGTTTGGTAGGCAGTGGCGTTAATATTGGTGCAGGCACAATTACTTGCAATTATGATGGGGTGAATAAATTTCAAACCATTATTGAAGACGGTGCGTTTATTGGTTCAGATACGCAATTAGTCGCGCCTGTGACGGTAGGCAAAAATGCCACGATTGGCGCAGGTTCTACGATTACAAAAGATACACCAGCGGCGCAATTAACCTTGAGTCGCAGTAAACAGGTTTCTATTGCTGCATGGCAAAGACCGACTAAAAAATAAGATAAATAATTTTATCTATATTGAATTGTTAAAATTTTAAATTCTCCATCCCTTTTTATAAATACTCTAGTAAAAAGGCTGGAGAATATTATCATCACACAATGGTATAAACATCATGCTAAAAGCGTATGTTAGGCAAATAAAAAAAGTATTTTACACTTTGTTTGTGTTGTTGTGATTGCCGCTATTTTTATCCTAAAACATATTGATCAATTAATGCCAAATGGATTGAAAATAATGCGGTGTTTAGCAAGACAGAGGTCAACGTGGTGGTTAAGCATCACAAATTGCAAAGCTTGGAGTATGAAATAGCGGCGATTTACGAGAGGCTTAATAAAAAACAAGAGGATTGTGTTTAAAATTAAAAAGGGTAATCGTAGTCAATAATTAACGGGGCGTGGTCGGAAAAGCGTTGTTCGGTATAAATGCTGGCACTGGTGACTTTTCCCTTCAAAAGCGCACTGACGATTTGATAATCAATTCGCCAACCGACATTTTTAGCCCGCGCTTGTCCACGATTGGACCACCAAGTGTATTGCTCAGGTTGTTGATTAATTAAGCGAAACGCATCAAACCATTGGTTTGTCGCAAAGAGTTTATCTAGCCAAGCGCGTTCTTCGGGCAAAAAGCCTGAGTTTTTTTGATTGCCCTTCCAATTTTTTAGGTCAATTTCTTTATGGGCAATATTCCAATCGCCTGCAATAATATAATCTCCGCCATTTGCACTAAGTTGTTGTAAATAAGGAAAAAACTGTTCCAGAAACTTAAATTTAAAATTTTGCCGTTCTTCGCTCGAAGAGCCTGACGGCAAATATAAAGAAATAACGTGCAGATTGCCCCACTGAGCTTTAATAAAACGCCCTTCAAAATCAGCCTCTGCCCAGCCAATCCCCTCTGTCACCATATCGGGTTGTTTTTTGCAATATAAAGCCACGCCGCTGTAGCCTTTTTTTTGCGCATCGTGATAAAAGCAGTGATAGCCTTGTGGATGAAATACGCTGTCTTGTAGTTGATGGCGTTGTGCTTTGGTTTCTTGAATACAAACCACATCGGCGTTTTGGGTTTCTATCCAAGAAAAAAAGTTTTTTGTTTGTGCCGAACGGATTCCGTTTGCATTTAAAGTGATAATGCGCATTTTAATTGAGGGTTGCGGTTTTGTGAGAGAACTCGTATTATAAACAGTTCCCTTTTAAGTATGTAAGCCCCATCGTGGGTAATGTGAAACCATTATGAAACCAGAAATTCATCCTAACTACAAGCAGATTACCGTGACTTGCGGTTGTGGCAACAAATTTGAGACTGGCTCTGTATTAGCAAAAGATTTGCATATAGAGGTTTGTTCGTCTTGCCATCCTTTTTATACAGGAAAACAACGGGTTGTTGATACAGCAGGTCGTGTTGATAAATTCCGTAAACGATTTGGAAAATAATTTTAGGCAAACCTACGGTATCATTATTCTTTAAGTACATGACAAAAATGAGTGGATGCAAAAATCACGATTATTGAGTCTGACAACTGTTTAGACAAATTTTGCCATGTACAGAGTTTATTTTTGTATTATTTTATTGAGAGTATGACTTTTCTTGATGTGTTTTAGTGCAATTTAAACAGAAAAGTCATGCCAGACAGAGGTTGTAATGAATATTACTCAATTATTTGCAAAAAAATTGGCAAATTATGATAGTCAAACTTCGTTAGGCTCAAAGTTTAGGCTGAGGCGAGTTGAGCCTTTGTTGGAGATGATTCAGTCTGTTTATCAACAGCATGGTCAGGTAACTATCATTGATGTAGGCGGCACACGTCAGTATTGGAATATTCTGCCATTGGACTATTTTGAGCAGTACAATATCAGTGTCACATTGGTGAATTTTCCAGGTACGGTAACGCTGAAAGATGATAAGCATTTTGTGTTTATCGAAACTGATGGTACTGATTTGGCAAATTTTGCTGATCAGGCTTTTCACATTGGTCATTCTAACTCTGTTGTAGAACACGTCGGTGACTGGGATCGAATGGTGCGGTTTGCAGAAGAAATTTCACGAGTTTCGCAAAAATTATTTGTACAAACTCCTAATTATTGGTTTCCGATTGAGCCGCATTGTATGACACCCTTTTTTCATTGGTTACCAAAGCCATTGCGTGTCTGGTTGGTTTTACATTTTAAACTAGGGCATTGGCCAAAAGCTACCACTGTCAGTGAGGCGGTGCGGACAGTTGAAAGTGCGCGGTTGCTAGATAAAAAAATGTATCAAGCGTTATTTGAGCACTCAGATATCGTCACAGAAAGATTTTTTTTATTGCCTAAGTCGTTTGTTGTGATAAAAAAATAAAGTTTTTAAAACAGTTGTTCTACGGTTCTTCCCGCTTCGGTTCCGCCATCATTGCCATTATTCCTGTCATTATCAACGCTGCGACTTTTTCTTTTTGTCGATGAAGAGGAAGATGAGCTATGAGTGCGTTTGTGTGTCAGCACTGCTTTGTGTTTAGTAATGACTTTATCCCGAATAAAATAATCCCACCGACCATCTGGAATATCAGTGGGCGTGGTAATTTCTTTGTCAGAATTGTAAATAGAGGCTTTGATAATGCCCTCAGGTTGCTGCATAGGTGCATCAGGTTTGTCTTGTAACGCATAGCGCATAAAATTTATCCACATCGGCAGAGCAGCTTTGCCGCCTGTTTCTGAGCTGCCTAACGATTTTGTAGAGTCAAAACCGACCCAAGCAGTTGCTGCATAATAGGAGCTAAAACCATTAAACCAAGCGTCTTTTTGGTCATTTGTTGTTCCCGTTTTACCTGCAATATCAGACCGTTCTAAGACTTTTGCATCGGTTGCTGTACCGCGTCGTACTACATCACGCAGCAATGAATTCATTAAAAAAGCAATTTCAGGTGAAATAATGCGCTGGGCAGGATGTCCATTGGCAATGGGCGCATTTCCTTGCGGTGCAGGATTTACACAAAGCGGACAAGCATTGTCAGGGTCTGCTTGAAATACAATATTTCCTTTATAATCTTCAATTTTTTCAATAAGATGAGGCTTGACTAAAAAACCGCCATTGGCAAAAACCGAGTACATTCTTGCCATTTGTAAAGGAGAAGCCGAGCCGCTACCCAGTGCTAAAGATAAGCCGTAAGGCAGTTGTCTTCTGTCAAATCCAAATCGCATCGCGGTGGCAATCGCTTTATCCAGCCCTAGTTCTTGTAATAAGCGAATGGCGACAATATTTCTGGAATGAATCAGTGCGGTTCTGATTGGTGTTGGGCCGTAATAGCGATTGCTGTAATTTTGCGGATGCCACGCTCTATCGCGTGCTGTGCCAGTGGTTATCACAATGGGGGCATCATGGATGATACTGGCAACGCTAAAATCATCTTCCAGCGCGGTGGTGTAAATAATCGGTTTAAAGCCAGAACCTGGTTGTCGTTTTGATTGAGTAGCCCTGTTATAGGAACTGGCATAAAAATCAAATCCGCCTTCTATTGCAACAATTGCCCCATTGAGAGGATTCAAACAAGCAAACGCGCCTTGTACATTGGGAACACGACTTAATTCCCAGATTCCTGTTTCATCTTTTCTTACTCGAATAATATCATTTGGTTGTAGCGTGGCATTTACAAAGCGATAGGTTGATTTGCGCCATTGTACGCGGCTGGTAGGAATTTCGATTTGGGTGTTATTTTGCAAACGAAGTTGCGTTTTTCCTGCTCGAACTTTTAAAACCAGGGCAGGGTAGGTGTCTCCAACGATAGGAATACTGCGAAACTCGCTTTCATTGGTAAAGGTTCGATAAGGCAAATGGCTGATGCCGTGCCGTTTATCATATAAATGTAGCGTATCGCGTAACGCTTGACTGGCTTTTTCTTGAAAAGGTTTATTAATCGTTGTGTAAACTTTCATACCACTGGTATAGGCATTTTCACCATATCTTTCCAGCATTTCTTTGCGCACCATTTCTGCAATATAGGGGGCGGAAATATCGGGTTTTTGCCAATGCAGTTTAGCGGTATCGGGTTCATCTAAAGCAACAGCAACCGCTGAGGGTTGAGCATAGCCCAGTGTTGCCATCCGTTGCAGCACATAATCCCGTCTTTCCTTGGCACGTTCAGGGTCGGTAATCGGATTATAAAGCGAAGGTGCTTTAGGCAATCCAGCAATCATCGCTTGTTCAGCTAAGGTAAGGTCAGCTAAATTACTTTTACCATAATACACTTCAGCCGCTGCGACAATGCCATAAGCACTGTGTCCCATATAAATTTTATTTAGATATAACTCTAAAATTTCTTCTTTACTGAAGGTTTCTTCTATTTGCAAAGACAAAATGATTTCTTTTAGTTTTCGGGCGTAAGTTTTTTCACGAGTTAATAAAAAATTACGAATCACCTGCATGGTGATGGTGCTTGCACCTTGGGTTTTTTTACCCGTTAATAATAACTGTACTGAAGCACGGACTAAACTTTTGTAATCAACCCCAGGGTGGCTGTAATAACGATCGTCTTCGGCTGCAAGAAACGCATTAATCAGGCTTTGTGGGATTTTACGAATACGAATAGGGGTGCGTTTTTTTTCGCCAAATCGAGCAATGAAAGCTTTATCTTGAGTATAAATGCTAAAAGGCATTTGATATTGGGCATCACGCAGAGACGATACATCAGGTAAATCTTTGATTATATTGACATAAAAAAGGTAGCTCGTTATTGAAATACCAATAATCACAGTCATGCTAACGATGGTAAGCCATTTTAAAATTAATTTACATAAAGTCATGCGTAGGAAGAAAGGCTGTCCTGAAAATTGTGTTGTAGGTCTCAAAAGTCAGATTAACTGGTTTTTAGATATTCACAACGAGGTGCTTAAAAATAGCCTTTTTTTAAATAGAGGACAATAGCTGCTTCAAAATAAAGTAGATTTTTTTGAAATGAAAGCAAAAAACACGACTATACTCTGAACCGTAAAAGTTAGCTTTTTTGAGTGCTTTGGATTGGGATTGAAAGATAGGTTGTAAACATATATGAAATATTTGATTTATTTTGATGCTACAAAGGTTTGAGCATGAATTTTTTTAATCGTAAGCATTCGGCTGTGCTTGGTATTGATATTAGTACCGCAGCAATTAAGTTATTAGAATTGAGTAAAACAGGTACGGGTGCGCGTTATCGGGTTGAAAGTTATGCGGTTGTGCCGTTGCCACAAGATGCGGTGATTGATAAAAATATTAACAATATCGACATGGTGGCAGATGCGATAAAAATGGCGGTTAAACAATCTGGAACCAAGGAAAAAAATGCCTGTGTGGCTGTTGCTGGCTCTTCTGTGATGACTAAAATTATTCAAATGGCAACGTCTTTGGATGCCGATGATTTAGAAGAGCAAATCATGGTAGAAGCCGACCAATATATTCCTTATGCGTTGGATGAGGTGAATTTAGATTTTGAAATTCAGGGTAAAAATGAGCAGAATCCTGAAATGCACGATGTGTTATTGGCAGCCTCGCGGCGTGAAATTGTTGAAGATAGGGTAGAAGCTTTATCAAAAGCAGGTTTAAAAGCCAAAATTGTTGATGTTGAGGCTTTTTCAATGGAAAACGCATTTATGTTATTGGTTGATCAATTACGCGGTGCCGATAAATTAAGTAAAAAAACCATTGAAAAACAAACTGTTGCAATCGCAGATGTTGGCTCTACCATGACTACGTTGAACGTGTTGCATAATTGTCGAACTATTTATGTGCGTGAGCAAAGTTTTGGGGGCAAACAATTAACCGAAGAAATACAGCGTCGCTATGGTTTGTCTTATGAAGAAGCGGGATTAGCGAAAAGACAAGGCGGTTTGCCCGATAACTATATCACTGATGTTTTAGACCCGTTTAAACAAGCAATGGTGCAGCAAATTTCCAGAGCGTTACAGTTTTTTGTTTCATCCAGTGCCAATAGGGAAGTTGATGGGATTATTTTAGCAGGTGGCTGTGCTTCAATTCCTGGATTGGACAAAATTGTGGCAGAAAATATTGGTATTACAGCTTATGTTGCCAACCCTTTTATTAATATGGCGTTGTCAAATAAAGTCAAACCACAAAGTTTGAGCAATGATGCACCTGCCATGATGATTGCGTGTGGACTTGCATTAAGGAGTTTTGATTAATGGCCAGAATCAATTTACTTCCTTGGCGTGAAGAATTACGTCAACAACGCCAACAAGAGTTTTTGATTGCGATGGGGGCATCTGTTGTTGCAACGTGTATTCTGTTTGGCTTGGTTTATATGCACATAGAAGGGATGAAAGAATATCAGCAGCAGCGCAATGACAGAGTGACGCATGAAATTGAAGAGGTTGATAAAAAAATCAAGGAAATTGAAGAGATTGAAGCAAAAAAGAGCAAGCTAAACGCCAAAATTGATTTAATCAAAGGATTACAAGAAAGCAGACCTGAGATTGTTCATGTGCTGGATGAGTTGAGAAAAATTACGCCTATTGGTATTTATTTAACCAAAGTTGAACAAAAAGAAAAGGTGATTACGATTAGCGGCAAGTCGGAAGTCAACTCTAAGGTTTCTGAGTATATGAAAGCGGTTGAGCAGTCAATCTGGTTGACAGAACCCATACTGAAGTATGTAAAAGGAATGGGCGTACAGGAGGAAAAGGGGAAAATGAGCGACTTTATTTTGGAAGTAAAACAAAAAGAAACAAAAAAAGAAGAGCCTGCTGATGCAAAACCACAAGACGTTAAGACTGAGGCAAAATAATGGATTTATCTGAAATTAATTGGGATTTTAATGTTGCAGGCTCTTGGCCTTTGCAAGTTAAAGCAGCGGTTATTTTTATCGTGTGTTGTTTTGTGGTAGGTGGTGGCGTTTATTATTTTACGATAGACCAGCTAGCGGCATTAGACGTTCTCAGGCAAAAAGAAGTGGAGTTAATTACAGCGTTTGAAAAAAAACAAAGAAAAGCTGTGAATTTACCCGATTATCATGCGCAATTACAACAAATTGAAGCGTCATTAAGTGACATGATGCGGCAGATGCCAACCAAAGCAGAAGTTGCAAATTTATTGTTTGAAATTTCACAAACAGCGTCCAGTAGTGGTTTAGAGTCTAAATTGTTTCAGCCTGAAGCAACCGTTGATAAAGAGTTTTATTTGGAATTGCCTACCAGTATCGAAATGGAAGGTAAATATGAGGAATTAGGATTATTTGTTAGTGGCATTGCAGCGATGTCAAGAATTGTAACGGTGCATGACATAAATCTAGCCGTTTTACCCGTAGCCGAAAAAAGCAAAATAACCCGTATGAGTATGAAGGCAACCATAAAAACCTACACCGATGCGAGTGAGAGCGAGAATGCGGATCAAGCTAAAGTTAAGTAAATTTTAAGGTGTGGATTAAATGAAAACAATTTTACCTACCCGACATATACGGTACGCAAAAGTTATTGCTTGTGTGCTAATAAATGCTTTATTGATAAGCTGTACTAACGATGACTTTTCTGATTTAGATGCAAAAATAAATGAAATAAAAGTAAGGCCTAAAATACAAATTGAGCCATTGCCTGAAACAAAAATAGTAGAACCTTTTGCCTTTGAGCTTGATGGCTCAAGAGACCCTTTCCAAGCCGCTGACCCTATTGATGTAGTAGAAGAAGGAGAAGATGCGCCCAATAATGGCATTCATCCAGACCCCGATAGACCTAAGGAAGACCTAGAGCTTTATACGTTGGACACGCTAAAAATGGTGGGAACGCTAAAAAAAGATGCGGTTTTATGGGCATTGGTACAGTCTAAAGAAGGGACGGTACATCGAATTAAAGTAGGGAATTATATGGGAGCCAGTGACGGGAAAATTGTTGATATTTCCGAAAATGAAATTAAATTGATGGAAATTGTACCTGATAAAAATCCTAATACATGGCGTGAACAACCAGCTTCATTAAAAATAGATGCAACTCAGTAAGTAAAGGTAAAAATAATGAATATCAAGCAAACTAATTTAAAAAAGCAAGACATAAGTTTGTCTGTCCAGAGCTTGGTGGCGATTTTTTTAGTGCTGTTACAAATAAGTGTTGTTTGGGCTGATGGGTTGACTATCAAAGCACTCGATTTTGCGTCATTATCGGGTGATAAAGTACAGTTACAACTGGAAATGAATGGTTCGGCTGTCGCACCAAAAGTGTTCCAAACCGATAATCCTGCACGGCTTGCGTTGGATTTTGCCAATGTTAAAAGTGGTTTAGATAAAAAAAGTTTCTTAGTCAACAAAGGCGCAGCAACCAATGTCTATGTGGTTGAAGTAGCAGGACGTACGCGCGTTGTGGTTAATCTTGTGCAATCTGTTCCTTACCAAACAACGATTGAAGGCAATAAAGTGTTAGTCACTTTGAGTGAGGCTAATGCGCCGATAGCAGAAATAAAACAAGAGATGAAAGTTGAGCCAATTCCTGAGCCAGAAATTGGTTTGGATAATGCAAGTACAGGGCGGGAAAAATCAAAACATCGTTCCTCTGTAGCTCAGTTGTTGCCTAAGCAATTTATTAAAGATATTGATTTTAAAAGAGGAGCAACAGGTAATGGGTTGTTATTAGTCGCTTTAGCGAACCCTAATACCGTTGTTGATATTAAAGAAAAAGGGGGCAAAGTGGTGTTGAATTTTTTAAACACCAAATTGCCAACATCGCTTAATAAACGATTTGATGTGTCAGATTTTGCAACACCTGTCCAAAAAGTCGATGCCAAGACCAGTGGAGCCAATACGGTATTAACGGTTGCGACAGCC
>JAIFMS010000038.1 GCA_020048335.1 Methylococcaceae bacterium | reverse complement strand
AACAACGCTATGAGGCGCGGGTTGCTCGCTTAGAACAGGAACGTCAACAGCAAGCCACCCGAGCAGAAAAACAAAAACAAGCCCTTGCCGCGATGAAGGCGAAAATCGCGGCTAAACGCTAAAGTTCGTGCTGCGATGGGTAATTAATAAATCGCGAAACACTTGCGGGTCTTTTGAAACGGGTAGCTGACTTTTTGGACTAAAAAACTGATACTCCAAGCGACTCAGCCAAAATCGTAACGCACTCAAGCGCAACATCGGCAGCAGACTTTGTTGTTCATTGACCGTCAAAGGACGCTCGTGTTGATAACTGTCCAACAATTGCCGTAATTTAGCGACCTTAAAAACGCCCTTTTCTACGCACCAATCGTTAGCGGTAATGGCAATATCCAACAACCACGCATCCTGGCTGGTACTGTAAAAATCCAAAATACCGCTAAGTTTATCACCGACAAACAGCAGGTTATCTCTAAATAAATCCCCATGAATCAAGCCTTCTGGCAATGCAAGTGTAACGGTGGTTTGAAAATCTAATTCGGTTTGTATCAGTGCGTTATCCGCCGCTGAAAGTTTGGTGGTTAATTTTTCATAGCGTTGCCAACAACCGGTGAGCGTATTAGGCGTTGGTGCAAAACGGCGGATTGTTTGGCAATAGCGATGCAATTGAGCTAACGCTGTTCCTACCGCTGCACAGTGAATTAACGAAGGGTGTATAACCGATTGCCCTGCCAATCGCACAAACAGCACCGCAGGTTTTCCTGCTAACGTGTGACGAAACTGCCCTGTTTTATCGGCTTGGGGCTGAGGCGATAAAAATCCACCCGCTCGCAAAGTGATTAAAAGTTGTAAAAAATAATCAATTTCTGGCACGGCAATGTGTTCAAACAAGGTGAGAATAAACTCACCGCGTGTAGTGCGCAGGGCATAATTGCTGTTTTCAATGCCTGCGGCAATCCCTGTTAATTCAACGGCATTTCCTATGTTGTAACCCTTTAAAAATGCTTGTAATTGTGCTGGTTCAATCTTGGTATAAACAGACATCGCTGACTAATCCCACTCCAAAATTTTCCATTGCTGCACGTTGATAGTTTTGTCTAAGCCATTGCTGCGCACGTCCATTTTGCCATCGCCATTGGTATCAAAAAAATAGTACGGCGGCCCGACATCAGGAATCACTTTAACCATATACAGCAACCCCGCACGGCGATATTCTTGAATGGTTTTTTTGCCTTTGCGAATAATGGTAATGTCAGGCTCCATCGGCTCATCATCCTGCACTTTTTTGGGCAATTCAGGTGGCTCAGGGACGGGGCTTAAGTCTTTGGGAATGGGGTCTTCGTCAGCATAACAAACGGCTGAGAGTGAGAGCAGAACGATTAAAAATAAACGACACATGATTATCTCCTGTTTTCTAGCTAAGAAAACTCAACATAGTAACGTTTTTTAGGGGATGAGTGCGATAAATTAGGGGCAAATAGCGTGGCGGGAGGTTCTGTTTTCACGCTGAATTGACATCCTTGTTAAGTTAGCCCTTATAATCGGTGCTTCCGTTTTTAACAAAAAATGCTTTTATTATGACCTGCACACTTGAGCTTCAAACCCTCCTGAAAGATTCCGCTTATAAACTCACGCAATTTAGTGATGTACAAATTCAAGCGTTAGAAAACAGCATTATTATCAAACAGGTACGCGATAAAGCCACGCCTTATATTGTGTGTTTAGTGTAAGGTAAAAAAAGTAACGCCTTAATTTTGTTATCACACTTATTAATTTAATAGCATGAACAATCAATTTACTTTTGTTGATTTATTTTCAGGTATTGGTGGGTTTAGAATTGGCTTTGAAAAAGCGGGTTTTAAATGGGTGATGTCTTCGGAAATAAATAACTATTGCAAAACAATTTACCAGAAAAACTTTGGAGACATACCTTTATGCGATGTGACAAAAATACCGCTCAATGCTATTCCTGACCATGATGTATTAACAGCAGGATTTCCTTGTCAGCCGTTTAGTATTTGCGGTAAAAAAAGAGGCTTTGAAGACACGCGCGGGACATTATTTTTTCATATCTGTGAAATTATTAATGCCAAACAACCCAAAGTTGTTTTATTAGAAAATGTAAAACATCTTATTCATCACGACAAAGGCAATACATTAACCGTCATTTTAAATTCTTTGGAAGAATTAGGCTATCACGTCACAACAAAGCTCTTAAATGCTAAAAATTTTGGAATGCCGCAAAATCGAGAGCGCATTATTATTTTTGCAACTAAAGCAAAACCATTTAATTTTTCAAAGTGTCGTTTCACTAACACAAAAGCACTCGAAAGTTTTTTAGATAATGACAACGGCGATTTTGAATTTTTAAATAACGATGAATACACTTTAATTGAAAATCCTGTTACACAAAAAGAATCTGGACTAATTTTTGTCGGTTATCGAAATAAAGCCATCAGAAAGGCAGGGGTTAGAAAGAATACAGAACATTTATCGCGTGTGCATAAACAACCTAACCGTATTTATTCTGTGAAAGGAACTCACCCGACATTGCCATCTCAAGAATCATCAGGACGCTTTTTTATTTATCTTCCCAATAAAGATGCAGTAAGAAAATTAACCATCAAAGAATGCTACCGAATTATGGGATTTCCAGAGAATTTTAAAATATCTGACAATAAATCTGAAGCCTATAAACAAATTGGCAATTCTGTTTGTGTTCCAATGGTGACTGAATTAGCCACCCAAATACTTAATCAACAACTTTTAACAAAAAAATTAAATATGATTAACTGTTCTAAAATACAAAAACCTGCACTATTTGGAATTAACCAATCAAATCGAGATTTTACTCAAAAGGATACTTGGGGTAAAAATCAATTTAATTCTTCATTTCCTACAGCATTAGCTTGTTATATGGCTAGTCAAAATCTTGCTCCTGTATATTTAAAATTGGATAATCATTTAAAAATTACACATTCCATTATTTCCACAGAACAACTTTTTGGTATTAACCCAGCATCTGAAGATTTATTTTTTGCTTTTGAAAGTGATTACACACCATATCAACAACTGGTCATTGGTAATCTTCCAAGAATTGATTTGGTAATACAAGATATTAAGTCATCCTGCTGTTTACGAGGTTTAGAAATTAAATTAACAGCATTACCTGATAATGCAACTTGTGACTTAGCAGATAATAAATTTGGTTCTGAAATAGTAATTCGACCTGATAGTATTGTTTATCTAGCATCAAGTATTGCTATGAATTATCGCCTCAACACTAATAATTTAAAAAATTTATTAGGAACTGATTTTAATGAAATCAAAGATTGGACCGACGGTAGGGAAGTGATGCCGTATATTCCAAAAATGATTGCCGTTCTTGACAAAGTTTTACTCGCCAATCTTGATAAACAAGAACCATTAATTATGCAACCAATTTGGAAAACAATAGGGAAGTCATCACAATTAGAAAATAACTGTTTAGATATTTTTGTATGGAGTAATTTTTCTTTCACAAGGTTATTTTTAAATGTAGCAATCAAGGAATTAAGAAGTGAAAATAAAATTACCAGACAGTTACGCTCTGTTATTTGGCTCTTAAAAATGCTTTTAGATTTCAGCAATACTGAAAAAATCCATCACACAAAAATTATTGATGAACTTTCCTACAATACCAAAAATGACAAAGCATTTGCAGTAAGTGGAAAAGTATCACATCCTTTTATGACGTGTGCAGAACTTACAAAACCTAGAATTACAAAAGACGAAATTAAAAATATTATATTAGGAAATGGTCATTTGCTACTCAGTCCCGAAAGACGGTTTGATGCTATCATTTATAATTCTTCCGACTTATTTAATTAAAATATGAAAATAATAGATTTATTTGCTGGTTGTGGTGGTTTGTCATTAGGGTTTCAAAATGCAGGATTTGAAATAAGTGCAGGATTTGATAATTGGCAATCTGCTATAAATGTTTATAAAAAAAACTTTTCACATCCTGTTTTTAACATCAACATAGCTGATATTGAGGATTTTTCTGTTTTTCAAAATTACGTCCCAGATATGATTATTGGAGGTCCTCCTTGCCAAGATTTTTCAAGTGCAGGAAAAATGAATGAACATAGCCGTGCTGATTTAACTATAAAGTTTGCAGAAATTATTTCAAAATTGAAACCAAAATATTTTGTAATGGAAAATGTAAATAGAATTACAACAACAAAAACACTAAGAAAAGCGATAGATATTTTTAAAGAAAGTCATTATGGATTAACCTCAAAAATTTTAAATGCTAGTCTTTGTGGAGTTCCTCAATCACGAAAACGATTCTTTTTAATTGGTGTTTTAAATGGGCAAGACAATGCACTGGAGTCTTATTTAAACAAAAGTATATCTAATAAACCAACTACTGTTTTTGATTATTTAGGTAATTCTTTAGGTATAGAACATTACTATCGACATCCCAGAAGTTATGCACGTCGAGCTGTTTTTAGTATTTACGAACCAAGTCCTACTATTAGGGGGGTCAATAGACCTATTCCGAAAACATATCAATTTCACGAAGGAGATACGCTGAAGGATTTTACACAATTGCGCCCATTGACAACTATAGAAAGGAGTTATTTACAAACTTTCCCTAAATACTTCAAATGGATAGATATGGCAAAATCTGATTTAGAACAAATGATTGGAAATGCTGTTCCAGTTAAATTAGCTGAATTTGTTGCAAAAGCTATATTTGAGTATTCAGTTAATTCTTCATCCGAAAAGTAAATACAAATCGCCGATTTAGTTAAACAAAGTTTTTTTTAAAAAGCGACAAGTGAACGCTTATTAAAAACCGCCATTGAAACAAATGAAAAAATGGCAATGAATTTTATTAATTCGTAAATTGGAGAGTAACGGAGTTCAAAGTCGCGACTTTGAACTCCAAAAAACAAACTGGAGAATAATATGGCATTTACCAATCAATTTAAATCGCTGGCAGCCGTTTTAAAACATTATCAAATTCATTACAAAAAAGATGATTTTGAAATTATTAAAACCGCAACACTCAATGAATCCGTGCGACAAGACATTTTCTTTACTCTTAAAGAAGTGGCATACAACGTTTCAGAAGCTGCTATTTGTGAAAACTTAATTTATCCTGTTTTAAAAGAAGCGTAGAAATTTTTAATTGAAGAATTAGACAACTTGTTTAATGTATTGATTTCTATTTTAGAAACGTGCAAATTACAGTTGATAAAATAAAATTACTGACTTAATCCGACAAAGTTTTTCTTTAAAAACAGAACACGGCAAACGCACGGTAGAGTGCCACTGAACTATAAGACACCAGTGCTGCTGCAAGCTCGTTATGACACAAGCTTTCAACGCAGCATTCACTGTTGTATAGATTAGGGATGCTCTTCCATCGTCAAAAATGAAATTTTCAAAATCCCTACATTTTCCGCTTGCTGCATAATTTTCATCACATCGCCATGCGGGGCTTTATCATCCGCACTGAAAACCAAAATCACATCTTTATCTTTTTCTAACAATGTTTTGAACGTTTGGGTGATTTTGTCTTTTTCGGTCGCTTTAAAAATCTGTTTCTCTTCTTTTTTCGCAATCGTTAATTGCCCTCCTAAGGTTAACTCAATATTAACAATATGATTTTCAGGCGTATCGACAATAGTTAAATCTTTTTGCGTTTCAGGTAAATTAACCGTAATGGATTGGGTGATTAACGGCGCGGTGACAATAAAAATAATTAATAAAACCAACATCACATCGACTAAAGGCGTGACGTTGATTTCGCTCATGGCCGAATCATCGCTTTTATTGCTAAATGCCATTTTTATCTCCTGTTGCAATTTTAAAGTCGGCTTGAATTGCCAGCCTTAAAAAATCATTTGAGAAATTTTCTAATTCTGCTTCACATAATTTAACTTTACGCAGAAAAAAGTTATACGCTAATACAGCGGGAATCGCGACAGCAATTCCGATAGCGGTGGCAATTAAAGTTTCACCGACAGGCCCTGCCACCGCATCAACACTGGCAGAATGCTTGGCAGTAATTTCTTGCAAGGCGTGCATAATCCCTAATACCGTGCCGAATAAACCAATAAACGGGGCGGTACTACCTACGCTGGCTAAAACGGTTAAGCCCCGTTCTAATTCATGCCGTTCTTGTTGAATTTCCAACCGCAAACACCGTTCTAATATATCTTGCTTGCTGCCTGCATGAAATAAATTCTTTTCAGCAGAATCAGAGCAATCTTGCTGTAAAAATTTTACCCCTTCGTGAGTAATGCGCCCCATTGGACAAGGAATATCTATTTTAATTGCCTGTGCTAAATTGGGAGCATTCCAAAACTCAGTGTTGTATTTTGCATTATTAATTCCACGTTTCCAAATATTAATCACTTTAATAACAATAATGCTCCAAGTGACAATGGAAAATACAATTAATAACCACAATGCGACATTGACCGCAAGAGATGATGACATGGTAAACATATTACGCAATACTCCTTTTTGTTTATCAATAAACGATAATTAATTAATTTAATCTAAAACGAACGGGAATAACCACCTTGCTCGAAATAGGCACGCCGTCTTTTTCCGCAGGTTCAAAATGACAGCCATACACATTGGATAAAACACTTTGGTCTAAAATGCCATGTCCACTACTTTTAACAATACTGGCACTGCTGACATTACCACTGGCAGAAACGCTTACTTTTACTTTTACGGTGCCTTCTAGCCCTTCTTCGCGTGCTGCTGAAGGATAATCGTTTAGCGTAGAACTACAGCTGCCAATTCCTGTGACTTTGGTAATTACAGGGGCGTGTTTAGGTTCAGGCGGTTCTTCTCGTTCACGCGGCTCTTCTCGCTCACGCGGCTCTTCTTTTTCGACAGGTTTTGGTTTGGGGTCTGGTTTTTTCACCACAGGCTCACTGATTGGTTGAGCGTGTTCGACCACTTCCTTTATCACCACTTCTTCGGCATGAACCTTAATAGCACTGTGTTGCTGCAACCTTGGTTTATAAACGACCTTTTTAACCTCAGGCTTTTTATGCACTTTTTTCGGCTTCACCTTAGGCTTAATCACTTTAGGCTTTTTCGGTGGCTCTTTTGGCTTAGGCGGCGCGTCAATTAACTTAGGTTTTGGTTGTTCCACCTTCGGCTCAGGTTTTGGAATAGGCTTAGGTTTAGGATGAATAAACTCAACTTTAATGGGAACAGCTTTAATTTTCGGCGGGGGCAAATGCGCAGTGTATTGATACAGCCCAAGATGCAGTAGTGTAAAACAAGCAACAACTACAATTTCCTCTAAGCGTAAATTCAACATATTTGACAATAACTCACTCTCAAAATTAGTGTGATTAGGCTGGATGATAGTTTGGTTTTTAAAGCTAGCAAAGATATAAGCAGATTATATGCCATTTGAATAAGTTTTTAAAAACAACGTATTATAAAAATAAGAAAGCATCTATTCTTAAAAACTAGGTTATATCCCTTAAAAATAGGTTTTTTACCTGATTTTTTGTATAAACCTTAAAGCGCATCAACACGGGTAAATAAAAAATTTCAATCACATCTTTACATCCGATTCTAGTCACTGTATAAATTAAAACTTCTTATTATTCACACTGTTAGGCATTAAGTTATGTGTTATTTTGCAAGACTATTATTCCTGAGTTTACTGTGTTTAACACGCGCATTTGCCGTGCCATTAAGCCCTGAAAAAGTCCCACAACCCTTGCAACCCTGGATTCATTGGGTTTTAGCCGATGAACAGGATTATGGTTGCCCACTGGCTGATCAACAAGACAAACAATGCACTTGGTCAGGGCATTTAAACTTAGCGTTATCTAACCAACAAGGGCAGTTTACCAGCACCTGGCAACTTTACAGGGAAGGGTGGGTTGCCTTACCCGGCGATGAAAAACATTGGCCGTTAAATGTCACGCTGAATAATAACGCGGTGTTGGTGATGAATAAGGATGACACACCCATGGTAAAATTACCCGCAGGAACGCATCAATTAAAAGGGCAGTTTTTATGGGATAACATTCCTGAAAATTTGACTATCCCTGAAGAAACAGGACTGATTGATTTAACCATTAATGGCAAACAGGTCGCTTTTCCTGCCATCAAAGAAGGCTCATTATGGTTAAAAGAAAGTGATGTGGGTGAAAAAAAGCCTCAACTTTTGGAAAATAAATTGGATTTACAAGTTTTTCGCCAGATTGATGACAATGTGCCTCTGCAAGTGGTCACTTTTTTAGAATTGGAAGTCTCAGGACAACAGCGTGAGATAAAATTGCCACACGCTTTATTAGCCAACTTTATCCCCATTAAATTACAAAGCCCGTTGCCTGCACGAATTGAAGCCAATGGCAGCCTGACTTTGCAAGTGCGAGCAGGGCGTTGGCATCTGGAATTACTGGCACGTCATCCTAAACCACTGACCGCAGTGGGCTTAACTTTTCACGATGCCAGTTGGGTCAATTCAGAAATTTGGGTCTTCAATGCCCGTCCTGCGTTGCGCTTAGTGGAAATTGACAGCTTGCCTGCGATTGACCCAAGTCAAACTAATTTGCCTGAGGCGTGGAAAAAACTGCCAGCTTATCAAATTAAGCAAGGTGAACAAATGGTGTTTAAGGAAATTCGGCGGGGCGACCCAGAACCTCAACCGAATCAATTAACCTTAAATCGACAACTATGGCTGGATTTTTCAGGCACAGGCTATACCGTACAAGATCAAATCAACGGCAAAATGACTAACGGGTGGCGATTAAACGCACTACCTGAAATGCAGGTAGGTCAGGTAAAACTCAACGGTGACAGTCAGTTAATTACCCATTTACCCAACAGCAAAGAATTGGGGGTTGAAGTACGGCAAGGGCAATTGGATTTAAAAGCTGACAGTCGTTTAACAGGCTCAATCGGCAATCTTAATGCGGTGGGCTGGGAACAACGTTTTCACCAAGTTAATACTACCTTACGCTTGCCACCCGGCTGGCGGTTATTAGCCGTGACTGGCGTGGATAATGACCCAGATTGCTGGCTTTCTAATTGGACACTGTTGGATTTATTTTTGGTACTGATTATTTCCTTAGCGGTTGGAAAACTTTGGCATCCTTACTGGGGTGGTTTTGCATTGTTCACCTTGATGCTGATTTGGCATGAACCCGACGCGCCACAATTAATTTGGATTAATCTGATTGCCGCCCTTGCTTTGTTGCGGGTGTTACCAGAAAGTAAATTTTTTACGTTAATGCAATGGTATCGCAATCTGTGCTGGCTCAGTTTGGCATTCATTGTATTGCCTTTTTTAGTCGCACAAGTGCGAATTGGCTTGTATCCACAACTGGAAAAACCGTGGCAACAAATTGTCAATCCCGTAGAACAACCGGCAGCACAGCCTGTGGAACAGCCTATGCCAGAACCTATGGAGATAGCAACTGAATTGGTAGATGAAGAAGACAACGCTGATTCGGGTATGACTAACAAGTCTGATACTGAAATACTCTTGCAAAAACAGGGCGATCAAATGACAGCCATGGAAAAACTGTTGAGCCTAAAAGATAAAAAAATAGCCTTGATGGAACAGGAGTTGAAAAATGAAGAGCAAGCTGTTTCTGAAAATATAGCTCCCGAAGCCAGTCCAGTTGTGGCTTTAAAAGCAAAAGCTGATGCAGCTGCAAAAGCAAAAGTTGAAATAGAGGCAAAAACAAAAGCTAATGCCGCAGCTGTTTATGCAAAAAAGCGGGCGATAAGCGGGGGTTCTATGAATGCCTACCAGCAACAGTCCGCTAACTTTAAGCAAATTGACCCCAATGCCAATGTGCCAACAGGATTGGGTTCACCGCAATGGCAATGGAATGAAGTGCAGTTATCCTGGAATGGCGCGGTTGATAGCTCTCAACGCATCAGCTTGTGGTATGCCAGTCCTTTTCTCACGATGCTGCTTAATTTTAGCCGTGCCATTACTGTGGTTGTTTTGTCTTTTCTCTTATTGGGTTGGGAAGCTAAAATGCGGGGTTGGAAAACCTATCTGCCCTTTACGGCATGGTTGTTAATCATTCCTTTAACGGGTCTACCGAGCAAACAAGCCTATGCCGATTTTCCTCCGCCTGAAGTGTTAGAAACCCTGAAAGCGCGCTTACTAGAAGCCCCCGATTGTGTGCCGCAATGTGTGCAAATTCCGCGCATGACCGTGACAATGACACCTGAAAAATTGACCTTGACGTTACAAGTTCATGCACAACAAACCAGCGCGTTGCCATTGCCTGCTTTGTATAAGGAATGGTTGCCTAATCAAGTGACAATTGATGGAAAAATTGCTACTGCAATGCGTCGTACCGATGAGGGGGCATTATTACTGGTGGTTGCCACGGGTGAACATCAGGTCGTGCTGTCTGGCATCACGCCTGCACAAAATAAATTTACCTTGCCATTGCCTTTAAAACCGCACTATGTCAGCACAGAAGCCGTTGGCTGGTCAATTGAAGGGGTTTTAGAAAATGGTGAAGTCACCGACCAACTGCAATTTAACCGCATTCAAACGGCGGTACAACAGAGTAGCAACCAAACTTTAGAGCAAAGTGCATTACCTGCTTTTATTCAGATAGAACGGACTTTAGAACTGGGATTGGATTGGCGATTGACCACCAAAGTTGAGCGGCGCATCGGCTCTGATGTTCCTGTTTTATTAGAATTCCCCCTGTTAAAAGGCGAGTCGGTCACAACGCCTGATGTGCGGGTGAAAAATGGCAAAGTGCAAGTCACCATGTCTGCCAATGATGAGAGTTTACAATGGGAATCGGTTTTGGAAAAATCGGTACAGATAGAACTGCTTGCAACTAAAACGCCGCATTGGACAGAAATATGGCGAGCCGATGTCAGTCCGATTTGGCATTTACAAAGCACAGGGATTTCAGTGGTGCATCATCAAAACGCAGAAGGTCACTGGTTACCCGAATGGCGACCTTGGGCAGGTGAAAAAGTGCTATTAACTATCAGCCGTCCAGTTTCGATTAACGGGCGTACCCTGACAATTGACAGTAGCCATTTAGAATTAACCCCTGGGAAACGTTCACAAGAAGCGAGCTTAGTGTTAGCGATTCGTAGCTCTAAAGGTACGCAACACGCTATCTTATTGCCCAAAAATGCCCAGCTGCAATCGGTACACATTGACGGAATAACCCAACCGATTCGGCAAAAGCAAAATCAAGTCACTTTGCCGATAAAACCCGGTTCACAATCTATCGCGATTAATTGGTTAGCGATGCAAAATCAAGCCACTTTTTTGCAAACCCCTGTGGTTAATTTAGGGATAGATAGCGTCAATAGCCAACTTAGCCTGCATTTAGGGCAGGACCGCTGGGTTTTATTCACCGCAGGCTCGCGTTTTGGGCCTGCGGTGTTGTTTTGGGGAGTGCTAATTGTGCTGGCATTTGCGGCAATGGGTTTGGGGAAAATTCAATTGACCCCCTTAAAACACTGGCAATGGTTTTTGTTGCTGATTGGCTTGAGTCAAATTCCGCTGTTGTTTGCACTCATTGTCATCGCCTGGTTAATCGCCTTAGGACTGCGCACCACACAGCAAACATTGGAGGGTTTTTATTTTAATGTGATGCAGCTTGGCTTAGGTTTTTTAACCGTCTATGCTTTGATATTGCTGTATACCGCCGTGCATCATGGGCTATTGGAATCGCCTGATATGCAAATTATCGGCAATCAATCGGATGCGTTTAATTTACATTGGTATCAAGACCGCAGTGCGGCACAATTACCAACGGCAACCGTGATAATGTTGCCTTTAATGGGCTATCGAGTATTAATGTTGCTGTGGTCGTTGTGGCTCGCCGCATCATTACTGAATTGGCTAAA
Organism: Methylococcaceae bacterium; assembly: GCA_020048335.1. Classification (GTDB taxonomy): domain Bacteria; phylum Pseudomonadota; class Gammaproteobacteria; order Methylococcales; family Methylomonadaceae; genus CAIQWF01. The sequence continues at coordinate 12,679 of JAIFMS010000038.1, read as the reverse complement.
ATGGGGCTGGGGTTGTTTTTCTACTGGCGGCTTGTGGAAAAAAATACCGCCCAAGAAAAAATCCTTGTTGGTTGATAATTCAACCCCTGAATAGTTTGAACGTTTACTGTTATTTTAAAGCCATCTAAAATAGGATAACCATAAAGTAATTTCAGTGCAGAAGGTTTTTATTTTTCATTTGTTTCACGGTAAATCCTTAAAACCTAGCTGTCAAAAGGATAATTTACTATTTTAGGAGATATTTTGTGGTAAGTTTTCAAACCATACAAGCTACTTTAGCGCGTATTGAACAAGCAGCGCAACGCTCAGGACGAACTGGCGATGAGATTAGGCTAATTGCCGTTAGCAAACAAAAACCGCTAGCAGATATTATCAATGCGTATGAAGCGGGAGTCCGTCATTTTGGTGAAAATCGTAGCGAAGAATTGGAAAAAAAAGCCCAAGCATTAAGCCATTTAAGCGATTTAAAATGGCATTTTATTGGTCATCTACAAAGCCGGCAAAGTAAAACGGTGGCGCAATATGCCCATTATTTTCATGCGCTTGATAGGCTTAAAATCGCGCAAAGCTTATCGGCGAAACTGGTTGAACAACAGCGGACGTTGCCTGTGTTTATTCAAGTCAATGTATCGGGTGAAGAAAGCAAAAGTGGTTTTGCTTGTCAGAATTGGCAACAGGACACATCACAGCTTGAAGCCCTAATTGAGGTAATCAAAGCCGTGCATCAATTGCCGCAATTAGACTTATTAGGCTTAATGACAATGGCTCCTTTTGATGCAAATGAACAAAGTTTGCGGAGTATTTTTAAAAAGATAGCCGCCCTTTCGCGCTGTTTGCATGTCCGATTGCCAGAAATAAACGCCTCTCAATTGTCGATGGGGATGAGCGGTGATTTTGAAATTGCCATTGAAGAAGGCGCAACACACGTTCGGATTGGCAGTGCCATTTTTGGTGCGCGTGCAACATAGCCTTTGCCAAATTTTGACTCCTGACTTAACTTCTCACATTCACTTGAAATCAATTTTGAATCGACCATCTCTCTCGCCTGCCTTTGTGCAAGCCCAAGAAATTTGTGAAAAATTAACCCACAACTTAGCGCAAGTCATGCTAGGCGAGGTGCGTACTTTACAGTGGCTGTTAGCGGCTTTTAGCTGTGGGGGTCATGTTTTATTAGAAGATGTCCCAGGAACAGGAAAAACCACCTTAGCTAAAGCATTGGCGGTTTCCTGTGAAGCGCAATTTCAACGGATTCAGTTTACCCCCGATTTATTACCCGCTGATATTTTAGGCTTTTCTATCTTTGACCCGCAGCAGCACGTTTTTCGATTTGAACAAGGGGCTATTTTTTGTCATATTTTGCTTGCCGATGAAATTAATCGCGCTTCCCCGCGCACGCAGTCGGCATTGCTCGAAGCAATGGCAGAAAATCAAGTCAGCATTGAGCGGCAAATTCGGCAACTGCCCGAGCCATTTTTTGTGATTGCTACGCAAAATCCTGTGGAATTTCACGGTACTTATCCCTTGCCAGAAGCCCAGCTTGACCGCTTTGCGATGAAATTTAGTTTAGGTTATGTGTCACACGCCCAAGAAGTGGCGATGTTAACTGCGCAAGGTCACGCCCATCCTTTAACACATTTGCAACCTTGTATCAGTTTTGCGCAATTAATCACTTTGCAACAGCAAGTCAAACAAGTGCGAATTAGTGAAGAATTGAAACACTATATTGTTGAGCTTGTTGCCAGTACGAGGCAATTAAAAGAAGTCAACTTAGGAGCCAGTCCGCGAGCTTCACTGATGTTAATGAAATGTGCGCAAGCCTTGGCACTGATTGATGGCTATGAATTTGTCACACCCGATGTGATTCAGGAATTAGCCGTGCCTGTGATTGCCCATCGCTTAAGTCTTGAGGCAAACAGTACCTTTGCAGGTTTAAAAGCGACCACCTTAGTGCAAGAATTGGTTGCCAGTATTGCCGTGCCAAGTTGATAGTTTTAAAACAATCATCCCTCTATTTTTATTATTTTACGAGTCTATCATGTCAGAAAAATCAACCTTCCCCTTATTTAGCTTTGAATTTTACCCCCCAAAAACAGAAGAGGGGGTAATCAGTTTAGCGAATGTGCATCAACAACTGATTCAATTGCAGCCTGATTTTTTTTCCGTCACGTTTGGGGCTGGTGGTTCAACCCGTGATAAAACCTATGAAACGGTGGTAAAAATTCAACAAGCAGGGATTGCCGCCGCGCCGCATTTATCTTGCGTTGCCGCAACCGAAGAAAGCATCAAAGAAATTTTGCAAGCCTATCAAGCACACGATATTCGTAAAATTGTGGCTTTGCGTGGCGATTTACCCTCTGGGATGATGTCAACAGGAAAATTTCGCTATGCCAATGAATTAGTTGACTTTATTCGGCAAGAAACAGGTGATTTTTTTCAAATTCACGTTGCAGCTTATCCTGAAGTTCATCCGCAAGCTGCAAATGCCAATGAAGATTTTAAAAACTTTAAACGCAAAGTGGAGGCGGGGGCGAATGCGGCAGTTACCCAATATTTTTACAGTCCTGAAAGTTATTTTTATTTTAGAGACCAATGCGAAAAACACGGTATCACCATTCCGATTGTGCCAGGAATTATGCCCATTACCAATTACTCACAATTGTTTCGTTTTTCAGAAATGTGCGGCGCGGATATTCCCCGCTGGCTGCGTAAACGCTTGGAATGTTTTGGGGATGATAAAGCGGCAATTTGCGCGTTTGGGATTGAGGTGGTTTCACAATTGTGTCAACGATTACTCGATGATGGCGCACCTGGATTACATTTTTATACCTTAAATCAAGCCAGTTCTACGGTTGCCATTTGTAATAATTTAGCGCGTTCGCAATGATTTAACCTGAGTTTGATAGTTAAGAAAAAACACTCTGTTTTATTTTTTAAATAAGCTAACACAATGTGTGTTAGCAAAATTTTCTTTAAAAACAAGCGCATAGCATATTTATTTTAAAGGCTATAAAGTATCATTTTTCTTGGGTTAGATGGTCACGTTGTGCCTCGCTAGGTTCTTTTTTGTCGATGGAAACTATACCATCTAACCACTTTCGAGGTGTTGCACTTAATTGTATGAATTCGCGATTAAATAATCAGGAGTTCCTGTTAATTCATCGCCCCTTTCCAATGAAAGAGGCGGCTTTTACAGACAACGGAGGATTTTATAAAAAAAATAATTCGTGCATTTTCTGTCCAGGATGTTCTGCCCGCATAAACGCCTCACCAATTAAAAACGTATAAATGCCATTCTCTAGCATAAGCTGCACGTCTTCTTTGGTGTGAATACCACTTTCGGTAATAATCAACCGACCCGCTGGCACTTGCGTCTGTAACGTGAGGGTTGTTTGTAAATGCGTGTCAAAGGTGCGCAAATTGCGGTTATTAATCCCAATCAGCGGGGTTTCTAATTGCAACGCCCGTTGTAATTCGTCGGCATCATGGACTTCAACCAACACATCCATCCCTAAACTTTTGGCTAACAGAGCCAATTCCTGCATTTGACTATCCACCAAAGCGGCAACAATCAACAAAATACAATCCGCTCCTAACGCCCGCGATTCGTAAATTTGATACGGGTCTATCATAAAATCTTTGCGCAATACAGGCAAAGGACAGCGTTCCCGCACCATCTGTAAAGCCGCTTCTGACCCTTGAAAATAATCCTTGTCGGTCAACACTGACAAACAGGTTGCACCATTCATTGCATAATCTTGCCCAATCAGGATAGGTTGAAAATCCTCCCGAATTACCCCTTTGCTGGGGGAGGCTTTTTTGATTTCCGCGATAATGGCAGGTTTTTTTGCCGCCACTTTGCTTTGTAACGCCGCACAAAAACCACGCGGCGGTTCAACACCTGTCGCAATCTCTTGTAATGTGGCAATCGGCATCCGCACACGGCGTTTAGCAACTTCAGTCACTTTTGTGGCAAGGATTTTTTGTAAAATATCAGGGGTGTCGGTCATAGTAGTGTGAAGAGTTGAGGTAAAAAATGGCTACATTTTACTATAGCCCGTTGCTGTAACGTAAATTAAAGCAGCAGGTTATTTTTTAATTCGGCATTGTCATAAAATAATGGGCAGGAAATTTTTCAGTGAGCATCATCACAGGCTGCTGTTGCGAAAAAACTCGATAAGTGCGTCCCAATAAAAGTTGTTCGGGTAACATGGAAAAATGCACGGCTAATTTGCCCGCCACTTCTTGAAACGGTGGCAAAATTTCCTTAAACGTTTCCACCCGATATTTAGACCATAAACTGCCAATCGGAATCTGTGATTCTAATAAATCCTCTCGAAATGAAGGTTCTAAACGGTCTGGCACAATCAATGAGTTTGCATACAGCCAGTTTGTCCCTGTTGTTTCACCTTGCAAACAAATTTCACGTTGAATAATTGCTTGCTGGGCGGGCAAATCTAAATAGGCAATAGCTTCGCTATGAGGACTGAGATTTTCATACAGCTTAATGACTTTTAAAGATTCGCCCACTAAGTTTTCCAACAGCCGTGTCACCGTGCCGTTGGAGGTTAAAATAATTCGTTGCAGGGGGCTTAACTGCTGAGTATCAATTTCTTGCGGCATTACAACCTCGGGTTAAAGTTTTTGTAAACAGGATTGATGTGTAGCGACAAAATCGCGCTCTGCTTGTTATGATAACGGGGATTGAGGGTGCAACAGAACTATTTTACAGAAGACAACAGATGAAAATAAAGGCGGATTGGGCAATTATTAACAACGGACTTTGGCACAATAATCAAGCGTTGGTGGCGTTGCTGGGGCTGTGTCCACTGTTAGCGGTGACTAATACGGTGATTAATAGTTTAGGGTTGGGAATTGCCACCACACTAACGCTAATGGCTTCTAATGTCATCGTGGCAAGTTTGCGGCACTGGATTCCTACAGAAATCCGCTTGCCGATTTTTGTGTTAATCATCGCCTGTCTTGTGACGGTGGTGGAATTGCTGATGAAAGCGTGGTTTTATGAGCTTTACAAGATGTTAGGAATTTTCATCCCGTTAATTGTCACCAATTGCGCGATTATCGGACGTGCCGAAGTGTTTGCCATGAAAAACAGTCCTGCCAAAGCCTGGCAAGATGGTGCGGCAATGGGATTGGGTTTTACCTTAGCCTTATTACTGCTGGGGGGACTGCGGGAAAGTTTAGGCTCTGGCACGTTGTTTTCTCATGCCGAATTGTTGTTTGGTGCATCCGCAAAAAATTGGCAAATCACCTTGATAGAAGATTATCACGGGATGTTGTTGGCTATTTTGCCACCCGGGGCTTTTTTAGGGTTGGGTTTTTTGATTGCCTTAAAAAATGCAATTAACAGATGAATAAACACCCTCCTTTTATAAAGGAGGGCTGGGATGGATTTTAAATACCCTCCTTTTGTAAAGAAGGGCGTTCCCCCTTTTTAAAGGGGGCTAGGGGGATTTATAACTTTCGATTACTGACTATGTTTCTACAGACCTGATTTAGGCATTATACGTTGTTGAGGCTGTTTTACCGCCGTGACCTGTCCAATCAGTGTGAAAAAACTCACCCTTAGGCTTGTCTAACCGTTCATAAGTGTGCGCACCAAAATAATCACGTTGCGCTTGTAATAAATTGGCAGGCAACCGCGCAGTGCGATAGCCATCAAAATAAGCCAATGCGGAAGAAAAGGCAGGGGTAGCAATGCCTAACTCCACGCCTAAAATAATCGCTTTGCGCCAACCTGCGTCCGCCTGTTGCATCGCATTCAGGAAAAAATCGGCTAATAATAAATTATCCAAGTCAGGGTCAGTATCATAGGCGGCTTTAATATCGCCTAAGAATTGACTACGAATAATACAGCCGCCGCGCCACATTAAGGCAATGTCACCGTAGTGTAAATTCCAATCAAATTCCTGTGCCGCTTCTTTTAATAAGCGAAAGCCTTGCGCATAAGAAATGATTTTTGCCGCATACAGTGCATCACCAATCGCATCAATCATCGCTTGTTTGTCGCCTGAAAAAGTCGTGTTGCGTTTGGGTAAAATCCCTGCCGCTTTAACACGTTCATCTTTTTGTGCCGATAAACAACGGGCAAAAACCGATTCTGCAATCAACGTCAACGGCATTCCTAAATCCAGCGCGTTAATCGCTGTCCATTTTCCCGTGCCTTTTTGTCCTGCGGTATCCAGAATTTTGTCTACCAACGGTGCGCCGTCTTCATCTTTATAAGCCAAAATATTGGCTGTAATTTCAATCAGATAAGAGCTGAGTTTGCCTTGATTCCATTGCGCAAAAACCACTTGCATTTCTTCGGCATTTAACCCCAAGCCTTCTGAAAGCAATTGATAGGCTTCACAAATTAACTGCATATCGCCGTATTCAATGCCGTTATGCACCATTTTGACATAATGCCCTGCCCCTTGTTCGCCCACCCATTCGCAACATGGACGACCATCGACTTTCGCACTGATGGCTTGAAAAATCGGTTTTACCGCTGCCCAAGCTAAAGGATTGCCACCTGGCATAATTGACGGGCCATTTCGCGCGCCCTCTTCACCGCCTGACACGCCTGAGCCAATAAATAAAATCCCTTTTTCTTGCAACGCATCGGTGCGACGGTTGCTGTCAGTGTACAATGAATTACCGCCATCAATAATGATGTCACCTGCTGATAGTAGCGGGACTAACTTGTCGATATACATATCAACCACTTCGCCGGCTTTTACCATCAACATGATTTTGCGTGGCGTTTCCAAGGCATTGACTAATTCTTCTAAGCTGTACGCGCCCACAACCTGTGTGCCTTTGGCGGCATCGTGCAAAAAATCATCTATTTTATCTTTGCCGCGATTGTGTACCGCCACTTTAAAGCCGTGGTCATTCATATTAAGAACTAAATTTTGTCCCATCACCGCCAACCCAATTAAACCTATATTTGCTTTCATTATTTACCTTGTTTCACCATTAAATATGGCATGATATTATCATGTTAGGATAGTTATTAAAAAAATTACTGTGTTAAATACTTCTCTATTTAGCACAGACTATTTTAATTACGCAATAATCTTGCCAACTGGGAGTCAAAATGTCATTTTTTAAAAATCGCTTTATGCAACAATTACTCGCTAGCTTTTTTGACCTTGCCCCCATTTTAGCCGTGGTAATTGTATTTCAAGTATTGGTGATTAAACAGCCCTTGCCTGATGCGGGCAATTTAATCGTGGGAACGCTTTTTGTGGTGCTGGGCTTGACTTTGTTTGTGCAAGGTTTAGAACAAGGGTTATTTCCCATTGGTGAATCAATGGCTTATGCGTTTGCGAAAAAAGGCAGTGTCGCGTGGCTGTTGATTTTTGCCTTTTGTTTAGGTTTTGGCACAACCGTTGCAGAACCTGCACTGATTGCCATTGCTGACCAAGCAGCGAGCATTGCGCGAAAAGGACACATTATCGCTGATAGTGCAGCGGCACAAGCTCAGTATGCACAAGGTTTGCGCTTAACCGTCGCATTTTCGGTGGGTTTTGCTATTTTAGTCGGGGTGCTGCGAATTTTACGCGGCTGGTCGTTACACTATCTAATTATCTGTGGTTATGTCGGTGTGTTAATTATTACCCCGTTTGCACCGCCTGAAATTATTGGTATTGCTTATGATTCGGGGGGCGTGACCACTTCTACGATTACTGTACCGCTGGTTGCCGCGCTAGGCATTGGACTGGCAACGGCTATTCGGGGACGTAATCCAATGATTGATGGATTTGGTTTAATTGCCTTTGCTTCTTTAACGCCGATGGTATTTGTGATGCTGTATGGGATAATACAATGAACTCATGGTTTGCTCATTTTGCGCAGGTTTTAGTAGAAACTTGCAAAGACGTGTTGCCGATTGCGGCTATCATTATCGGTTTCCAATTGTTCGTCATTCGGAAACCCTTACCCAATCCTGTCAAAACCTGTGTTGGCTTTGTCTATGTCTTGATTGGGATTGCCTTTTTTTTAGAAGGGCTAAACATGGCGTTGTTTCCGTTGGGTGAATTAATGGCAAAACAACTCACCTCACCTGCTTTTTTAGGAATAGCCCCCGACACACTTAACGTGCCTTGGCAAAAATATGGCTGGGTTTATTTATTTGCCGCCTGTATTGGCTTTGCTACCACGCTAGCTGAACCGTCTTTGCTCGCTATTGCGGTTAAAGCGGAAGCCATTTCAGGCGGTACGATTCACGCTTTTGGGTTGCGATTAGCGGTTTCATGCGGTGTAGCTTTTGGCATTGCCTTAGGCACATTTAGAATTATTAGCGGAACAGAATTATACTATTACATTATCGCAGGCTATGTCGTGGTGCTGATTCAAACTGCATTTGCCCCAAAATTAATCATTGGATTAGCCTACGATTCAGGCGGTGTCACCACCTCAACGGTCACTGTGCCGCTAGTTACCGCCTTAGGGATTGGTTTAGCCTCCACTGTACCCGGACGCAATCCCTTAATAGATGGGTTTGGTTTAATTGCCTTTGCCAGCTTGTTTCCGATTATTTCGGTGTTAGGCTATGCACAAATTGCAGGATGGCGTAGCAAACGCGCCGCTCAATCATAACTTTAAGAGGTTTTTATGCACTTTAAATTAATCATTGCCTTTGTTGATGCCGATAAAACGGATTTAGTCTTGGACACCTCGCGACAACATGGTGCAAAAGGTGCGACCGTGATTACCAGTGCGCGGGGTGAAGGAATCAAACAATCCAAAACCTTTTTTGGGCTAACCTTAGAAACGCACCGTGATGTGTTGTTATTTTTAGTCGAAGAACACTTAAGCCGGCATATTTTAGAGCGCATTGCTGACGCGGCAGAGTTTGAAAATAAACCAGGGACAGGTATTGCGTTTCAAATTGATGTGGAAGATGCGATTGGTGTGATGCGACAAGTAGAAGAATTAACTCACGAATTAGAGGAACAGCGATGAATCAAACTCAAAAAATTATTCGCGTTAAAGATGTTATGAAAACAACCTTTAGCACTATCGAGAGCGCGGCAACCATTAGCGATGCGTTAAAACTGATGAAAAGCTTAAAAACAGCGGTGTTAATTGTCAATAAACGCAATGAGGACGATGAGTGGGGAATGATTACCTCAGCGGATATTGCCCGCCATGTTTTGGCAAAAAATCGCGCCCCTGAGCGAGTGAATGTGTATGAGGTGATGAGCTGTCCTATCATTGCTGTGCGACCACAAATGGATATTCGCCATTGCTCACGTCTTTTTGCAACTTACAATCTTGTTCGCGCCCCTGTGATAGAAAATGAAAAAATCATTGGCATGGTCAGTCCCAACTCATTAGTATTGGATGGACTGTATGAAATCTGCGGATGACAGTTTTTATAAAATAACGGTACAATGACGCACATTAGCTGTTGTAAGGCATATTATCCCTTAGGCTAATTAAAAAAGATTTAATCATTGGAGTTTTGCATAATGGCAACAGGCACTGTAAAGTGGTTTAACAACACAAAAGGTTTTGGATTCATCACCCCGTCTGAAGGCGGCGAAGATGTCTTTGTTCATCATTCAGCAATTGAAGGAGAAGGCTTTAAAACCTTGAATCCTGATCAAGCGGTGGATTTTAACATTGAAAAAGGTCCTAAAGGTTTAACAGCGACAAACGTTAAACCACGGTAACAATACGGCGCGGTCGTTTCGTTTTAAAAAAAGCCTTAGTCAATCGTACTAGGGCTTTTTTGTGTCTGACAGCTTAGTACTTATTCAATCGCTTTCAAGTAGTAGTCAGGTACTTATTTTTTATGATTAAATACAAACCCAAAACTTACCAATATTGAAAACGTTTATGATGCCATCGCAAATGATTATGTTTCGTTGTTTGACAGTATTGTGCTTTGTATTCCTACTAACAGGCTGTTCAAGCATTGCCAAATTTGACCAACAAGCTTATAACAATGCTGTGAATACCAAAGTAAGTGCGCTAATACTGATAGATAAGGCGATGACCCCTTATCAGCAAAATCAAACAGAGATTGCCGCCCTGCGTTACGCACTAACGCAAGGGTATGAATATGCCAAGGGTATTCCTCAAAATGAAATAACCACCCAACAATGGGTGATTATGAAAAACCCAGAAGGGCATTTAATGGGCGGTTTTTTAGAACGCTGGCAGGCAAAACAAATCTTAAAACCTGCCTTTATTGAAAATGTTAAATCGCTTGTTGGCGCGGGCTTTGACACCATCATTGGCTTGGAAAGCGGTAAAATTAAGCCAGCGGATATTAAAAAAGAGTAACTTGACTAAAATTTGGAGGGGAAGATATGGCAGAGAGTAACTTTGTAGCAAATTTGCAAACAGGCTTAAAATCCTTGGCAGAGCAAGAGTTTAAGCAATACAGTTCTGTTGCAGTTGACATGGCAGTAAAGAGTGGATTGCAATTTTTTAGTCGTTACGATGCTGAATTAGAAGACTGGAAAAAACAAGTGGCAGAAGGGGACATGGATGAGGATGATTTACGCTGGTTATTGCAAGCGCGTAATGATTTAGTCAATATGGACGAACTTAAAAAACAAGGGCTAGAAAAAGTTGCTTTGGATGTGTTTGTGAATGGGTTGATTGAAGTGGTCGTGACAGCAGCTAAAGCCTTGCCGTAGCGGTCAAAGGTACGCGCTCTGCTGGTAAATTTTGCCAGTGCCTGCTTGAATTAACGCGGCTCTTCTTTAACTAATTCTTCTACCAGCATCACATCCTGTGCATTAAAAATGCTGGGGCGTCCACTGCGAGACTTATCATACAGTCCAATTTAACCTAATTTTTGCCAATTATCAAGCCAACGACAAATAGCTTTCCTTTTATATTCAATAAGTTGAGAAATTTTAGGGACACTGAAACCGCGTGAGTTGAACAAAACGGCTTCTGCACACAAACAATCGTGCAAATTTGGATGGTGATAGCGCACTTCTGCAAGTGTTTGCTTAATTTCATTAGCAATCGGTGCGATAACAACATGACTTTTCATTCTAAAAACTTAATTTTCATGTTAAATAAAACTATACTAAAACTTTTACTTAATTACTTGATGCAGTTTTGAGCCTGAGTAAAAAAGAGGCGGAGCTATTGAATAGCTGGAGTTCAAAGTTTGAATTTAAACTCCAGTTTAACAAGGATAACGCATGAAGAGAGATTTAAGCTTGATACTGAGGGAGTGTTTTTAAAGTTGTTAAAGCCTGTTTAATTTTTTCATTAATTTCCTCATTTAACTCGCCAGTTGAGTAAATTTTTTCTAATAAACCTTCACTGACCAGGGCTTCTTTAATCCAGCGTTTGGTGAAAGGATAATTTGAGCTGATTTTACTGACCTCACCGGTTAAAGGATTACGAACGCTGTTAATTGTATCAGGGTCTAAGGCAAGTTTTGCCTCTTCTGTGACAGGTTTGTTCTCTGTTATTGCCGCCGCTGGAATTTCGTTGGGAGTCAAGACATTGATTTGACTAGGGCTTTCTGCTTTGTGAGCTGCTGGGCGGGACGCGGATTTGGGTTGATTTGCCGTATTATAGAAAACGTAGGCGACATAAAGGGTGGTCAGAATAAAGAGTATCTCGGACATAAATAACTCCGTTGGCTATAAATAAAAAATTGTTATTGTTTTTTTTAACCCATTGACAAGCCAAATCATAATGAAAGGTGCTTGTCTTGTGTTACTTTAAGAATATACCAGATGCAGGATTAATCAGGAAATCAATTGCATTATTTCAGACACTGTAAAGGCAAAGAGAATGGATTTAGGTTTCTTCACCCGCTAATAAGCGGCGAATATTGGTGCGATGCCGCCAAAGTAAGATGACTGAAATCAAGCAGAATACAGCGGCTAACGAGCTGTTTTTCAGTAAAAACCAACTATAAACTGGCACACATAACGCGGCAATCAGGGCAGACAGGGAGGATATTTTTGAAATTTTATAAACCAATAGCCAAGTGGCTAAGGTGATAAATCCTAAAAGCCATGACACGCCTAAAGACACACCAAAGGAGGTTGCCACGCCTTTGCCGCCTTTAAAGCCGAAAAAAATCGGGTACAAATGCCCTAAAAATGCGGCAAATACCACCGCTGCTAATAATAGGCTTTCCGCATTGAGTAACCTTGCCACCAAGACGGGGATTAAACCTTTTAACGCATCGCCTGCCAAGGTAATTGCAGCGGCTTTTTTGCCACCAATTCGCATCACATTAGTCGCCCCTGGATTGCCTGAGCCTTGGTTGCGCGGGTCGGGTAATCCCATTAAGCGACAGACAATAATGGCACTGGACACCGAGCCAATTAAATAAGCAATAGGAACTTGTAACCACTCAATCATTTTTTTCCTCGTTCATTGAAACTTATCGTACAAAAACGTATGCTTAACAGTTTTTGTTTAAAGAAAGCTATTTTAACTGGAAAACACAATGGATATTATATTTTTAAGTGGATTGGAAATTGAAACCCTAATTGGGATTTATGATTGGGAAAGACAGAAAAAACAAACCATTCTTTTAGATATTGAAATGGCATTTGATATAAAAAAAGCCGCCCAAACCGATGATATTGCCTATGCCTTGGATTACAAGACGGTTACAGAGCGGATTGTGGCATTTGTTGAACAAAGTGAGTTTTTTTTGGTGGAAAAATTAATCGAA
>JAIFMS010000028.1 GCA_020048335.1 Methylococcaceae bacterium | reverse complement strand
GTAAACGCAAGCACGGGGACTTTCTCAGGAATTCCTTCTAAAGCACGTTCAGGACGGTGTTGTCCCATCCAAAAATCTCCGATACCTGCCAACCAAAAATTACATTGGTTGTCGTGTAAATGAACCGCTGTATTTTCTAACACAGGTATGCCCACTTGTTGTAAAGCCGCCGTGACTTTTCGCTGGCTATACCACCAGTCGTGATTTCCCAACACCGCATACACCCCCAACTTGGCGGTCAATTTTTTTAATTCTTGCGCAATGGGTTCTGGTCTGACAAAACTTCCGCCCATCACTTCATGAATGACAAAATCACCTGCTAATAAAATTAAATCAGGCTCGGTTTCGTTGGTTTTGGCGACAATTTTGGCTAAATTATCTAAACCATTATACGGTGAACCAACGTGTAAATCAGACAGTAACACTACTTTGAGTGGGCTGCATTCTGTTGACCATTGCGGTAATTTCAGCTCGGTTTTGGTGATAACAAAGCTTGCAGGCTCTAGCCAAAAAGCCCAACTGCCTAACACTGAAAACAGGATGAACAAAGATAAGAAGAGGTGTTTGTATTTCATAAGGTTAGGCCTTCAAAATGACTATTTGCAGTGTGTGTCAAAAGACAAATTTCTCTTTGATAAGTTGGATGATGAGGATAAACACTTTAAAACGCCTTCCAAGTTAAGTTCTGTACTCTCCCTATTCTAAAATACAATAACAGGGGAAAACCTGATAGCATTCTTTCGGTGCTAGCTTAGAGTTCTGTATAATCGCATTAGAAACAGATGGGTTGCTTATTTAGTCAGAAGATAGGCAGCATAACCCACTGATTACCTGACATCTCATTATTTAAAACAATATAACACCATGCCAAAAAGAACCGATATAAAATCCATTTTACTCCTAGGTGCAGGCCCTATTGTCATTGGACAAGCGTGCGAATTTGACTACTCTGGCACACAAGCGTGTAAAGCGTTGCGTGAAGAGGGTTATCGCGTGATTCTGGTTAATTCCAATCCTGCCACCATTATGACTGACCCCGATATGGCGGATGCAGTTTATATTGAACCCATTGATTGGCAAACGGTGGAAAAAATCATTGAAAAAGAACGCCCTGATGTTATTTTACCCACGATGGGTGGACAAACCGCGTTAAATTGCGCCTTAGATTTAGACCGTCATGGGGTCTTAGCAAAATACAATATCACGATGATAGGTGCAACTAAAGAAGCGATTAACATGGCAGAAGACCGCGATTTGTTTAATCAAGCGATGCGCCGCATTAATTTGGAAGTGGCAAAATCCAAAACCGCGCACACGATGGAAGAGGCTTTAGCCGCGCAAAAAGAAGTGGGGTATCCCACCGTGATTCGCCCGTCTTTTACGATGGGCGGCAGCGGCGGCGGGATTGCGTATAACAAAGAAGAATTTATGGCGATTTGTGAACGCGGTTTGTATTTATCACCGACTAACGAGCTATTGATTGAAGAATCACTTTTGGGTTGGAAAGAATACGAAATGGAAGTGGTGCGTGATTCTAAAGATAATTGCATCATTATTTGCTCGATTGAAAACTTTGACCCGATGGGCGTGCATACGGGGGATTCCATCACGGTTGCGCCTGCACAAACGTTGACAGATAAAGAATATCAAATTCTGCGGAATGCCTCGTTAGCGGTATTGCGGGAAATCGGCGTGGATACGGGCGGCTCGAATGTGCAGTTTGCCGTGAATCCACAAAACGGTCGCTTGATTGTGATTGAAATGAATCCGCGTGTCTCCCGTTCTTCTGCTTTGGCATCAAAAGCGACAGGTTTCCCGATTGCCAAAGTCGCGGCAAAACTCGCGGTGGGTTATACGCTGGATGAGTTAAAAAATGAAATCACTGGCGGCAAAACGCCCGCTTCCTTTGAGCCGTCGATTGATTATGTGGTCACGAAAGTACCGCGCTTTACCTTTGAAAAATTCCCCCAGGCCGATGACCGGTTAACCACGCAAATGAAATCGGTCGGCGAAGTGATGGCAATTGGGCGCACCTTTCAAGAATCGTTGCAAAAAGCCTTGCGTGGCTTGGAAATTGGCGTGAATGGCTTAGATGAACTTGTTGATTTAACGCAAGAAGATGCAGAAGAAAAAATTCAGCGAGAAATGCGTCATCCAGGCCCTGATAGACTGTGGTATGTCGCCGATGCGTTTCGCAGTGGCATGAGTTTAGACGAAATTCACGAAGCCAGTAAAATTGACCCGTGGTTTTTAGTGCAGTTAGAAGATTTAATTTTGACTGAAAAAAGTTTAAAAACCAAAACCTTATCGGCTTTAAAAGCGAATGAGCTGTTCCAATTAAAACGCAAAGGTTTTTCAGATGCGCGATTAGCCAAATTATTGGATTCCAGCGAATCGGAAGTGCGCAATGTGCGCCATAAACATGGAATTCGTCCCGTTTATAAGCGTATTGACTCGTGTGCGGCGGAATTTTCTTCTGATACCGCTTACCTTTATTCCACTTATGAACGTGAATGTGAAGCACGGGTTTCAGACAGAGAAAAAATCATTATTCTCGGCGGTGGCCCTAACCGAATTGGACAAGGGATTGAGTTTGACTATTGCTGCGTTCATGCCGCGTTAGCATTACGCGAAGACGGCTATGAAACCATCATGATTAACTGCAATCCCGAAACGGTGTCCACCGATTTTGACACCTCGGACAGGCTGTATTTTGAACCGTTGACCCTTGAAGATGTTTTAGAAATCATTGACTTGGAAAAACCCAAAGGGGTAATTGTCCAATACGGTGGGCAAACACCTTTGAAATTAGCGCGAGCTTTAGAAGCGGCTGGCGCACCGATTATCGGCACTTCGCCTGATTCGATTGATTTAGCCGAAGACCGGGAACGTTTTCAAAAATTGCTGGAACGGTTAAATTTAAAACAACCGCCGAATGGCACGGCGCGTTCGGTGGAACAAGCCATTAATACGGCCAAAGAGCTGGGCTATCCCTTAGTTGTGCGCCCCTCTTATGTTTTAGGCGGGCGAGCAATGGAAATTGTGGTCAATGAAGAGGGCTTGCGCCGTTATATGAAAGAAGCGGTCAGCGTGTCCAATGATTCACCTGTATTATTAGACCGGTTCTTAGATGATGCGGTAGAAATGGATGTCGATGCGATTTACGATGGTGAAACCGTGTTAATCGGTGGTTTAATGGAACATATTGAACAAGCAGGGGTTCATTCGGGCGATTCGGCCTGTTCTTTGCCGCCTTATGATTTAGAGGTAGCAACGCAGGATAAATTGCGCCTGCAAGTAGGTATTATGGCAGAAGCGTTGGGCGTTCGCGGATTAATGAACGTGCAGTTTGCGATTCAAGGTGAAGAAATTTATGTGCTGGAAGTTAATCCCCGTGCCTCACGCACCTCGCCGTTTGTCTCAAAAGCAACAGGTTATCCTTTAGCTAAAATCGCTGCACGAGTGATGGTAGGTCAATCATTAAAAGAACAGGGTGTCACCGAAGAGAAAATTCCTGATTATTTCTCTGTCAAAGAAGCGGTGTTTCCTTTTGTTAAGTTTCCAGGGGTAGACCCGTTATTAGGCCCTGAAATGAAATCCACAGGCGAAGTGATGGGGGTAGGCAAAACGTTTGGTGAGGCGTTTGCTAAATCCCAACGCGCAGCGGGCGTGGATTTAAGCCGTAGCGGTAAAGTGTTAATCAGTATTCGTGATGCCGATAAAGAAAAAATTGCTGAAATTGCGCAAATGCTAGTGGAAAAAAATTATGAAATCGTTGCCACACGCGGTACGGCGCGGATTTTAAAAGAAGCGGGCATTGCTTGCGATCAAGTGTGTAAAGTCAATGAAGGGCGACCTAATACCGTTGATATGATTAAAAATGACCAAATTCAATTGATTATTAACACCACCGACAGTAAAAAAGCGATTTCTGATTCTTTTACTATGCGCCGTGAAGCGTTGCAACATCGGATTACCTATTACACCACGCTGGCAGGGGCGCGAGCCGCGTGTTATGCGTTAGGTGAGTTGGATGCAGGCGATGTGTCGTGTTTGCAGGATTTGCATAAGAGTTTGAACTAAAAATTTATCTAAAATGCTATTTATGAAGCCCTTTATTCAATAGAACTGGGGACTTTTTTAAAGTTTAGAAAGAAAAGAGGTTAAATTATGCTCACAATGCCAATCACAAAAATACCAACTGGAATTTTATCGAATGTGCAACAAGAAATTTTAAAATTGTATGCAACAGAATTAGCTGGAAATAAATGTGTCTTATCGTATTTCTTGAATAGGAAAACATAATTATGAGTCAGCATCTAATTACATTTGACATGGATACCAAATGTTTGAGCTTAAACTATCACTCGAATAGTTCAAATAATGCTTATGCAGATATTGGGCGAGTATTAAAAAAATATGGATTTACAAATATTCAGGGTAGTGTTTATTTGGGGAATCCAGAGGCTAGTGAAGCGCATGAAACGATTGCTATTCAGGAGCTAACGGCGAGTTATTCATGGTTTTCAAGTTGTGTTTCTAACATTAAGTTTTATCGTATCGAAGCTGATTTTGATGCACAATTTATCGTTGAGGGGGTTGTTAAACTTAAAGAAAGATTTAATCAAGAAATACAAGCATTGAAGCAAGATTTAAAAGCCACAGGATTAACTGATTTTCAGATTGAGTCGATTGTTTCTAAGCGTCAATTTTCGCTACCTTATTTACAAAACTTGGAGAATTAAAAAATGGGTAAAGTCCCTCTTACTATTAAAGGCGCGGAAAAATTACGCGCTGAATTAGAAAATTTAAAATCGGTGGTGCGTCCACGCATTATCAATGCGATTGCCACCGCCAGAGCGCATGGTGATTTAAAGGAAAATGCCGAATACCACGCCGCAAAAGAACAGCAAAGTTTTTCTGAAGGACGCATTAAGGAAATTGAAGCCAAATTATCCAATGCGCAAATTATTGATGTCACCAGTGTTCACGCTAATGGCAAAGTTATTTTCGGTGCAACGGTTGAAATTGAAAATCTTGAAACAGGAAAAATCGTCACCTATCAAATTGTCGGTGAAGATGAAGCGGATATAAAAGAAGGACGAATTTCAGTCGGCTCACCCATTGCGCGGGCTTTAATTGGCAAAGAAATTGAAGATGTCGTGGTTGTTAAAGCACCCAGTGGCGATATTGAATATGAGATTTTAGCGATTCAGTATATTTAATCGCTCGGGACATGATAAAAAATAACTCGTTGAAATAAATCAGACTATTGTTTTTTTAGCACAAACTCAAGGTATGAAACAAATCAACGAGTTGTCAACGATGATGAGGCAACATTTCAACTGGAACAAGGTAAGAATGAATGGCGTTTCTAAAGTACAGATAAACTTGCGTCATAATAAAATACAAAACATTAATCAATATGAATCTTTATTCAATAAAACAATATCAGGATAAAAAAGAAAAAATCATTAAATTTAGTGGTTCAAAAAATGAAACGACAATTAGGAATGCGTTTTATATTTTATTGAATGACTATGCAAAAACAAAACACTTAGAAATAGTGACTGAGGTTAGTCTAAAAGCTAACAACAGTAAAAAAACAATTACGCCTGACGGAACGCTGAAAGATAGTTTACGGCAAGACTATGGTTATTGGGAAAGTAAAGACGAAAAAGATAATTTAGATGACGAAATAAAAATTAAATTTTCAAAAGGTTATCCTAACGATAATATTTTATTTGAAGACAGTCAAACCGCTGTTTTAATTCAAAATGCTATTGAAGTTATGCGGATTGATATGCAAGATTCAGAATCCTTGCATAAATTACTAACTGAGTTTATTAATTTTGAACGTCCCGAAGTTAAAGAATTTAGACAGGCTATTGAACACTTTAAACAAGATATTCCTAAAGTCACTTTTACGTTAAGAGAAATTATTAAACAAGCTGAAATAGAAAATACGCACTATTTAAAACGCAGTCAGTTTTTTTTAAAACTATGCCATGAAAGTATTAATTCTGACGTTACAAAAGAAGACGTTAGAGAAATGATGATTCAGCATATTTTAACTGAAAATATTTTTAATCGTATTTTTGGCGAAGACCAATTTCACCGTGAAAATACCATTGCACGCGAATTAGAAAATGTGATTAAGACTTTTTTTACAGGTGATTTGCGGCGGGCTGTTTTAGATAATATCCAACATTATTACAATACCATTAATGCAAGAGCGGCGAGTATTGCCAATCACCATGAAAAGCAAAAGTTTTTAAAAGTGATTTATGAGGTTTTTTACAAAAGTTATAATCCTAAAGCCGCCGACCGTTTAGGGGTTGTTTATACGCCTAATGAAATAGTACGTTTTATGGTCGAAAGCACTGACTATTTATTACATACCCATTTTAATAAGTTTTTAGAAGATAAAGACGTAGAAATACTTGACCCCGCAACAGGAACAGGTACTTTTATTTGTGATTTAATGGATTACATCAATAATGAGGAAAAATTAGATTATAAATATAAAAATGAATTACACGCTAATGAAGTGGCTATTTTGCCTTATTATATTAGCAATCTGAATATTGAGTTTACCTATAAACAAAAAATGGGTAAATCTTGTGCCTTTAAAAATCTTTGTTTTGTTGATACCCTAGATAATATGGGATTTTCTTATAAAGGAAAACAAACAGATATAATAACCTCATTAACTGAAGAAAATACTAAGCGGATAAAAAATCAGAATAATAAGAAAATATCTGTTGTTATTGGTAATCCACCTTACAATGCTAACCAATTGAATGAAAATGAAAATAATAAAAATCGTGAATATACTGAAATAGACGCACGGATAAAAAAGACATTTATCGCAGAAAGTACCGCACAAAAAACAAAAGTTTATGATATGTATGCCCGCTTTTATCGTTGGGCAATTGATAGGATAGATGATAAAGGAATTATTGCTTTTGTGACCAATCGCAGCTTTATTGATAGCCGAACCTTTGACGGCTTTAGAAAGTGCATACAAACTGATTTTGACTTTGCTTATATTATTGATACTAAAAGCGATGTAAGAGCCAATCCTAAAATAGCAGGAACTACGCATAATGTGTTTGGTATTCAAACAGGCGTGGCAATTATGTTTTTAGTGCGTAAAGAAAACAGGGCTAAAAATGCACAATGCGTGATTAATTATATCGCTATGCAAGATGAATGGCTTAAGGGAGAAAAGCTACAGTTTCTTGTTGAAAGGCATTTAAAAAATATTTCTTTTACGCATATTCAGCCCGATAAAAATAATAATTGGATTAATTTAGCCGAAGTTAATGATTGGGAAAGTTTATTGCCAATCGCTGATAAAGAAGTTAAAGCAGGGAAAAGCGGGAATGCTATTTTTAAATTGTTTTCTTTAGGTGTTGTTACTTCTAGGGATGAGTGGGTTTATGATTTTAATAAAAGAGATTTAGAAAAAAAAGTAAAGTTTTTTTGTGACTTTTATAAAAGCGAAAAAATACGTTGGAATAAATCAAAAAAAGATATTCCTATTAATGATTTTGTAGACAGAACAATAAAATTTGGTACAGAATTAACTGACCACTTAACTAAAGGCGATGTTCTTAGTTATAAGAAAGATAAAATTTACGAAGTGCTTTATAGACCCTATGTAAAAAAACTATCTTATGTTGATAAAATAATTTCACATAGACTTTATCAATTAGACTCTGTTAATGGTATATCAAATAAAGATAATATTATTATCAGCTTAACATTTCATGACCAATTAGAATATCCTAGTATATTATGTGCCAATAAAATTTGGGATTATGGTTATGGTGCTAGAGATTCGACAGGTTTGCCTTTATATGCTTATGATAAACAGGGGCAAAAGATTGATAATATAACGCATACTGCACTGGATTTATTTAGAAAGCATTATCAAAATAATGAAATAACGAAACAGGATATATTTCATTATGTTTATGCTGTCCTGCATAATCCGCATTATCTAAAAAAATACGAACTCAATTTAAAACGTGACTTTCCTCGTATTCCCTTTTACGTTGATTTTTTTCAATGGGCGAATTGGGGAAAACAATTAAT
>JAIFMS010000195.1 GCA_020048335.1 Methylococcaceae bacterium | reverse complement strand
GTTGTAAAGAAAGTGTAACTAATTCAAAAATGGCTGGGCTTGCAATTGGTCATATTGGACGAGCTTTATTAGAAAGTAAAGGAATTAAGACTTCGTCAGATTTAGCCCATGCTTTTGATAGTGGAGATTTTACTGCTGGTATGCTATCTAGTTCAGTTAAATGCCCAAGTTGTAAAAAATCCAATTGGGAGTATTGCTAATTCGCAAACTCTCAGCTTAAGAATGTATCGTAAAAAATAAGTGTAACTATTTGGTTTAATTAAAGGTGTATTTTATGAGCAGCTACGATGATGACGAAGAAAAAGACTCAAATTATCTGAAACTATCAGATGATTTTGACCAGCTAAAAAATGGTTATGATGCGTTGGACAAAGCGGCAGGCGGCGCAAAGTTACTGGGCAAAGGTTTGTTTAATGTTGGTAAATTCGCATTCACTGTAGTTTTACCTAAAATGGCAGAAGAAGCCGAGAAAAGACGTAAATAGTTTTTTTATTCACAACTTGTAAGCCAGATTAGCTTAAGTAATTTACCGAATGATTCACTGCAAAAAACCGTCTTTTGGTAAAAACCAACCCGATAAGAAACACGATAAGATGCGCTTCGTTCCTCAGTCGAGTAGGGTGGGCAAGCTGTTCATGCCCACCAAACAGCTAAAATTAAACGCATCATGGTGGGCAAAAAAGCCTGCCCACCCTACACAAAACCGCCCTCGGCAAACACCAAAGGCGGTTTTTTATTGCCTGTTGATTTTGAATCGAAGCTAAAATCCGCTTAATAACGTGTCCAGAAAAGTGTTGACATATCAGACCGCCAAACTTTGCTAACCCCTTAAAAAACACTAGCCTTGCACCAATAGCCAAGGCTTAACCACCACTGCCCACACTAGCGCGTCATTTTCAATCCAGCGTATCGCTTGGGCATCACTGACTTTGGCTAGTTTATTTTCCGCTAACCATTGTGCAACCTGCACTTTATTATCCTGCGAAAACTGATACGCGACATCGACTAAATCCAGCTCTGAAGCAACAAACAACACCTCGCCCTTAGCAAAAAAACGCTGTAATTGTTGCCAAGGAATTTGCGAGGTTTCTAAATTGACTTTCTCACGCTCTACGTCAGGTGTTACTGGCTGCATCATTATTTACGCTCGTTATTTACGAATGAAAAGTTGAGCTGTTATTCTATAGCAATCCCACTTTTTTTAAACAACTTTCTAGGAAAAAAAACGATGTCATTATTTGATGCGATTAAAAAGAAAAATGCCCTTAAAACCGCCCTTAATCACGTTGCGCAAGCGCGTAAATTTGAAGCGGATAAAGCCGATAAACTGTATGAAGCAGCCTATCAAGGATTTGCAGCGACTATTGCTAAAGAATTAACGATTTCGCAAGCGTTGTATCATTGGGGTTTTGCCTTGTTGCATCAAGCAAAAACCAAAACGGGCGAGCCTGCGGTCATGCTTTATCAAGAGGCAATTACAAAATTTTCTTTTTGTTTATTAATCGACCCCGATTATTTAGGCGCGGCAATTGATGGTGGCGTGGCATTAATGGATTTAGCGCGGCTAAAACAAGCCCGTGCTGATGACCCCTTGTATGAATCAGCAAAACGTTCCTTTGAAAAGGCAAATCACATTCAAAAAGGCAGTGCTTCTTATAATCTTGCCTGCGTGTATAGTTTATGTGATGAGCAGGACGCCTGTTTAGCGGCGTTGAAAGAAGCAAAACAGCACGGCAGCTTGCCCAATGCCAACGATATTACACAAGACCCTGATATGAGTCCTGTTCTCCAAACACCTTGGTTTACTGAATTTATTGCCTCCTTACAAGTCCTTGAAACCGCAGCCCTGTTAGAAATTCCCCCCACTCTTGGCAGTGATGATGTATCTACTAAAGCCGCTGATGTAGAGTAAGCTAAAATCCCCCCCTACCCTCCTTTATCAAAGGAGGGATTCTTACCGCCTTTAAAAACGCACTGCCCTAAAACTTGCATTGACCGATACCAGTAAATTCAGTGTGGGGCTACTTACGAGTACATGATAAAAAAATCATGCAGCGGAAAAAGAGCCAGAATAGTTTAATCAAAAAATATACAATCTTACAGGACTTGACAGAGATTCTTAAAAACAAAGATAATGAAAGGTTTGAGTAAATACTGATAAATTTTACCCCAATTAAATTAATTTATGTCAAAGTGAAATAATTTTGTGTGGTAGTTATTCTGATAATCCCCTCTATTTTTGAAACATTGAAATTAAATATGGCTAAATTACCATTCTATAATCCCGTAGAACAAAAAGTTTTGATACGAAATATGATAACAGTAACGCGGTATCATGACATAAGTGCAGGGCATAGAGTAGCTGGGCATGAAAGTAAATGTAAACATATACACGGGCATAATTATCGGTTTCATTTTACAGTCGCTGCCGAATGTCTGGATTCTATTGGCAGAGTTATGGATTTTTCGGTCATTAAGGATAAATTATGTCAATGGTTAGAAGATAACTACGATCATAAACTTTTATTATGGGAAAATGATCCTTTATTAAAACAATTAATAGAAATTGTGCCTGATGATATTGTTATTACGCCATTTAATCCAACCGCTGAAAATATGGCAAAGTATTTGGTAGAGATTGTGGGTACACAGCAATTACAAGGAACAGGATGTACATTGGTTAAATGTATTGTTGATGAAACCAGAAAGTGTTCTGCGGGTTATGAAATTAAATATTAGCGAGATATTTTATTCATTACAAGGTGAAGGATTGAGAGTGGGTGCTTCAACTATTTTTATTCGCTTACAAGGATGTAACACAAAACATGCTTGTTTGAAAAGTGGTGTACTCTGTGATACCGAGTTTGAATCAGGCAAAGAATATAATTTAGAACAGATACTATTGTGGATTGAATCACACGCTAAACCCTGTAAAGTCATTACATGGACAGGTGGCGAACCAACAGACCAGCTTACAGAACAAATCGTGGCATGGTTTAAGGATAAAGGATTTTATCAAACAATAGAAACAAGTGGTTTAAATCCCGTTCCTAACAATATAGACTTTGTTACTTTATCGCCAAAAGTTGCAGAACACGTTATCAAAAAAAATTTTGAAAAAGTGGATGAACTTAAATATGTAAGGCATATGGGACAGGAAATTCCACAGCCCAGTATAGAAGCCGATTATTATTGGCTAAGTCCCCATTCTGACGGTTTTACTATTAATTTAAAAAATCTTAATCATTGTATAGAGCTTTGTAAAAAACATCCTAAATGGCGATTGTCATTGCAATCCCATAAAATATGGAATGTCTTATAATGCAGCAGAAAAATATTAACAAAGCGGATGATTTTGTAATGAAAGAAAAAAATGCGGTTGCAATTATTAGTGGTGGGATGGATAGCATCACCCTATTGCATTATTTAGTTAAAAAAGAAAAACTGAACGTTTCGCCAATCACTTTTTTATATGGGCAAAAACATTCCAAAGAGGTTTCTTGTGCGAAAGAACAGGCATTGTTATTAGGTTGCACGAATCATCTGGTCTTAGATTTAACGTCATTTAAACCCTTATTTGCTAAATCCGCATTAATTTCTTCAGACTTGCCTATTCCCGATATTCAAGAGGTGATGGGAGACCCGCAGCCTGCGACGTATGTGCCTAATCGAAATATGATTTTTTTGGCATTGGCGATGGCTTATGCAGAAACCTGTGAAGCGAATAATGTGTATTATGGCGCACAAAAACATGATATTTATGGTTATTGGGATACAACGCCGCAGTTTTTAGCCAGTTTAAATCAAATCTATCAGCTCAATCGTAAATCTGTTATCAGTATCCAAGCTCCTTTTGTTAATTATTCTAAAACAGATGTTTTAAAGTTAGGGCTGGAGCTGGGTGTGGATTATGGACAAACATGGTCTTGTTATAGAGGCGATGATTTTTCTTGTGGTACTTGTGCTACTTGTGCGGAACGGCTGAAAGCGTTTGCTAATCTGGCTATTACAGACCCCTTAAAGTATGCAAGATAACCCGAGGTAATGGGCAGTGTGTGGAATTTTTGGAATCATCAGTCAAAAGCAAGTCGATTACAAGCAGTTTTTTGAACTAGGCATCCTCAATACACAGCGCGGCAATCTCTCTTTTGGTTATCTGACAGGAAAGATGGGTCAAGATAATACACTGGACAATGTTCATGTATTCAAGCACATCCAGCCATTTCAGGAAACACGGGTTGCACAAGAAAATACTAATCTGATACTGGCACATATTCGCGCTCCAACCACTACACAATCAACACAGTTAGCCAATGTTCATCCCTTTGAAACACCAGATGGTTATTTGGCGCACAATGGTTTACTCCTAAATCATGCCGAATATTCTCAATGGTATGAAGGTTATACAGTCGATTCTCAAATTATTATTGGCGGGATTCAAACCCATCTAAATCAGGGCATGGAAATAGTAAACGCCATTCAAAAAACGGCGGCGGCTCTCGAAGGACAACAAGCGTGTTGGTATTGGCATAAACCCAAACAGCATCTGTATTTTTGGCGTGTCATGTCACCTATTTATGTTTCTGATAGTGAAGAAACGCTCTATTTTTCCAGTATTCAACATGAGCTTGCCAGCTTGTTACTAAAAGAAGGGGTTATCTATCGCTATAGCTTATCGCTTTCTTGTTTGACTGAAGTTGGGGCGTTTGAATTTCAGTCGCCTTATTTATATGGATAAAATTTGAAGGGGAATGCGCGTTATGAGTGCCACTATTATTGTTGGAGGGCAGTGGGGTGATGAAGCAAAGGGAAAATTTCCAGTTATCTAACAATAAAAGATAATATCGCGATTGCTTGTCGGGCGGGGCTAGGTCTGGGCGCAGGGCATACGGTTTGTTTTAATGGAGAACATAAACTGCGGCATACACCAAGTGGCTTTATTAATCCGAATACAAAACTCTATATTGGTAGCGGTGTACTTCTAGGTGTGGAGGTGTTACTTGATGAAGGAACAAATGGATTTTTGTTATCCGTATTTTATGGAACTTACCCTTACACGGTAGGTAAAGACTCGACCGCAAGTTCTGTTGCAGCGAATGTTGGATTAGACCACGGCGAATAGATGAGGTCATTTTGGTATAACAAGCTTGAAAATTTACACGGAGAAACACCGTGTAAATCTATTGCAAATAACTTACTTTCCACACTAAATTTATATGCGCTTACCCTGATTGTATGAATTTGCGAGTGACCACAAGGATTGGTTATAAAATTCCTCAACTCGCCTTTATAAAACAAAGGAAAGTTGAGGGGCATTTTAGGCTTTACAATAAGAAGGAATCCAACTGCGTTCCATCATATAATCAGGCACATTGGTAAAGTCAAACGTTTGTCCATCTTGAATCATTTGTTTAACATCAAACAAGCGACCCACTTCAGGAATATCATTAAAGAACAGAGTGTAAAAAGGGGCTACCAACATTTTGGACACTTTAATGCCAATATTACCAATAAAATTACGCCGTTGTCCGACATGAGCAATTTCATCAATGGTAATTTCATCCAGCAATTCTTTTAACCGGTCTCGCACTTCGGGTTCATCCGCTAGCACTTCATCAAATAACTTGTGCAAATGAAAGTAAAAAGTAACTCCCATTAATTCAGTGACAAATGCTGGGGTGTCCATTAAAAACCACGGCACTTTTGGAAATTGTTCATACATTTTTTCTTTCCATGGCGATAAAGGGACCCATTCAACTTTGTCCAAACCGCACGTTTTGAGCATTTCATCAAATAAACGAACATGACAAAACTCCTCTGCCAAATGCACACGCGAGATTTTTTCTTGCAGCGTGTGAGAGTTTGCCATATCAGGAACGGCATCCCACGCGCCTTTAATCCCCACCCATTCATGGCGGGCAAATTTATAAATTCCTGTGAGCATCAGAGTCATTTTGTCCAGTGTTGCAGGATCATCGACCATCTCAACATAATTGCGATAAAACGCCTCAGGATTGGCTAACGGGGTGCGTAATTTGACAGGGTTGTTTTGAAAATGTTCCAAGCGAGCGCGTTTTTTTAATAAATCTTGTTCCGCTTCAAGTAGTTCACCACCATGTTGTTGCGTGAAAATCCAGTAATCCTCAAAATTTTCTTTGCGTTGTTCGGCAGTAGCTGGGGTGAAAACAGAGCGATAGTGTGTGTTGCTCATTGTGGTAACCTTTTGGAATAATTAAAAAACACCCTATTATTTTACGGGATATTTTCAGATAAAACTGTTTTATTTAGGCTCAAAAATCCTCCTTTTGAACAAAGGAGGATAAAGGAAGTTTGAAACGCCTAATACGTCCCGTTAAAACGGCACATCATCATCAAAATCATCGTAAGCAGGTGCAGAAACAGGATTGTGTGGTTGCGAAAACTGCTGCGCAGGACGTGGTGGGGGTGGAGCTTGATTGTATTGCTGCACTGGGGGTTGTTGTGTATATTGCGGTGCTTGATTATAAGGCTGTGCAGGCGGTGGAGCTTGATTATATTGTTGCGCAGGTGGCTGTTGATAATGTGGCTCTGCATAAACTGATGGGTTGTTCTCTGCAAAGTTACTTGTACCACCGGTTTTGCTACCTAACATTTTCAATTCTTCGGCAACAATTTCAGTGGTGTATCTATCTTGCCCCGTTTTGTCTTGCCATTTACGAGTTTGTAATCGCCCTTCTACATAAGTTTGGCTACCTTTTTTAAGATACTGACCTGCAATTTCGGCAATTTTATAATTACCAATGTTAAAAAACACCACGCGATGCCACTCAGTTACCTCTTTGTTTTCCCCTGTCTGTTTATCTTTCCAGCGTCTACTCGTGGCTAAATTAATAGTCGTGATAGCCTCACCCGTTGCGCTATAGCGCACCTCGGGGTCAGCCCCTAAATGTCCGATTAACATAACTTTGTTGAGCATTGTGGTCTCCATTAAAAAGTGAATAGAAAACGACCTGTCGTTGGACGTTTTTAGTGTAATTAGCCGCGATTATGCCCTAATCAGGCTATAAAAAGCAAAGCAGCAAGTTACTTAGGAATGCTATTATCAGCGATTTATAGGGCTAAAAAAGGGGGGAAACCATGAAACTTCTATTCTTGCTGGCACTGCTATTCACCAGCACACACGCGCTAGCAGTCACTGCATTACCGATGAAAAAAGTCGTAGACGGTGTGTATGTGCATTTTGGCAAACCGCAATTACCTGATACAAAAAATCAAGGCGAAATTGCCAATATTGGCTTTATTGTCGGGCAAAAATGTGTCGCAGTCATTGACAGCGGTGGCAGTCCAGCCGAAGGCGCGGCATTAAAACAAGCCGTATTAGAAACTACCCGCGTGCCAATTTGTTATGTGATAAATACTCATGTTCATCCTGACCACATTTATGGCAACCGTGCTTTTCAAACCGCAGGGGTAAAATTTGTCGGGCATCATAAACTGGCAAGAGCCATTGCCACACGCGGGGCTTATTATTTGGAAAAAGCTCCGCAGCAATTAGGTTTTACGCTGACCAGTGCCGATTTAATTGCCCCTGATATTGCGGTAAAAACAACTTTAAAACTGGATTTAGGTGGGCGGATTTTAACTTTGCAAGCCCATCCCACTGCGCATACCGATAATGATTTAAGCGTGTATGATGCAAAAACCCAAACCCTGTGGCTAGCGGATTTGCTGTTTACCGAACATTTACCCGTGATAGATGGCAGTTTAAAAGGCTGGCTCGCGGAAATGGCAAAGTTAGAACAACAAACCTTTCGCTATGTTATTCCAGGACATGGCAATGTGGTCACCGATTGGCCGCGCAGTTTGCAACCACAAAAGCACTATTTAACCACTTTGCTCACCGAAATTCGCCTGCAAATTAAAGCAGGGCATTTTTTAGAACAGGCAGTCAAAACCATTGGTTATGGACAGAAAAACGATTGGGCTTTGTTTGAGGAATTTCATCGTAAAAATATCACCACAGCCTTTGCCGAATTGGAATGGGAAAATGAATAAAACCAGAACAAAAAATAGTTTTAAGCTATTGATTTATATAATAGAAAACTCTATTTAATAAAAGCGATTATTTATGCCATAAACATTGCCCTTGACTG
>JAIFMS010000098.1 GCA_020048335.1 Methylococcaceae bacterium | reverse complement strand
ATGCCTTTTTTTTACAGAAGCGAGTTTTGGCAAAATTTTTTACAGTAAAGATGAAGCAATGGAGCTTGCATTTGGAAAGGGGGCGCAAATTGAATTGCTGTCATTATTTCCTGACAAAAATGAACAAGCCAAAATTGAAGCCGTTGCCCATACCAAACTTGAATCAGGTTTATTTACCTTTTATGTGGGAAAAAGCCAAGGCAAAATTTTAGGGTATGCCGCCATTGAATCCGAAACGGTGCGCACCAAACCTGAAACCTTGCTGATTGTGCTTTCGCCCAACGGTGAAATTCAACAAGTGACTTTATTGGCTTTCCATGAACCACCTGAATATCAAGCCCCTGAGCGTTGGTTTCAACAATTTAACAAACTTCCGTTAGCCGAAATTGATATTAACAAAGGCATTCAAGGCATTTCAGGGGCAACTCTTAGCACCCGCTCTGCGGTCAACAGTGTGCGTAAAGTGTTAGCAATCTATCAGATTTTGCTAAAAAACAAAGGTAAAGTGTAATGCGTTATTTCGTAAGTGGTGATCAACAGCGCAAATCCTTATTAAACGCGCTGATATTGATGTTTCTTGCCTATATCGTGCTACTGTGGGTGAGCAATGGAATGATGTATTTTCATCGGATGGGATTAACCGCTGACTCGGTAGTCACTTATTATTTAGGTTCTGAGCAGCAATTTACCCAACCCAAAAGTTATGCGGGTTTGTTGGAAGTGTTACATTTTCACTTATTCGCAATGGGAATGTTAGCGGTGACATTAACCCATTTAATGCTGATGACCGACTTTTCCATTCGCTTAAAAATCTGGCTGAGTGGTTTGGTTTACAGCTCGGCATTAGCGGATGAATTAGGCGGGTGGCTGGTGCGCTTTGTTCACCCAAGTTTTGCGTATTTTAAAATCGGCGCGTTTTTAGTATTAGAACTCTCATTAGCTGCTTTATTAATAGTGGTGATGACTTCGTTATTACAAGCACGAAAAAAAATGAATAACTTGGCTGACGCTGCGTAAAATTTATAGTCACTCTTGTAAACAGATTGCAGCAACACTTTTTAACCCATTCTTAAATTAGCCACTGTTTCAGGTTGACTATGCAAACCCTCCCCATTCTGCTTTTGTTTAGCCTATTTTTAACAGCGTGTGATGATTCACAGCTTAATAATCCCTATGCAGAAACAGAAGACAGCCAATCTATTTTATATTCGGCCTTTTCTGAGCAACCCAAACACTTAGACCCTGTGATTGCCTACAGTGAAGATGAATACCGCTTTATCGCGCAAATTTACGAACCGCCGTTTCAATATAACTATCTAAAACGCCCTTATCAACTTGAGCCTTTAACGGCGACCAAGCTGCCTGAAATTGATTATATTGATGCGCAAGGAAAAAAACTGCCCACCGATGCGGATGAAAAACAAATTGCGTTTACCGATTACACCATTCATTTAAAGAAAGGCATTTATTATCAACCCCATCCTGCGCTTGCAAAAGATAAAGAAGGTCATTATTTGTATCATCATTTAACGGCTGCGGCGGTGCAGAAAATTGAAACCTTAACGGATTTTCCACAGACGGGGACGCGCGAGCTGACTTCGTATGATTATGTTTATCAAATCAAACGAATGGCGCATCCTAAAAACCAATCACCGATTGCTGAAATTATGAAACAGTATATTGTGGGTTTTAATGAATTTTCGCAAAAAATTGCCCAACAGCCTAAAGCCGCCATTAGTAATATTGATTTGCAAGGGGTAAGTACGCTAAATCGTTATCAATATCGAATTCGGATTAAAGGCAAATACCCGCAATTTAAATTTTGGCTCGCGATGTATTTTTTTGCCCCGATGCCATGGGAAACGACCGTTTTTTACCAACAAGCAGGTTTAGAGGACAAAAATATTACCTTAGACTGGTTTCCTTTAGGCACGGGGGGGTATTTATTGGCCGAAAATAATCCTAATAAACGGATGGTGTTACAAAAAAATCCAAATTTTCATTTGGAAACGTATCCTAGCGAAGGCGAACCAGCGGATAAATCGAAAGGTTTATTAAAAGATGCGGGGAAAAGATTGCCGTTTATTGACAAAGAAATTTATATTTTGGAAAAAGAAACTATCCCCTATTGGAATAAATTTTTGCAAGGTTATTATGATGCCTCAGGAATTGCCTCGGATAGTTTTGACCAAGCTGTACAAATTTCAGGGATAGGCAATGCCATGTTGACCCCTGCGATGCAGAAAAAAGGGATTAAACTAGAAACCTCGGTTGCAACGTCTATTCATTACATGGGGTTTAATATGCTCGATTCAATTGTCGGCGGCAATAGTGAGTCGGCGCGAAAATTGCGCCTTGCTATTTCAATTGCAATGGATTATGAAGAATACATTTCTATTTTTATGAATGGACGCGCCATTGCCGCACAAGGGATGTTACCGCCGGGTATTTATGGGTTTGCCGATGATAAAACAGGGATAAATAAATATGTCTACAACGGGTTAGGCGAACGAAAATCCATTGCAGTGGCACGAAAATTAATGACTGAGGCAGGCTATGATAAAGGGATTAACCCACGCACACATGAAGCCTTAACTTTATACCTTGACAGTGCCGCAGTGAGCATAGATGACAGACCGAGTATGAACTGGTATCGTAAACAATTGGAAAAATTAGGGATTAATTTAGTCATGCGTGCCACCGACTACAACCGCTTTCAAGAAAAACTGCGTAACGGAAATGCGCAGCTGTTTAGTTGGGGGTGGAATGCCGATTATCCTGACCCTGAAAACTTTTTCTTTTTACTCTACGGGGGCAATGCCAAAGTCAAATACGGCGGTGAAAATGCCGTTAATTATCAAAATCCTGAGTTTGATAGATTATTTGAAAAAATGCGCAGTATGGACGATGGCGCAGAACGCTATCAATTGATTCAGCAAATGCAGGAAATTGTGCGCCATGATGCACCTTGGGTCTTTGGCTTACATCCGAAAAACTTTGTGTTATCACACAGTTGGTATCAAAATCTAAAACCTAATTTAATGGCAAACAATCAACTCAAATATTTGCGTATTGACCCTGTGGAAAGGCAACACAAACGCTCACTGTGGAATAGCGCGCTGTTTTGGCCCTTGTGGATTCTGTTAGGTTTGCTGGTATTACTGTTCATTCCAGCGATTAAAGCCTATCAGAAACGATTGAAAGCCACCTTAAAATAATTTTCACATAGTTAATTGGCTTGCGGTAAAAAAAATGTTTTTCAATAGGCAGAACCTAGGACTAAAATTTCAAATTTATGTTAAATAACAGTAACTTAGATAACAGGTATTTTGAAAAACTATTAGAAGCCTCCGATAATTGGACATGGGTCATTGATGCTTTGGGAAGGTTTGTTGATACCAGTCAAAATATAGAAAAATTGGCAGGCTATTCCAGAACGGAGCTTTTTTCTAAATCTTTTGTCGACTTTATTCCCCAAGCTGAACACGCGCATTTTTTAAATTTATTTGCAAATCAGCAACCTATCACGCATTTCAATCTTACTTTTTTTCACAAATCACAACAGCTTTTAACGTTTGAAATTAATGCGTTTCCCCTATTTATTGACCAGACGTTTCAAGGCTATTGTGGAATAAGTATTAACATTACTCATCATAAAATTATTGAAGAAAAGTTACGCTACAGTGAAAAAAACCTCGCAGCCGCCCAACGCATTGCCCAAATAGGCAGTTGGGAATTAGATTTAATCAGCAATCAATTATTTTGGTCGGATGAAATTTATCGCATTTTAGGCAGTGAACCACACGCTTTAGAAGCCAGTTATGAAAACTTTATCAAAGTCATTCATCCTGATGATTTAGAGATGGTATTAAATGAAATTCAAGCGGCGATGATAAAAAAAAACTATGATATTCAACATCGTGTGTTACAAGCCAATGGCAAAATAGGTATTTTACACGAACGTGGGGAGGTCATTTTTGATGAACAAGGCACACCGATTCGGATGATTGGCACAACGCAAAATATCACTGAACTAAAACAAGCCCAGCAAAAAATTGAGCAGTTGGTCAATTATGATTTTTTAACACAACTGCCCAATCGCACTATGTTTGTTAAACAATGTGAGCATTTATTAAAGCTTGCCAAACACAATCAACAAACCTGTGCTTTGTTTTGTTTAGGGATTGATAGGTTTAAATTAATTAACGAAAGCTTAGGGCATGAGGTTGGCAATCAACTCTTAAAAGCGGTTGCGCAACGGCTGAATGAAAATATCCATAACAGCGATTTTTTAGCACGTTTAGGCGGTGATGAATTTGTGTTTATGAAAATCAACACTTCTCACGCCGATATTGCCGCGTTATTTGCACAAAAATTAATCAATCAATTTGCCGAGCCTTTTTTCTTGCCACTGCAAGAGAATATTGTTATCGGTTTGAGTATTGGAATTACGCTGTGTCCTTTGGATAATCGTGATGTCACGGTGTTATGTAAAGATGCACAAACCGCGATGCACCGCGCTAAAAGCAGTGGTGGCAACAGTTATCAATTTTATTCGTTTACGATGACCGAAAGTGTCAAACAGCGTTTAAGTTTAGAAGCGCATTTGCGCCGCGCCTTAGAACAGGAAGAGTTTTTGCTTTATTATCAACCCAAAGTTGCCACCCAAACGGGCAAAATCATCGGTGCAGAGGCTCTTTTGCGCTGGCAACATCCAGAGCGTGGGTTGATTGCTCCTGTGCATTTTGTGTCAATATTGGAAGATACAGGACTTATTGTGCCTGTCGGTGAATGGATTTTGCATGATTTATGCCGACAATATGGCGAGTGGTGCGCTTTAGGTTTTACGGATATTTCGCTTGCGTTAAATTTATCGGTAAAACAATTTATTGATAGTCAATTATGCGAAAAAGTGCAGAACACGTTGCAAAAGTTTAATCACAACGCCGATTTTTTAGAGTTGGAAGTCACTGAAAGTTTATTAATGGGAGATTTTAACAACGCCAGTAGTACGCTAAAAAAATTACACGCGCTAGGGATTCGCCTTGCGATTGATGATTTTGGGACAGGCTATTCTTCCTTAACCTACTTGAAATTGTTGCCTGTTGATACTTTGAAAATTGACCGTTCGTTTATCACAGGCTTGCCAGAGGATTGTCAAGATAAAGCTATTGTGGAAGTGATTTTAATGCTAGCCAAAGCATTAGACTTAAAAGTCGTTGCAGAAGGGGTGGAAACAGAAGCACAATTGAAATTTTTGGCAGAAAAACAATGTGATTACATCCAAGGCTATTATTATAGTCGCCCAGTGCCTGGGGATGTTTTTCTGAATTTATTGCGTGAAAACATCAAAAACCCGCCGCTTTCAAATTTGCAGATTTCTAATATTCCTTCCCTTTTAAAGTGATAACAGCGTAATAAAAAGTTTCATCCGCTTTGTTAAACTCCCCGCCTTTGCTGGGCTAAAAAAGGCAGGGAAGAATTAAAGGCATAACTTTTACCCGGCAGCATTCCCACAGTTCGATAGAAATGATAACGCCAGTGGTGATACCGTTGGGGTCATTAATGGTTTGAATCGCTTGCATGGTTTTCTCCGTTTAGTTTTTCACTCATTTCCAGCATTTTTTTTAAATAGGCACAACACGCTGTTGCAGGGTACAACTTTGTCTTTTAATTTTTGACAACTTGTTCAATAAAATTTAGCACATAAAATACATCCATTTTTTCGCCAATTCCAACGATTGATAAATCTGAATTATGTTTATGATGTGGCGCGTTAGGCAATTCTGGATGATGCGGGGCATTATCCCAACGGCTTTTAAGTTCGCCTGTCGCTGTTTGCCAATGAAAGCTGTCAATTCTAGGCGGATGTCGTTATTTTCTACGGTGACGTATTCAAACAATTCCATCACATCACCATTGGTAAACACAACTTTCAAGCGTATTTTGCCACTGGATTGGATGGTTTCTTTTCGTATCAGTTGATAGGCATCAACCGATGCCGATTGCAAAAGCCATTCTTCAATGGCATCAAAGTGTTGGTTAATCCGTGCGTTCATTGGTCAACTGCCAATTTTAGCCAGTTAAGTTGGTTTTCAATTTGGGTCAGCATGTCTAAAGTCGCTGACCATTCCATAAAATCCATATCATCATTTAAGTTACCGTTGTCGTAAGCTTGTTGAAAGTCGAGGGAGTTCATGGTGTATTGTTTTTCAAATTGGTTTATATCCTGCATTAAGCGATTTTTGCTTTCTGCGATGCGGTGGTATTCGCGGACAAGAAGTTTATTAATCGTTTGGTCAATGATGGGGTCAATATTGATATTGCCCATCGCTAGATAATTTTCGAGTGATTTAACTCTTTCCAGTGTGCTTAACATTTAACTGCTCCTTGATTTTTTAACAAGGCAATGATTTCTTTTAAGTTTTCAATTTCACGCTGTTGCAGGGCAAGTTCTTTGTCTTTTAATTCGATAATCAGTTGTTGTTTTTGCACTTCAAAAGCTAATTCAACAGGTGAACCGATGACAACATTGTCCCCCCAATTATTATCATTGCCTCCCACAAGATAAATAGCCTTATCACCATTCATAATTAACTCTTCCAAATTTACACCCAGTATATCGGCAATTTTTGCCAGTTTTGCCAAATAATTTTCTGCATTCGATTGATAGTCGGTTTCACCGCGTTCAACTTTAGCGTAGCCTTGGGTTGTCATGCTTAATTTTTCCGCCATTTTTTCTTGAGACCAGCCTTTTTGATTGCGCAAGAAGCGTATTTTTTCATGGACTTTCATTATAGCAACCGTGTGTATAGAAATAGCAACTGTGAGTTGATTGTAGCAAATTTCAGAAGGTTTAGAATCTTATTTCCTTCAATTAACTCAGGTGATAAACATGACAACTCTCAATTTAAACAGAACCGATGATAATCTCAAAAAATCAATTGATGCACTCGACCTTGATCCTATCAAAGTAAAACTTATGGACGAAGAGGATGGCTTAGGTTGGACTGCACAGCAAGTTGATGAGGCGGAAAAGTTTTACAAACGATTTCTGTTTTTAGTCG
The DNA here is from genome assembly GCA_020048335.1 of Methylococcaceae bacterium. Lineage (GTDB taxonomy): Bacteria > Pseudomonadota > Gammaproteobacteria > Methylococcales > Methylomonadaceae > CAIQWF01. The sequence continues at coordinate 1,132 of JAIFMS010000098.1, read as the reverse complement.
GTAAATATCCAGATACACCAATAGTGCCAACAAAACAGATAGATGCTTTTTGGCATCAACATATACTCGATACAAGAAAGTATTTTTCTGATTGCATATCCATATTTGGAGAATACATACATCACTTTCCTTATTTTGGAATGCGTAGTGATGAAGATGCAAAAGATTTACAAAATGCAGCTTCAGAAACTTACAAATTATATGTCCGGTATTTTGGAGAATCAGTTAGTAAGCTTACTGAAATATTTGTAAAGCAAGGTGAAAATGTAGAAACAGTTTGCTCTGCGTGTACTCCAAAACCACCATCTTGCAATTCAAGTTGTAGCAGTTGTAGTAATGATGTTATTCCAAACTCTCTACTACGCCCTTCATTACCAAGTAATGCCATGAATAAGTCGTACGCTTGGTATTAGTTTCTAGGCTAGATTGGCGTTTTTTATAAATCAACCTGTCTTTTGTTCTCACATTTTTTGTGTGATAACACTGAAAAATCAATCTAATAGGTTGAATTATGTCGTATGATCAACAAACCAAAGCAAGAAAATGGGTTAATGGAAATACTGCGGCGGCAGTTGGTGTTGTACTGGCTACAGCTCTTGTACCAGGTGCAGCGACTTTAGCCTTACTCAGTCAAGAAGTGGCAATGGCTTATAAAATTGGAGGTATTTATAAAACAGATTTTTCATGGCATGATGCAGAAGCTCTTGGTGCGCAAATAGGGTTAGGAGCAGTTGCTGGAAAAATTTTAGCTCTTGAAGCCGCAATTCTTGCAGGTCCTGGTGCTTTTGTTATTAAGCCTGTTATAGCAGCAGGAATTGTAAAAGCAATAGGGGAACTTATAATCTCTTACTGTGAGGATAAGTGGGGATAAAAACTAACCTAACGATGGAAATTTATAAAAACAAAACCGCCCTCGGCAAAACCTGCGGCGGTTTTTTATTGCCTACTGTTCTGAACTTGTAAAATAGAGCGAGAGTAAAATCCATCACCGCTTTACCCTACTTTTATATATGTTATAAAATGGTGTTAAGTTTATTTATTTAATGGAACACTACCATGATAAACACAATCGAAGCAGGACAAAGCAAAATCAGAACGACTTTGTACCTCACTCAAGACAATAGAAAAAGAC
>JAIFMS010000071.1 GCA_020048335.1 Methylococcaceae bacterium | reverse complement strand
CGTTGTTTCTGAAACACAAATACGCTTTGCTAAAACAATCCATTAAAAAAAGCATCACCTAAATTTAAAATCACCGCCCTTCTAGGAAACTTAAGGGCGGTTTTTTATTGCCAGCCAAATACGAAAATTAAGGTAAAATGAATTAGCATTTTTTATTTGGAGGCTAACAACATGACAACTTTGCTTCTCAAAGAACAGTTGCAACAGGAAATAAACCTAATTCCAGAACAGCAACTCACTGAATTATTTAAAGTTATTCACTATTTCAGATTAGGTATTGAAAGCACAAAACCAATCAAGCCTGTTCAACAACAAACGACGCAAACAACGTCTATCCGCAATAATCCTGCGTTTGGCATGTGGTGTGATGTAGAAGAAGACTCACACCACTATTTACAGCAAATTAGACAACAACAATGGCAGCCAAGATGAAGCGTTTGCTATTAGACACAACGGTACTCATCGATTTGTCACGCGGCAATGAACAAGCCGCCGATTTTATTGAACAACAACGACAAATGAAGGCTTATTTGGCGATTTCTGCGGTGTCTGCGATGGAATTAATTGTCGGCTGTCGAAACAAACGTGAAGTGAATCTGGCTCAACTTTTAATTGCGGAATTTGCTTTGATTCCCTTATCTGCTGCCATTTCTGAACAAGCCTATCATTGGCTTATCATGTACAGCAAAAGTCATGGTTTACTGATTCCCGATGCGTTGATTGGCGCAACAGCGGTTGTGACAGAATTGGAATTGGTAACGGACAATATCAAAGACTTTAAGATATTACCTGATTTGCAGTGGATGAAATCATACTAACCCGATAAGTTGTGCTGAACAAAGAGAAGCACGGTAGGGCGCAATCGGCTTGCCGTATTGCACCGCTGGGAAAAGCGAAACATCGGATTGTAGAGACGCAAGATTTTGCGCCTCTACCCCTTACAAAACCACCGCCCTTCTAGGAAACTTAAGGGCGGTTTTTTCTATGGGGTACACTTTTACCAATGACCCAATAAACTTTAAGGAGTCTGCACCATGCAAATCGCCATCAATTAACACCTTGCAAACTAGCTCAGAAGAAATTGTTATCTTGCAAACAACTGACGGTGTAGTCAGACTCACTGGAAGGGGCGTGTGATTTACCTGTTAAAACACGGTAACAAACCCGCAGCATATCGGCGGTTAAAATCCAAATTAACACTAAAAACAAAGCCGTTAAGCCAGCATCTAAATAGCTATTAAAAATCAATTGCGGTGCAGTTGCCGCTTTTTCAGCGGATAACGTGCCAGCGTGAAGCTGCTCTGTTAAGTCATTCGCCCGTGCTAAAAAACCGACTTGTAATTCAGCACTAAACAATTTTTCCCATGCTGCCGCGCTGGTAATCAGCAATAGCCACACTAAGGGCAACGCGGTAATCCACACAAATCTCACTTTGCCTGTTTTAATTAAAATGGTACACGCGACACACAACGCAATCGCGGCTAACATTTGGTTGGCAATCCCAAATAATGGCCACAAACTATTGATGCCGCCTTGTGGGTCAATTGTGCCTGTGTATAAAAAATAGCCCCAACTGCATACCACCAAACCTGAGCTGAATAATACTGCGGGATACCATTGGGTGCGCCCTAAAGCGGGGACAAAATTGCCTAAAATTTCTTGCACCATAAACCGTGCCACGCGCGTGCCGGCATCTAAGGTAGTGAGAATAAACAGGGCTTCAAACATAATCACAAAGTGATACCACACCGACAGCAGCCCTGAACCAAACGCGCTGGCAAACAGACTTGCCATCCCAACAGCTAAGGAGGGTGCGCCGCCTGTTCGAGCAAATAAGCTATCCTCACCCATTGCACTGGCAAGGCTTGCCATTTGTTCAAGTGTTACAGGAAATCCCCAACCAGTAATTTTTGCCACCGCTTCGCTGGCTTCTGCTCCCACCGCGCCTGCGGGACTGTTAATCGCAAAAAATACCCCAGGGTCTAAGACGGTGGCAGCAATCATTGCCATAATCGCAACAAACGATTCCATCATCATTGCCCCATAGCCAATAAACCGCGCATCGGCTTCGTTAATGATTAATTTCGGGGTTGTGCCAGAAGAAATTAGGGCGTGAAACCCTGAAATCGCCCCGCAAGCAATGGTGATAAATACAAAAGGGAACAGTTTGCCGCCAAAAATAGGCCCCGTGCCATCAATAAATGGGGTGAGGGCGGGCATTTTGACTTCAGGGTGTAAAATAATAATGGCAACCGCTAATAAGCTAATCGTGCCAAGTTTGACGAAGGTGGATAAATAATCACGCGGCGCAAGCAACATCCAAACAGGCAATACCGCTGCCGCAAAGCCGTAGGCAATCACCATCAAGGCTAGCTCAGGGGCTTGATAATCGAACAAACTGCGTAGAGAAGCAGAACTGTCTATCCAACCGCCCCCGATAACCGATAGCATCAACAAACTAACCCCGATAGCAGTGGCTTCTAACACGCGCCCGGGGCGTAAATGGCGCATATAAAAGCCCACGATGACCGCAATGGGAATGGTCGCTGCCACGGTGGAAGTTGCCCACGGACTGTGTTTCATGGCATTAACCACCACCAGTCCCAGCACCGCAATCAAGATAATCATAATCATCATGACCCCACACAGTGCGGCAGTGCCACCAATCGCGCCCAGTTCATCTTTTGCCATTTGCCCTAATGACCGACCATCACGGCGAATCGAGGCAAATAAAATCACAAAATCCTGTACACAACCGCCCAAGACCGAGCCGATTAAAATCCATAACGTGCCGGGTAAATAACCAAATTGTGCCGCTAAAGTCGGGCCAATCAACGGGCCAGGGCCTGCAATCGCGGCAAAATGATGTCCAAATACCACCCATTTGTGGGTGGGAACAAAATCGCGTCCATCATTAAAACGTTCCGCAGGCGTGGCGCGAGTGGCATCCAGCATTAATACTTGCGTGGCAATAAACGCGCTGTAAAACCGATAACCTAAGGCGTAAACACAAACAGCGGCGGTGATAAACCAAAAACTATTCACGGTTTCACCTTGATTTAAGGCAATCGCGGCAATTGCGGCTGCTCCAAGAACAGCAATAGTCAGCCATAGCAGGAAAAAAGCTATGTTTGCAAGTGGTTGTTTCATGTTTTTTATGTCCTGAAATTTTTTTAAGGAATCGCCACATCATTGAGCAAGGGCGCGACAATGGCGGCTGAATTAACACTGCCAGCTCGCAGCCTGTGTCCTGCCACAGAAGGCAAAACGGCCTGCACATCTTCGGGTAATACGCTGTCACGGTGCTGCATAAACGCCCACGCTTTTGCCGCCGTTAATAAAGCCAAGCCTGCACGCGGCGATAGCCCACAACTGTATTCGGGCGATTGCCGACTGTAATCAATTAAAGCTTGTAGATAATCTAATAACGCGCTGGAAATATGAATCGCTTGCACGGCTTCTTGCATCGCTAATAACATCGCTGGCGGTAATTGTGTTTCAAGCTTATCAATCAGTGCGTGACGACTTTGCCCACTGAGCAACTCGCGCTCGGCTTGATGATTGGGATAGCCTAATTCAATGCGCATTAAAAACCGGTCTAACTGCGATTCGGGTAACGGAAACGTGCCGATTTGATGGCTTGGGTTTTGCGTGGCAATCACAAAAAAAGGTTCAGGCAACGGATAAGTGATGCCTTCCACCGTCACTTGCTGCTCTTCCATCGCTTCCAACAACGCACTTTGTGCTTTTGGGGTAGAGCGATTAATTTCATCGGCTAAAATCATTTGTTTAAAAAGAGGCCCGTGATGAAAGCTAAATTGTTGTTTAGTCACATCATAAATCGACGAACCCACAATATCAGCGGGCAGAATATCGCTGGTAAATTGAATGCGTTGATACTGGAGACCCAACAATTTTGCCAACGTGTGTGACAGGGTGGTTTTGCCAACCCCCGGAATATCCTCAATCAGCAAATGCCCTTTGGCTAACAAACAGCACAACGCAAGGCGGATATGCAGGTCTTTTCCCAGAATAATGTGATTGGCTGAATCAAGTAGCTGTGTGAGTGTTTTTTGCATAAGCGTTTAAGGTACGATGAAAAGAAAACAATTTAAGTAAGTCAGTCAAAGTTTTTGTATATTTATTTGCTAAAGGGAGAGCAAAACCTAGGTTTTACATTCCAAAACTTTTGTTTTACTACTTAATAGGATAGTTTATGCGTCAATGCAATAAGGGCATTGAATTTTTCCAACGCTTGTCCATTGGCTAAAACTTCACGCGCTTTGTCAATTCCAGCGGCAAGTGAGGCGGTTAAATTTGCCGCATAAATGGCTGCCCCTGCATTTAATAGCACAATGTCTTGCTCCGTGCCTGCTTGATTTTGTAATACTGCTTTTACGAAAGTTAAACTCGACTCGGCATCTGTGACCGCTAAATCAGCCAATGAACCGCGTGATAAACCAAATTGTTCAGGGGTAATATGATAAGTGCTAATCTGTCCATTTTTCAATTCCGCTATATCGGTGGGACTGGCAATACTGATTTCATCTAGCCCATCTTGCGCACACACCACTAAAACGTGCTGACTGCCTAAATTTTTTAGCACTTGTGCCAGCGGCTCAAGCCATTGTTTGGCATAAACCCCCAGCAGTTGATTGGGCGCAGCAGCAGGATTTGACAGCGGCCCTAATAAATTAAACAGCGTGCGGATTCCCATGTCTTTGCGTACTTGGGCTGTGTGTTTCATCGCACCATGATGATGCGGAGCAAATAAAAAGCCCACCCCGATTTGATTCACACATTTGGCAACTTGCGCGGCGGTTAAATTTAAATTAACGCCTGCGGCTTCTAAAACATCGGCACTGCCTGATTTGCTCGATACTGAACGATTGCCGTGTTTGGCAACTTTTCCACCCGCCGCGGCAACCACAAAAGCACAAGTGGTTGAAATATTAAAAGTATTTGCGCCATCGCCCCCCGTGCCGCAAGTATCAATAAGATGTTCGCCAGCAATTGTCACGGGGGTAGCAAGTTCTCGCATCACTTGGGCGGCGGCAGTAATTTCTTCAATACTTTCGCCTTTACAACGCAATGCCACCAAAAAACCTGCCATTTGTGCAGCGGTGACTTGTCCGCTCATCATGCGCTGCATCACTTCACACATTTGTTCGCGGGTTAAATCCTGCTGTTGAATAACGGTGTTTAAAGCGTGTTTGATGTCCATGTGTTAAAGAGTAGGTAAGTAGTTGAAAGTTGTTGGATATTCTTAAATTCCTTGAGCCACCCTTTAAAAAGGGGAACTCCCTCCTTTTGTAAAGGAGGGCAGGGGAGGTTTAATTTCAAGTCACAGGTTGCCAGCCGCCGCCTAAGGCTTTGTACAAAGCAATAAAATAGCTGCTCACTTGACCTGCACTACTGGCGCGTTGGTCTTGTAAATTCAATAAAGTGCGTTGAGTTTGCAGGACATTTTGAAAATCGGTTAGCCCTGATTGATACTGATTTTTTGCCAAAATAACGGCGCGTTGTGCTGTTTGTACGGCGCGGTTTAATTCTTGCCAGCGTCGCTGTTCTTCTGCCACGCCAATCAGAGCGTTCTCCACTTCTTTTAATGCAGTCAAAACGGTTGCTTCGTATTGCACTAAGGCTTGTTCTTGTTTGGCAGTCTGCACTTGAATGTTTTGCCGAATCGCCCCTGCATTAAAAATAGGAAAGGTTAAACGACCCAGTAAACTGTCCACTAACCCTGCGGCGGTAAAGAAATTACTGGCTTTAATGGCTTCCAAACCAATTGAACCGCTCAGGGCTAATTTAGGATACAGCGCAGCGGTTGCTACGCCAATTTGGGCTGTTTGTGCAGCAAGTTCTCGTTCGGCTTGCTGAATATCGGGGCGTTGTCGCAACACCTCGGCGGGTACACCGACAGCGATAGCTAAACGTGCTGTGGGAATCGGGTGTGCGTTATTGAGTTGGGTATTTAAGCTGGCAGGTGTCACCCCCAACAAAATGGCTAATTGATGCTGATTTTGCGCAATTTGATTTTTTAATGCAGGCAGTTGTGCTTGTAATTGCTGCACACTGGCAAGGGCTTGTTCAGCATCCAATTTGCTTGCTAATCCTGCTTGCCATCGCCATTTTCCGAATTGATAAATCTGAGTTTGTGATTGCAAATTATCGGTTGCAACCTGTAAACGGGTTTGCAAAGTGCGCATCTGCACATAATTGAGAGCCACATCGCCCAATAAACTGACTTGCACTGCTTGATAATTTGCCTCTGTTACTTCAATACTGGCTTGCGCACTTTCCACAGAACGAGAAATTCGACCAAATAAATCAATTTCCCAGGTTGCATCCAGACCTAAGCTATAGCGTCCATTGCGCTGGTCAGACACCCCGTTATAATTTTCGCCCACTCCGCCGCTGGAATTGATAAACGGAAAATAACTGGCTTCTGCGATGCCATATTGTGCGCGGGCTTCGTGAATCCGCGCCGCCGCTTTTTTTAAATCCAAATTATTGGCAAGAGCTTGGGTAATTAATTGTGATAATTGGGGGTCATTAAAAGTCGTCCACCAGCGCGTTAAATCGCCCACTGTCGTGGAGGGCTGCTTTAAAAGCGTGTGCCATTGAGTTGGCACAGTCGCTACGGTTGGTGGAACATAATCAGGGCCTACGACACAGCCTGCAAGCAAAAACAGGCTCGCTAGATTAGTTAAGGCGGGGATAATTTGGGCGATACGCAAGTTAGGTTGGATAGAAAAAGAGGGACTAACGCGATTATTCACAGTGGTTTCTCATAGCATAATGATCAAAATGATTGATTGGTTAGGCTATTATAAAGAGCCTACTAAAATAAATCTTTATTATGACTGCGACATTTTGCCTCAGTGACAATTTGCCACATTCCCAATGTTTCAATAACCGTTTACACTGTACCCAACATTTAGCACTTAGCCTCCTCCTAAATAAGCCAAGCGTTTTTTTGTTTTTTCATATCTTCCTCAAAGATTACACTCAATGCGACTTAATTAGTCGCATTTTTTTTGTCTGGCGTTTACCAATCCCTCCTTTAGCAAAGGAGGGAAGACACAGCATTTGGAAAGTTTATTTGATTAAACTTAACAAAACCCCTGCCGCAACGGCTGAACCGATTACGCCTGCTACGTTAGGGCCCATTGCGTGCATCAATAAAAAATTATGCGGATTGCTTTCAAGTCCTATTTTATTGGCAACACGCGCTGCCATGGGTACAGCGGAAACGCCCGCAGCACCAATCAGTGGATTAATCGGCGTACTGCTGTATTTATTCATCAGTTTAGCCATCAAAACCCCTGAGGCTGTGCCGATAGCAAACGCCACTGCCCCAAGTCCTAAAATCCCTAGGGTTTCCAGTTTTAAAAACGCTTCGGCACTTAATTTTGAACCGACGGATAAACCTAAAAAAATAGTGACGATATTAATCAGTTCATTTTGAGCGGTTTTGCTTAAGCGTTCTACGACTCCACAGGCATTCATTAAATTTCCTAAACAGAACATCCCAATTAAAGGCGCGGCTGAGGGCAATAATAAAGCGGTTAAAATTACCATCATCAAGGGAAAAATAATTTTTTCAGTTTTGCTGACATCCCGCAATTGCTGCATTTCAATTTTACGTTCATCTTCCGTTGTTAATGCTCGCATAATCGGTGGCTGAATCAGTGGGACCAATGCCATATAAGAATAAGCGGCAACGGCAATCGCGCCCAGCAAATCAGGTGCTAATTTTGAAGCAACATAAATTGCAGTAGGCCCATCTGCACCACCAATAATCGCAATCGCTGCGGCATCTTTTAAAGTGAAGTGAATCCCAGGTACGGCATTTAAAGCTAATGCGCCAAGCAAAGTGGCAAAAATACCAAATTGTGCCGCACCGCCTAAAAAGAGGGTTTTGGGATTAGCTAACATCGGGCCAAAATCGGTCATTGCACCCACGCCCATAAAAATCAGCAAGGGAAAGATGCCTGTTTTAATCCCGTAATACAGGTAATAAAGAATGCCGCCTTCTTCAGCAATCCCTGCGACAGGAATATTGCTTAACACAGCACCAAAGCCAATGGGCAAAAGCAATAGAGGTTCAAAGTCTTTTTTAATTGCGAGAAACAACAATAAAAACCCCACAACCATCATGAAAGCTTGCCCTGCGGTAAAGTTGTATAAGCCTGTACTTTGCCAAAGTAACTGGATATTTTCCATGGTAAGGTCTCTTTTATTTATTGTTATGGGTAAGAATTTATAAACTAATCAGTGGCGCGCCTACTGTTACCGCCGCACCCTCTTTGGTATTTATTGTTTTGACGATACCTGCAAATTTAGAACGGACTTCGGTTTGCATTTTCATCGCTTCCATGGTTAAAACCACATCGCCCTTGGCAATGACATCACCGACATTGACCAGCACTTTTATAATGTTTCCCGCCATCGGGGAAGTAATAACCGCGCCTTCGTCCCCGCCTGTGGATACTGGTAAAACAGCGGTTTGAGTCGTGCTAGGCTGAACTATTAAGCCGCCTATCCCTGGAGCAACCGACACATTAAAACTGCGACCATCCACATTAATCAAATAATTTTCTACGCATTGTGCAGCAGTAATATTAGCTACAGCCGCTGTTGGTGTAAGATTTGTTTCAACAGCAACAGGTGTTGCTTCAAAGACCTCTGAATTGCCCCGATTGCTTAAAAATTTCCAACCCACTTGGGCAAATAAACCATAAATTAACGCATCTTCTTCGGCTTGACCTGTTAAGGTCACATTCTCAGCGCGTGCTTTTTCAGCGACTTCTGCGATTAATTTATCCATTTCAGGCGCAATCAAATCCGCTGGGCGACAGGTAATTGGTTCTTTGCCTTCTAAAACACGCGCTTGCAAAGCCGCATCAACAGGCGCAGGGGTTGCCCCGTATTCACCTTTTAATAGCGCGGCAGTTTCTTTCGTGATGGTTTTATAACGTGTCCCTGCCAACACGTTTAATACGGCTTGTGTGCCAACAATTTGTGAGGTAGGGGTTACTAACGGGATAAAGCCTAAATCTTGACGCACTTTAGGGATTTCCTCTAAAACTTGCGCAAATTTATCGGTTGCCCCCTGTTCTTTTAATTGACTTTCCATATTGGTCAGCATTCCGCCTGGGACTTGCGCTAATAAAATTCGTCCATCAACGCCTTTCATGCTGCCTTCAAAGGCGGCATATTTTTTCCGCACTTCCCTAAAATAAGTGGCAATTTCTTCCAATAACACTAAGTCCAAGAAAGTATCTTGTTTTTGCCCCGCTAAACTTGCCACAATCGCTTCGGTTGGGCTGTGACCATAGGTCATGCTCATGGAAGAAATTGAGGTATCGACATTATCCACCCCCGCTTCAATGGCTTTAATCAGTGTTCCCACACTTAAGCCCGTGGTGGCATGGCAATGTAAATGAATCGGAATTTTAACCGCGTGTTTTAACACAAAAATTAATTCAAAGGCTTCATAGGGGGTGAGTAAACCTGCCATGTCTTTGATGCAGATAGAATGCGCCCCCATATCTTCAAGCATTCGCCCTTGTTCCACCCATTTGTCAATGGTATGTACAGGGCTGGTGGTATAAGAAATCGTGCCTTGCGCGTGTGCATCGGTATTTAGCACGGCTTTAATCGCGCGTTCAAGATTGCGCATATCATTCATGGCATCAAAAATACGAAACACATCCACGCCATTAATCGCGCAGCGTTCCACAAATTTATCCACCACATCATCGGCATAATGCCGGTAGCCTAAAATATTTTGTCCACGAAACAACATCTGTTGTCGCGTGTTAGGCATGGCTTTTTTCAATAAGCGCAATCTTTCCCAAGGGTCTTCACCTAAATAGCGAATACAGGCATCAAACGTTGCCCCGCCCCATGATTCAACTGACCAATAACCAACACGGTCTAGTTTTTCGCAAATAGGCAGCATATCCTCAATGCGTAAACGGGTTGCTAAAAGTGATTGATGTGCGTCACGCAAGACGACTTCGGTAATACCTAAAGGTTTGTTAGCCTTCACCATTGCTTTTTCTCCTGTGACCTTTTTGGGTCATGCTATTTTTTATTACCTTGTGGGTAGATTAAAACATAAACTGTTTAAATCACATTACTTGGGGGATTTGTTGCGATATTGCTGTATCGCCGCACTAATTGCCGCGATAATTTGGGGGTCAGTCTCTTTTTGTGTGGTTATAAAATCAGGCGAAAGCTGGGGAAAATAACGCGCCACGATGGCTGCCATTGACTTAATAGCTACGACAAGGAGGGCTAAAAATAAATACACCACCAGCATTCCTGTGAACATTAACTCGACACCTGAATATATCATTTCATTCATAACACACCATCCATCAATTAAACTTGACTCATTATGCCTAAAACCCCATTAATAAACAATAATCAACAAAGCAGGCTTGCGGTTGAAAAACTCCCCTTGTCTTTTTTAAAAAACAAGAATCCCTTTTCAGGTTATTAAAGGGATGTGGGGCGTTTACAGTAAACTTTTAAGCTGATAGAGAACTTGCAGGGCTTGTTTAGGGGTTAATTCATCTGGGGCAAGCTGCTCTAAAAATGCCATGATAGGATGGGTTTCTTTTGCCAGAAAAATATCCAATTGGGTATTGCCCACGCCATTTTGCTGTTCTAAACAGGCTTGTTCCTCTAAAGACTGTAATTTTTCTTTGGCTTTTTCAATGACCCCGCGCGGCACACCCGCAAGAGAAGCGACCTGTAAGCCATAACTTTGGCTTGCCGCGCCGTCTTTGACCGCATGAAGAAAAATAATCGTTTCACCATGCTCTATCGCTTCTAAATGCACATTGTGAATGGTTTTATGTTCTTCAACCAATTGGGTTAATTCAAAATAATGAGTGGCAAATAAAGTGTAGGCTTTGGTGATTTTGGCTAAATGCTCGGCACACGCCCACGCTAAGGACAAGCCGTCAAAGGTGCTAGTGCCTCGTCCGATTTCATCCATTAAAATCAAGCTATTAGAAGTCGCATTGTGCAGAATATTTGCCGTTTCTGACATTTCAACCATAAACGTTGAGCGACCACTGGCTAAATCATCTGACGCGCCGATGCGGGTAAAAATTCGGTCGATGACCCCACAAGTGACTGATTTTGCAGGAACATAACAACCAATATGTGCCATTAAAACAATTAACGCACTTTGCCGCATGAAAATTGATTTTCCCCCCATATTCGGCCCTGTAATGATCAACATTTTTCGTTGACTGGATAAGGCTAAATCATTGGCAACAAACGGCGTTTTACATACTTGCTCAACCACAATATGTCGCCCCGCTTCAATAGACAATCCAGATTTAAAACTTAGCGTGGGACGCGATAAATTTAGGGTTTCAGCCCGTTCAGCAAATAAACTTAAGACATCAATTTCTGCTAATGCCGTTGCACAACGTTGTAAGGGGGTAAGCGATTCTGCCAATTGCGTTAATAACTGCTCATACAACGCTTTTTCAAAACTCAACGATTTATCCCGCGCACTTAACACTTTGTCTTCAAAGGCTTTTAACTCGGCGGTGATATAACGCTCTTCACCTTTTAAGGTTTGTTTGCGGTGATAATGGGCTGGGATTTTTTCAGCGTGCAGTCGTGAAACGCCAATATAATAGCCATGCACCCGATTGTAATTGACTTTTAAGGTGTTAATTCCTGTTGCTGCGCGTTCCCGCTGTTCCATATCCAGCAAAAATTGGTCAGCATTTTGACTTAAATCCCGCAACGCATCCAACTCAGGGTGATAGCCTGGTGCAATCACGCCACCGTCACGAATTAGCACGGGCGGATTGTCAATAATGGCACGAGTTAATAAATCCAGTAACACAGGCTGTGTAATTAACGCCTCTGCCAAACAGTGCAAATACGGATTTTCACTTTTTAACAACGCTTCTTGCAATGAAGGTAAAACGCTTAATGTTTGCCGCAATACGACTAAATCGCGCGGACGCGCCGATTTTAAGGCAATTCGTGCGCTGATTCGTTCAATATCTCCTGTTTGGCGCAACAGTGCTTGCAAAGCTTGATAGTGCTGTTGCTGTAAGAGACTTTCGATGCAGTGGTAGCGATTATTTAACATGGCATGGTCACGAATCGGACGATTTAGCCAGCGGCGTAAACAGCGGCTGCCCATAGCGGTAATGGATTTGTCTAATACGCCAAACAAGGTGTAATCCAGTTGTCCGGTTGGATGATAGTCCAATTCTAAATTGCGCCGACTGGCTGCATCTAACACAATGCTATCGGCACTGTTTTCAACTTTGATGCCTTGTAAATGCGGCAGCGTACTTTGTTGCGTTTCTTTTAAATAATGCAATAAACACCCAGCGGCACAAATGGCAGCGGGCATTTGCTCACAGCCAAAACCTTGTAAATCTTGCACTGAAAATTGTTTTAATAACCGTTGCCGCGCACTGTCTAATTCAAAATGCCACGGAGCGCGGCGTGATAATCCACTACGTTCTTTGAGTGGGGCAGGGACATACCAATCTTCACTGACCAATAATTCAGCAGGATTTAAACGAGCGATTTCATCGAGCAATTGTGCGGTTGTGGTAACTTGTTGGACTAAAAACCGCCCACTGCTGACATCTAAACTGGCAATGCCATAAGTTTGTTTAAATAAAAATACACTGACTAATAAATTATCTTTGCGCTCTTCCAATAAGGCTTCATCGGTCACCGTGGCAGGGGTAATAATACGCATTACTTTGCGTTCTACAGGCCCTTTGGTCGTAGCGGGGTCGCCGATTTGTTCGCACATTGCTACCGATTCACCTTGTTTAAGCAATTTGGCAATATAATTTTCAGCAGCGTGATAAGGTACACCTGCCATCGGAATCGGTACACCTGCGGTTTGTCCACGACTGGTTAAAGTAATATCCAGCAAGCGAGCGGCTTTTTTGGCATCGTCAAAGAACAGTTCATAAAAATCGCCCATTCGATAAAATAACAGCGTATCAGGATGGGCGGCTTTGATGCGCAAATATTGCTGCATCATCGGCGTGTGGAATGTGAGGGGAGGTGATTGTGTTGTCATCTGCTTATTTTAACGAAAGAAAGGCGAGTAAACAGCATGAAAGAACAATTAATCTTATTGGCAAGTGATTTAGGGCGGGTTTGTCAGGCAAAAGGCTTAAAACTGAGCCTTGCAGAATCGTGTACGGGCGGTGGTGTTTGCCAATTAATCACGGAAATAGCGGGGTGTTCAGCGTGGTTTGAATGCGGCTTTGTTTGTTATAGCAATCAATCAAAAATAAAAATGCTGAATGTTAATCCTGAAACCTTAGCAAAATTCGGCGCAGTCAGTGCAGAAACGGCTTTAGAAATGGCAACAGGTGCGTGGCAAAAAAGTGGCGCAGATGTTGCGGTTTCAGTGACAGGAATTGCAGGCCCTGAAGGAGGCAGTATTGAAAAGCCAGTGGGGATGGTGTTTATTGCGATTAAAACAGCCAAACAAGTGGAATGTTATCAAAATCAGTTTGTTGGTGATAGAGCAGAAATTAGAGAACAAAGCATTCGATTTGTTATAAAAAAACTGTTAGAGAGGATGATAAATTAATTGATATGTTTTTTGCGTGTTATTTAGACACCGAGCTTGGTACAGGTGTCCTGAGTTACTGCTATGTTATGACGGGCGGGACAGAATAAAAAAAGCCATGCCCAAACTGGACATGGCTTTGATCATAGAAAAAAGACTATTTCGCGCCTTTGATAAAACTAGCACATTTTGCTACGGTGACACTAGCGATAGAAGATGATACCGCTGAAGCTTGCCAAGTAATGTTACCCGCAGTTGTGCTAACTGTTGGGGTTAAATCCATGACACAACCACCTAAACCAGAACCACCTGTCATTTTGATAGTTGCGGTAGCTGTTTGCAATTTGAAAGTGACTTCAGGATCAGTTGGTTCAGCTGTAATACCGTATTTAGCCAATTTACCAGTTGCACCTACGGTGTCACAGTTTGCTGTACTGCCTGCGTTGTCATTTAAACATTCTGCAATCGACAATTTCATTGCAGACAAATTGCTTAATGCTTTACCCCATTTTGTACGAACCATATAATCTTGGTACGCAGGAATCGCGATAGATGCCAAAATACCGATAATCGCCACAACGATCATCAACTCGATTAAGGTAAAACCTTGTTGACCTTTTTTAATTGCTTTCATGATTGTTTCCTCAGGTTATTAAATATAAGATATTCACATATTAATAGAAGCAGGAACTGTGCCAATTTTAAACGAATCGCCAAAAACAAGCCTATCTCTTGCATTGTTTGATGCTTAAATTAATTGAGCGGGTGTATTATTTTTAAGGCGCAGGTCATTTTAGTTAAAAGTGACACTTTTTGTCACTCAAGGTGACAAACTTTGTCATATTGCTTAAAACGCGCTTACTTTCCACGCTAACATTTCATTTGCTTTGAGTGGTGTCACAGAAATGTCGTTTTCACCATAATGGTCAGGCACTAACCAATCTTGTTTTTCCAGTGTGATGGTTTTTGTGTTGCGAGGTAATTGATAAAAGTCCGCTCCATAAAAAGAGGCAAAGCCCTCCAATTTATCCAACGCACCTGCTTTTTCAAACGCTTCTGCATACAATTCAAGAGCCGCGTGTGCAGTGTAACAGCCGGCACAACCACAGGCAGTTTCTTTTAAATGACTTAAATGGGGCGCGCTGTCTGTGCCTAAAAAGAATTTTGGATTGCCACTTGTTGCCGCTTTAACTAAGGCAAGGCGATGGCTTTCACGCTTTAAAATAGGCAAGCAATAATGATGGGGACGAATGCCACCGACTAATAAAGCATTTCGGTTATATAACAAGTGCTGTGGCGTAATCGTGGCGGCGATATTTTTTGCAGCCGATTCGACAAACTGCACGGCTTCTTTGGTGGTGATATGTTCTAGCACAATCTGCAAAGCAGGAAATTGTTGTATTAATCCTGTTAAGATTTTTTCAAGAAAAATCGCTTCTCGGTCAAAAATATCACACACTTCATCGGTAACTTCGCCATGAATCAACAAAGGAATGTTGTATTTTTCCATCGCTTCTAAAATAGGATAAACCGTTACTAAGGTAGAAATACCCGCTTCAGAATGAGTAGTCGCGCCAGCGGGGTATAATTTAAACGCATGAACAAACGCCGATTCAGCAACCTGTTTCACCTCTGCAACGCTGGTTTGATTGGTTAAATACAAGGTCATCAGCGGCTGAAAGGTGCTGTCAGCAGGCAGTGCGTTTAAAATTTCTTTTCGATAGCTTAAGGCTTGTTTTACGGTTGTGACAGGCGGTTTTAAATTGGGCATGATAATCGCCCGTCCAAATTGCCGTGCGGTATGCGCAATCACGGTTTTCAGCATCGCACCGTTTCTGACATGAACGTGCCAATCATCGGGTTGGGTCAGGGTTATTTTAGTCATAGTCGCCACGCTTTTGTATAGAATAGCGGGTTATGATAGTGCAGAAGATTGAAAAACTAAAATTTACCCTTACGTTCAGAAACTCTTGTTCTCTTAAAGTTAGAAGGAATTGCAATGCCGATTTATGAATATCAATGCCAAGCGTGTGGCCATGAACACGAAGCCTTACAAAAACTCAGTGATAGCCCGTTAATCCATTGCCCTGCGTGTACACAACCTGAGTTGAAGAAAAAAATTTCTGCGGCAGGTTTTCGCTTAAAAGGCGGTGGTTGGTATGAAACCGATTTTAAAAGTGGGGCAAAGAAAAATGTGGCAGGTGAAAATACCCCTAAACCAGCGTCTGCCGCGCCTGCTTGTTCTAAAGCGGGGGGTTGTGATAAATAAAGCCTGAGCTGTTAGGCGGTTTTGATGCGGTTTACCTTGGGCTAAACTAAAGCAGTCCGTGTTCGGCAAAGGAAAAAGGACGACCATCGGCGATAATAAAATGATCTAACACCAAAATGTCAAACAATGCCAGAGCCTGTTTTAGTTTATCGGTTAATTGTCGGTCTGCAAGACTGGGTTCATTATTTCCTGATGGGTGATTGTGTGCAAAAATGACGGCGGCTGCATGATGGTGCAAAGCCCGTTGTGCCACTTCACGCGGATAAACCGCCGCACTATTGAGTGTGCCGCGAAATAACTCTTCTAATTCAATGATGCGGTATTGATTGTCTAAAAATAAACAGGCAAACACTTCATAATTGTAGCCGCGTAATTGTGAGCTTAGATAAGCGCGGGTTGCGTCGGGATTGGACAAAACGTTGCCCCGTTGAATCACCTCAAAAAAATGCCGGCGTGCCATTTCTAAGACCGCTTGTAATTGCGCATATTTTGCATCTCCCAAACCGTGACATTGACAAAATCGCGCATGGTCGGCATTCAATAAAGCTTGTAATGAGCCAAATTCGGCTAATAAATCATGGGCTAAATCCACCGCTGTTTTACCGCGTGTGCCAATGCGCAAAAAAATAGCTAGCAATTCTGCATCGCTTAAGGCTTTTGCACCGTGTTGTAATAATTTTTCGCGGGGGCGGTCTGCAACAGCCCAATCTGTAATTGCCATTGTGAGTCTTTTATCAAGAATTAAGGATTTAAGGATAGAAGATTTTAGTCATCCTTGCCATAATACCTCGCTTATCTGATTGGGGGAGGGTCTGACCATTAACGCAAAAAAAATTTTAGTGGCTGTTTGTGGCGGTATCGCCGCTTACAAAGTCGCAGAGCTAGTCCGTTTGTTACGCAAGCAAACCATGCAGGTGCGTGTTGTGATGACTCAATCGGCGTGTGAATTTATCACTCCCTTAACTTTTCAAGCCCTGTCAGGGCATCCTGTACAAACTCGCTTATTGGATGAGCAGCAAGAAAATTCGATGGGGCATATTAATTTAGCTCGCTGGGCTGATGTGATTATTGTTGCTCCTGCAACAGCGAATATGATGGCTAAATTAAGTTATGGATTAGCCGATGATTTAATCAGTACCCTGTGTTTAGCCGCCAATTGCCCGATTTATGTTGCGCCAGCGATGAACCAGAGTATGTGGCAAAAAGCAGTGACGCAAGAAAATCTGGCGCGTTTAGAACAACACGGGATGGTGATTATTCCTCCCGAAGCAGGTGAGCAAGCGTGCGGTGAAATTGGCATCGGGCGGATGGCAGAGCCTGTGGTGATTTTGCAACAAATACAGCAAGGTTTTTTGAAAAGTCCTGAGCGTGTCATTGAAAACGTACCGCTGGATGAAAAACATTTGACAACAGGCTTGCTAAAAGGGGTGAAAGTTTTAATTAGCGCAGGCCCTACCCGTGAACCTTTAGACCCCGTGCGTTTTTTAACTAATCGCAGTTCAGGAAAAATGGGCTATGCCTTAGCAGAAGCCGCATTGCAAGCAGGGGCGATTGTCACCTTAGTTTCAGGGCCTGTGCAATTAAAAGCCCCCGCCGCTGTTTTATTAATTGAAGTAGAAACAGCAGAACAAATGTATCAAGCGGTTTTATCGGCTGCGCCGCAGCAAGCTATTTATATTGGTGCAGCCGCTGTTGCAGATTACACGCCTGTACAAGTGGAAGGGCAAAAAATCAAAACCGAGGGCGGGGAAAATACCTTGTTCTTGCAAAAAACCAAAGATATTTTGGCCTCTGTTGCTGCCTTAAAACAGCGTCCGTTTGTGGTGGGGTTTGCCGCTGAAACAGACCAGCTTGAGGTGTATGCAAAAGGAAAATTATTGCGCAAAGGGATTGATTTAATTGCAGCTAATTGGGTGGGGCAAAAACAAGGCGGTTTTGATAAAGATGAAAACGCGCTACACGTTTTTTGGCACGAAGGCGAAAAAAAGCTTGCCATGACGGATAAAAAAACACTGGCTCATCAGTTGATTGAACTGATTATGGAGAGAATGAATGAAAAAAATACAGCTAAAAATTCTGGATGAACGGTTAGGAACACAAATTCCACTGCCGCATTATGCAACAGATGGGGCTGCTGGACTGGATTTACGCGCCTGTTTGCTTGAAAGTAAACGCTTAGAGGCGGGGGAAACGCTGTTAGTTCCGACAGGATTGGCGATTCATATCCAAGACCCACAGTTAGCCGCTGTTTTGTTGCCGCGTTCTGGTTTAGGGCATAAACACGGTATCGTTTTGGGGAACTTGGTTGGATTAATTGATTCAGATTATCAAGGGCAAGTGTTTGTTTCTGTTTGGAATCGTTCAGAGACAGGTTTTACCATTGACGTGGGCGAGAGAATTGCCCAGTTAGTTTTTGTCCCTGTTGTGCAAGTTGAGTTTGAATGTGTGACAGTATTTAATCAAAGTGTAAGAGGTGTAGGCGGCTTTGGACATACGGGTCGCTCTTAAATAGAGGAAAGGTGAATTAAGATGAGGGGGATTTTTAGTCTATTAGCTATTTTTGCAATCGCCATGGTCGTTTTTACGGGGGTGGGTGTATTAGGTTTGTCACAATCGACCTTGGATAAAGCAAAACAACAGGCCGCAACCGATTTGGCAACAGGGATTGCCTATGGTGTTTCTACACAAATGGCATTACTTGAGCAGTCAGTTGAACAACTTGCAACAGATGACGAGGTGATATTAGCGATTGAAAGTGCAGACCCTGCTTGGATGGAAAAAATCAGTAATAAAGTACAGAAAGTGATTCCCAATGCGTTAAAAATACGGCTATTGCCTGCTAATGTGAATGCCATTGATGAAACGACAGTACCGAATATGGGGTATGCTGATTTGTATATGGTGAAAAAAACCTTAACCGCGAAACAACCTGCCATTATTCAGGGGGAAGGGGAAAATAGACACCTTGCCATCACCGCGCCGATTAAAAAAGACGGCGAGGTTATTGGGGTGGTTTTGGCAAGCTTGAAGTTTGATTTTATTAAAGGAACGCTAAATAGTGCTTTAATTAAGGACAGTTTTATTGAAATTAGCCAAGAAAATGTTGTTTTAGAATCGGGTGGCGATAAGGCGTTAAAAAATAACTCGCCGCAACAAATAAGTACCTTGAATATTCCTTGGAAAATCTCTTATTGGTCAACGGGGGCGCGTGATTTTGCCGATATTAGTATTATCATCGGCGTTGTGGTTTTTTTTGCACTTTTAATGACAGGTGCGTTATTTTATGGTTATTGGCAAATGACTGTATTGCTGAAAAAAGACCAGAATAAAGTGTTAGAAGCGGTGAAAGATTTGATGACAGGCAAAGAGTTGGGCGGTTATCAAGTGAGTTTGACGGAGATGCAAATTATTATTTCAACCTTAGCACAATTTAAACGTATCTTAGATAACAAACAAAGTCGAAGTTTAGAAAATCAAGGGCAGGTCAAACTTGAAGACAGAGATATGTTGGATTTAGCGGCACAGTCTTCTATTGCCAATAAAAAGTCCTTTGCTAGCTCCTTTAAAAAAAAAAAGTAACGCAAGAGCCGCCTAAGCCTAAAGTTAAACCTGAACCCAAAAAACTGGTTGTTGTTAAGGCAAAATCCCCCGCTGTTATTTCCTCTTCTACCGCGACTGCGGCAAAACCTCAAACCGTTAAAGAAACTATTTTTAAAGCCTATGACATTCGTGGAGTGGTTGGGAAAGCTTTGTCAAAAGAAACTGTGTATGACTTAGGTTTGGCAATTGGTAGTGAAGCAAGTGAGGCGGGCGTTAAAACAATTGTTGTAGCGCGAGATAGTCGTGCCTCAAGTACCGATTTACTTGATGGATTAACAAAGGGATTGGCTTCAACAGGGTGTAAAGTGTTGGATTTAGGCAAAGTACCTACACCGATGCTGTATTTTGTTGCACACCATATTGAAGGGCGTAGCGGTGTGATGCTAACAGGGGGTCATAATCGACCTGAATACAATGGCTTGAAAGTTTTGATTAATGGAGAAACTTGGTGTGGTGAAAAATTGCAATTGCTAAAACAGCGGATTGAAGAAGATGATTTTGTCACCGCAACGATGGGGGAAATTGAGCATAACAATGCCTATACAGAAGAATATATTGGTACTATTTGTGAAGATGTGCGGATAAGCCGCCCGCTGAAAGTGGTGATAGATTGCAGTAACGGCGTGGCAGGGGAATTAGCACCTGCTTTGTTTAAAGAATTAGGCTGTGAGGTGATTCCGTTATTTTGTGAAGTAAAAGAAACATTGCGGCATCATTTTGAACCGACGCATCCTGATAATTTTAAAGAATTAAGTGCGACGGTGTGTGAACAGGGAGCTGATATCGGAATTGCATTGGATGGTGATGGCGACAGGCTTGGAGTGGTAGATAATAAAGGCAAAATTATTTGGGCAGACAGGCAAATGATGTTGTATGCCAAGCAAGTTCTTTCTATTAAACCAGGTTCGGAAGTGATTTATGATGTGAAATGCTCCCGTTTATTGCCAGCATTTATTAAAAAATGTGGTGGGCGACCTGTGATGTGGAAAACAGGGCATTCTTTTATGAAAGCCAAAATAAAAGAATCCGTAGCTATCTTAGCAGGCGAAATGTCAGGTCATATCTTTTTTAATGATAGATGGTTTGGTTTTGATGATGCACTGTATTCTGCGGCGCGGTTATTGGAAATATTGGCTAACGATGCCCGTTCTAGCAGTGAAGTTTTTGCCGATTTGCCCGATAGTATTAACACCCCTGAGTTATTGATTCGGTTGGAAGAGGGGCAAAATACTACCTTTATGACAGAATTAATAGCAAAAGCGACTTTTCCTGAGGCGACTTTAGTGATGCTTGATGGATTGCGGGTTGAATTTCCTGATGGATGGGGATTGGTCAGAGCGTCTAATACCACCCCGTATTTGATGATGCGCTTTGAAGCCGATACACAGGAGGCTTTGCAAAAAATTCAACAACAGTTCAAGGTGGTGATGTTGAAAATAAAGCCCGATATTGTGTTGCCTTTCTAAATCGGCAATTAAACAACAGGGTTTTAAAGGTTGTCACAAAACGGTCATCTTTGCCTTGTTAGAATGGTTCATTAATGTTGTTGAGTGAAAAAATGTCTAAATATACCGTGCTAATCGTTGAAGATGAAGATGCCATTCGGGAAATGCTGGTTATAATACTCGAACAGGTCGGTTTTCAAGTCGTGGCAGTTAGTAGTGCCGAAGAAGCACAAAAAGCCTTGGCGGATGATTTTCCTGATTTGATTTTATTAGACTGGATGCTACCCGGTATGAGCGGCGTAGAATGGGCGCGTCGCTTGAAAAAAGATGAAAGCTGCAAGACGCTACCGATTATTTTGCTCACTGCGCGGGGTGAAGAAGAAGACAAAGTCAATGGCTTAGATTGTGGTGCTGATGACTATGTGACCAAACCTTTTTCCCCCAAAGAGTTGATTGCGCGAATTAAAGCGGTGCTGCGCCGGAGTGGAAAGATGAATGGCTCAACGTTGATTGTTTCGGGTGATTTAGTGTTAGACACGGAACAACACAGTTTAATGATTGCAAATAAACCGCTGGATGTCAGTCCGACTGAGTTTAGGCTAATGCAGTTTTTTATGACGCACCCTGATAAGGTTTATAGTCGCACACAATTATTGGACCAAGTTTGGGGACGCAGTGTCTATATCGAAGAGCGCACGGTGGATGTCCATATTCGGCGATTACGCAAAATTCTCACCGAACACGCCCGCGAAAATTTAGTTCAAACAGTGCGCGGTTTTGGGTATCGTTTTTCACCACAACAAGACTAAGATGTTTGCTGTTTGGAAACAAGAATTGGTTTCGGCAGTTGTTTGGTTTATGGTTGCTGCCATTTTATCAACCTTTATTGGTTTATTTTTACCGATGTGCTTGCTGGTTGTCACAGGGCTATGGATTCGGCAAGTTCGGTTTGTCAATCGCTTGGAGGCATGGCTGCGCAGAGGCGCAACGGGAAAACCGCCTACTGCCAATGGCATTTGGGAAGAGATTTACTACCATTTGTCGCGCTTGAAAAAACGTGAAAAAAAGCGCAAAAGAGAATTAGCCTATCGAATTGAGCAATTTCGTAAATCAACCGAAGCCTTGCCCGACGCGGCGGTGGTCTTGGGATTAGACGATGAAATTGAATGGTCTAACTCTGCCGCTCGCCAAGTATTTGGTTTGAAAAAATCAGATAAAGGTCAACGAATTCCCAATTTAGTGCGTTTTCCTGAGTTCAATCAATTTTTAAAATCCCGCGATTACAGTAAACAATTGGTGATTTTGTCACCTGTGAATCATGCGATGGTGTTAGAAATCAAAGTGGTGACTTACGGCCAAGGATTACGTTTGCTGTTAGCACATGATGTGACGCAATTGAAAAAAATGGAACGGATGCGCAAAGATTTTGTTGCCAATGTTTCGCATGAGTTGCGCACCCCACTGACGGTGTTGAAAGGGTATTTAGAAACCTTAACCGATTTTGAAAATGATTTATCCCCGCTATTTAGAACCTCATTTGAACAAATGTGGCAGCAAACCGACCGAATGCAGCATTTAGTGGATGATTTGTTATTATTAACGCGGCTGGAAACGCAACAAAAAAAAGCCGATTGTGTGGATGTGGGACAGTTACTGATTCAAATTTGCCAAGAAGGGGAGTATTTAGCCAGCGTTAGTCAACGGATTGTTCTGCATTTGGAAACAGATAAAAAAATCAAAGGTAATGAGCAAGAGTTACGCAGTGCTTTTACCAATTTAGTGGTGAACGCCTTAAAATATTCAGCAGAAGAAACCTTGGTGAAAGTGCGTTGGTATGACGATGCGGGTAAAGTGTGTATGTCGGTTGAAGATAAAGGGGAGGGGATTGCCGCAGTCGATATACCGCGTGTCACAGAGCGATTTTATCGGGTGGATGTCAAGCGTAGCCGTAAATTAAGTGGCACAGGACTGGGATTAGCCATTGTCAAACACGTTTTAATGCGCCATGAAGGGCAGTTGAAAATTGATAGTGAACTAGGTCAAGGGAGTTGTTTTTGTTGTCAATTTCCCGCCCAGCGCATCTGTTAAATTTTGGCTGTTAGCTTGTTAAAACAATACAATCAGATTGAATAGTATAAAAAAACCTTATTTTTTGACATAATCACAGCCTATTTGTACGACACTATTTTAGAGGATGATAGACCAAGATGGCGATTATTAATGTTAATTACAATAAAGACACCATTCGTCAAGAGGCTCTTGCCCACTTTTTGCGCTTATGCCACATCAAAACCTATCCTGCTAAGGCGGTTTTGATTCACGCAGGACAAATCAATGAAACCCTCTTTTATATTGTAGAGGGGTCGGTGGTCGTTGATGCCGAAGACGAAATAGATGGTAAAGAGTTGATTTTAGCGTATTTAAACAAAGGCGATTTTATCGGTGAGTTGGGTGTTTTTAACGGCAAAGACCCGCGCCAGGTGAATGTGCGCACCCGCTGTGATTGTAAAATTGCTGAAATAACCCATGAACGGATTAGAACTGCGTTGAAACGCGAATTGCCTGATTATGCCACCGATATTTTATTTATGATTGGTGAGCAAATGGCAAAACGGTTGTTGATGACCAGCCGTAATTTTCGCGACTTGGCGTTTATGGATACAAAGGGGCGGATTGCCAGAACCTTGCTGGATTTGTGTAAAGAACCCGATGCGATTACGCACCCTGATGGAATGCAGCTTTATATCAGTCGGCAAGAAATTGCGCGGATTGTGGGCTGCTCCAGAGAAGTGGTTGGGCGGGTATTAAAAGAATTGGAAGAAAAAAGTTTGATTACCGCGCACGGTAAAACCATTGTGGTATTTGGGACGCGATAAAATGACCGTTATTTTCAAAAATTGTATTATAAATCAAATGGTTAAAATCATCCCCCTTTTTTAAAGGGGGATTTTTATATTACCAACATTCTTCTTTGGTAACACCTGATTGAGCATCTTTAAGATCGCGCAGCCCTGTATTGGTCAAAGTCAATGTGCCACATTTGTCAGTGGCTTGCGCATTCACAGGTTTGGCATACAGCGTATAGCCTGCGGGTTTGACGGTTACGTCATTAATCGTTAATTCATAATAAACTTCAGTCCGACTGTCTACTGGACTGCTGGTTGCATAAATAGTGGGCGAGCCAGTATCTTGCATAGAGCCACCACAATTACTGACCGCTGTTCCGCCTAGTCCACCGCTATCACAATAATTGTTTGACACCGTAAAACGTCGCTCCATCGCATTGGCAAAGCCTGTTAATGCGCCTTTAGCATCGGCTCGGCGAGATTTTTTAATCCCTTCTTGGTAACTGGGATAAGCAATGGTGGCAATAATACCGATTAAAGCAACCACTATCATCAACTCGATAATGGTAAAACCTGTCTGTTGTTTTTGTTTCATAAAATAGACTCGCTTTTGATAAACCCCCTTTTTTGAAAGGGGGGGATTTAGTTAATTATTACGCAATTCTTGCCATGAAATCCGCCGCATCGGAGGGCCGGCGCGGACAGCGGTTGGATCAAGTTTTGTTCCCCCCTCTGTTCCAGGGGTGTACTGGGTGTCATTAAAAATAGTCGAGGAGGAAGGTAGACCATTGGTAAATTTTCGTCCACTGGCTGCCATCAGCACCCCATTGACAGAAACTAAATCCGCGTCATTAACAACCCCATCTTTGCTTAAATCAAACGCCGCTTTTTTAGGATTGCTACCATCGGTCATGTTGACTGACATTAACTGCCCATAACCCCCTGCACTACATTCTTGTGCTTCAGGAATCCAAGTATTAAAAAATATCATGTCATTGTTTTCAATATTTGAGCTATCTATAATCCGCAAATCAGCATCCACAATAACGCGCTCACCGCTGGCAAGATTCAAATTAATAAACCAGCCTTGATTGGTTGTTGTATTGGTTTTGTTATACAGAATCGGATTGGCACTTAACACCCGAATATCTTTATTTTCAGAACCATCAGTATTGTAGAA
>JAIFMS010000025.1 GCA_020048335.1 Methylococcaceae bacterium | reverse complement strand
CAAAACTTTATGACCCTTATGCACGTTTTTACCGATGGGCTTCGGATAGAATCAGTGAAGAACAAGGAATTATTTCTTTTGTCACTAACAATTCATTCATTGAGAGCAAAACTTTTGATGGCTTTAGAAAATGTGTTGCTAGAGAATTTGATTTTATTTACGTCATCAATTTAGGTGGTGATATGCGTAAAAACACAGACAACAATGACAATGTTTTTGGGATTACAATCGGTGTTGCTTTGTTGTTTTTAGTTAAAACGAATAATAATCCTATCAAAAAATCCAAATTATTTTATTATTGTTTTCCTAATTGCGAGAGTAGAGAAGATAAATTAAGAGTATTAAAATATTCAACTTTTGAAAATTTAGAATCAGAGTTTGATAGAGTTATCCCTGATGAAAAAGGTAATTGGATTAATCAAACAGATAATGATTTTAATAGTTTAATTCCGGTGTGCAGTAAGGATGTTAAATTAGGAAAAAATCAAAATGCTATTTTTAGTTTGTATTCTAATGGGGTGTCAACTAATCGGGATGAGTGGGTTTATGATTTTTCAAAAGTGAATTTAACTAAGAAAATGCAATTTTTCTTTAAAGAATATAATAATGAAGTGATTCGATGGAAAAAATGGAAAAAAGAAAGCTCTTATGTAGACATTAAAGACGAATCTAATCCTGTTGTAGATAGTTTTCTACATGAAAGGAATTTGATAAAATGGAGTAAGATGTTAAAAAGGGACAAATTAAGAAAATATAAAAAAGGAAAGTTTGATAAAAATGATATAAAAGACTGCCTTTATAGACCTTTTGTAAAAAGTAATATTTATTATGGATATACACCTATTGACATAAAGGGCGAGTTTAATAATATTTTCACTCAAGAAAATAGCAATAATAAGGTTATTTTTTTTAGTAATAGTGCAAGAGGCGATTTTTCACATCTTAGCTCAAAATATATTGTAGATTTAAATATATATGTAAATTCGCCAGTTGTTTGTATTCCGTTTTGTCGTTATGAAATAAATGAAAATGGTATAAATATAAAAGTTGATAATATAACCGACTGGGCATTAATCCAATTCAAAAATCAATATCCTACAATAGAAACACTTAGCAAACCGGACATCTTTCACTATGTTTATGCAGTATTGCACAATCCACAATATCGCGAAAAATACGAACTCAATTTAAAACGCGACTTCCCACGCATACCGTTTTATGAAAACTTTAGCCAATGGGCTGAGTATGGCAAGCAATTAATGGATTTGCATTTAAATTATGAAACGGCTGAACCCTATCCTTTGAAAAGACAGGATTTAAAGATTAGAAAAATCCCTAAAGTCAAACTGAAAGCGGATAAAGAACAGGGCTTAATTTTGATTGATGACAACACCACGTTAAGCGAAGTTCCAGCCGCTGCGTGGGATTACAAACTAGGCAACCGTAGCGCGTTAGAGTGGATTTTAGACCAGTACAAAGAAAAAAAGCCGAAAGATGCCACCATTGCTGAACAGTTTAATACTTATCGTTTTGCAGATTATAAAGAACAGGTGATTGATTTATTAATGCGGGTTTGTACGGTGTCAGTGGAAACGGTGCGAATAGTTGCGTTGTTGCCCTTATGAATTGAATCTGCGATAGATAAGTTATCAGGTATCTTTATTTTGAAATCCACCCGAACCCATAGCTAACTTGTGTGGATAGCTATGGGCTAGCGGGATTTTATTAGCGTTGCCAATGCCCTGATGCGCCACCTGCTTTTTCCAACAATCGCACCGCGTGAATTTCCATGCCCCGGTCAACCGCTTTACACATATCATAAACCGTTAATAAGGCAATTTGCGTGGCACACAACGCTTCAATTTCCACCCCCGTTTGCCCTGTTGTTTTAACCTTTACCTGACAATACACCGCATTTTTTTCAGGTTGCGCGGTCAATTCAATTTCAATGGCGGTTAATGGCAAAGGATGACAAAGGGGAATTAACTCAGCGGTTTTTTTTGCCGCCATAATCCCTGCAAGTCGCGCAATGCCTAACACATCACCTTTTTTATGCCCACCTGCCATAATTAACGCCAACGTTGCAGGCTGCATCGTAATAAAACCTTCGGTGATGGCAACCCGCGCTGTGCTTGCCTTGTCGCTGACATCGACCATTTGTGCCTCACCAGCTGCATTAAAATGGGTTAAGCCATCGGTTGATTGTGTCATAATTTTTCCGTGTCACTTAAAATAATGCGCTATTATCCTTTTTTTCACCGCTATCGGTTTAAAATCATGTCGATAAAAATTCACTACTTTGCAAGTTTAAAAGAAATCCTGGGGCATGGCAGTGCTGAAATAGACGCAACCGGGATTGCAACCGTCAGCGGTGTATGGCATACCGCCAATCCCCATCGTATTATTCCACCCAATACCTTGGTTGCCGTCAATATGACTTACACCGATATACACGCCCACGTCAAAGACGGGGATGAAGTGGCGTTTTTTCCACCCGTCACTGGAGGCTAAAGGATGCACATTGAAATAGTCACTCACGATTTTGACCCTTGGCAATCGTTGCAGCATTATCAAAACAGACTTGCGTTAAATGGCAAATTTGGCGCAACCAACGTATTTGTTGGCACCATGCGCGATTTTAATGAAGGCGAAACCGTACAGAGTATGTTATTGGAACATTATTCAGGCATGACCGAAAAACAATTAGGGCTTATTGTTGCCGAAGCCACTACCCAATGGGCGGTGATGGATGTGTTAATTGTTCATAAAGTCGGCACTGTTTTTCCACAACAACCGATTGTATTAGTTGCAGTTTGGACAGCCCAACGCGGCGATGCGTTTGATGCGTGTCGGCATATTATCGAAGGCTTAAAAAGCAAAGCTCCGTTTTGGAAAAAAGAACAGCTTAGTGCAGAAAAAAGTCGTTGGGTAGAAAAAAACAGTGATGGGTATGCACTATGAAATTGTTAGCTTTACTTGTGTCTTTACTGACAGCCTCATCGCTTGTTGCCGCCCCCGCTGAAAACAGAACCGCTCATGGCGTATTAATGTATTTTACTGAAACCGTACAATCGCCCCAAGCGTGGTATGGGCATAATTTTATGCTAGGTGACACACCGATTCAGCCCACGGCGGCATTTCCTGCTAAAAAGTTGCTCACTTATGTGGGCAAAACCATCACCGTTCAAGGACACTGGTTTAATGGCACAGCTTTTGTGCAAGATACCCAGCAACCCCTACCGATGCCAATGGAAGCTGAACAAACGCAACCGATTATGCGGGGTGATGGTATTTTAGTTGAACAACTGCACAGCGATTAAAAAATCCCTCAATCCCCCCTTTTTAAAGGGGGCTAGGGGGATTTAAACTTTATCCTTTACCTTTAATTTAAACATTATTTATGTCTGATTCTGATTGCTTATTTAACCTTGCCCTGACAGGGGTACAACAACTTATTCCATACATTCCTGGTAAACCCATGGAGGAATTGCAACGGGAATTGGGATTAACCAATATTATCAAATTGGCTTCCAATGAAAATTCCTTAGGCACAAGTCCCAAAGTCACTGCCGCGATAACAGCCGCTTTACCTGAATTGACGCGCTATCCTGATGGCAGTGGTTTTGCCTTAAAAGCCGCCTTAGCCGCGCATTTAAACGTCGCACCTAATCAATTAACCTTAGGCAATGGCTCGAATGAAATTTTAGAATTGCTGGCACGCACCTTTTTAAGCCCAGATGTAAACGTGGTGTTTTCACAACACGCTTTTGCGGTCTATCCTTTAGTCACACAAGCGGTGGGCGCAACCGCTCACGTTGTTGCCGCGCTAAATTATGGGCATGATTTAATCGCCATGCGTAACGCAGTGGATGAAAAAACCCGGCTAGTGTTTATTGCCAATCCCAATAATCCCACTGGCACGGTGTTAGCAGCAACCACTTTAAAAGCGTTCTTACACTCGTTACCCAAAACTGTGTTGTGCGTGTTGGATGAAGCGTATTTTGAATACAGTCACGCTGAAGAAAATGCGGTCAATTGGTTAAGCGAGTTTGAAAACCTGATTATTACCCGCACCTTTTCTAAAGCTTACGGGTTAGCAGGCTTGCGGGTGGGCTATAGCATTTGTCACCCCACGCTGGCGGATTTATTAAATCGGGTGCGCCAACCCTTTAATAACAATAGTTTAGCCTTAGTCGCGGCAGAAGCCGCCTTGCAAGACAAAGATTATTTACAACAAACCATTGCCTTAAATAACAGCGGAATGGCGCAATTAACCGCCGCCTTTGAACAATTAGGTTTAGCATGGATTCCGTCAGCGGGTAATTTTGTGTCAGTCGATTTAAATCGCTCCGCGCTGCCTGTTTATCAAGCGTTACTGCAAAAAGGCGTGATTGTGCGACCTATAGCAAATTATGAAATGCCACAGCATTTGCGCATCAGCATTGGCATGGCGCATGAAAATCAGCTGTTTATTGCTGCTTTAACCGCTGTTTTAGCCGATGCTTAATCCCATTTTACCGTGGCAGGAGCAAAACTGGCTGGTGCTGAATCGTTATCTGCACCAGCAACGGATTCCGCAAGCCTTGCTGATTAGCGGCGCAAAAGGGCTGGGAAAATATCAATTGGCGTTGCAATTGTCCCAAACCTTGCTGTGTACCCATCGCTTGAAAACTGGCTTGGCGTGTCAAACGTGCAGCAGTTGCACGTTATTTAAAGCTGGCACGCACCCTGATTTCATGCCCATTTCGCCTGAAGAAGATAAAAAAATTATCGGGATTGATGCTATTCGGGGCTTAATCACCAAACTGACCTTAAAACCCCAGTTTGATTCGTATCGGGTGGTATTAATTCAACCTGCTGACCAATTGAATAATGCCGCCGCCAATAGTTTTTTAAAATGTTTAGAAGAACCCAATGAGCGCACCTGCATTGTATTATTGAGTGAAAAACCACAGCAACTGCCCGCCACCATTCGCAGCCGCTGTCAAAAACTGCTGGTGCCAACACCAACGGCAGCGGTGGCAAGGGAATGGCTAAAAAGCCAAGGCATCACCGAGCATTTGGACGTGCTGTTAAGTTTGGCACAAGGTGCGCCCTTGTTAGCCCAGCAATATGTCAGTGAAACCTTGATAGCAACGCGCTTACAGTGTTTTGATGATTGGTTAAAAGTCGGTGCGGGACAGTTAAATCCGATTAGCCTCGCTGAACAATGGTACAAACTGGATGTTAAATTAGTGCTGTTTTGGCAAATCAGTTGGATAACCGACATGATTAAATGCCGCTATAGTGCAGATAGCGCGAGTTTGTATCATGTTGATTTAAAACAGCCGTTGCAAGAACGGGCAAAACAACTCAACCTACAGCAAATGTATCGCTTTTACGATAGCTTAGTAGAGCGAATGCAGAAAGTAGACACCCAAATTAATAAGCAATTACTGTTAGAAGAATTACTAATTGCTTGGCTTAACCTGAACAAAAGGAGTTAAAAATGGCAGAAGCAGAACCAAGTGCTGGCGCACCCCGCAGTCAAGGGATTGCGAATTTGGCGATTAAAGATAAAAAAACATTGTATAAATCCTATATGTCGTTTGTTAAAAATGGTGGCTTGTTTATTCCCACCAAGCGAATGTATAAAATGGGAGAAGAGGTATTATTGCTGTTGACGCTGATGGATGAAGCTGAAAAACTGCCCATTGCAGGCACGGTAATTTGGAAAACCCCCGAAGGCTCGGATGCCAATCGGGTGGCAGGAATTGGGATTCAATTTAGTGATAAAGACGGTGGCAAAGCCAAAAATAAAATTGAAACCTATTTGGCAGGCGCGTTAGAACTGGATAGATCAACTTATACAATGTAATTTGAAACCCTCCTTTAAAAAAGGAGGGCATCAGGCAACTTTATCACGACAACGGTTTATAAAGCACTTTGGAATTGCGTTCTGGATTGTAATAACTTTTGATGTTCTCAGGCAAATTGTCCAAGTCGGCGGCTAAAAACCCCCGCTCAATAAACCAGTGGCTGGTTTGCGTAGTCAACACAACTAAGGTTTGCAAACCTTGTTGCCGTGCTTTTTGAATTAAATCATCAAATAATCGCTGTCCTCGCGCGGCTTTTTGATAATCCGAATGCACGGCTAAACACGCCATAATCGCAGTGGTGGTATTTAACACATGAAAGGCAGTACAACCGATAATTAAACCATCCCGTTCAATCACAATGTAATCGTTAATTTCCATTTCCAATTTTTCGCGGGAGCGTTTGGCTAACGTGCCTAACTGCTCTAACGGTTTTATTAACTCCAAAATGCCGCCAATATCATTTAAATTCGCAGGGCGCAAGGTTTCAAAAGCTGCCGAGCTGATTAACGTCCCTATCCCATCACGGGTAAAAAGCTCCAGTAATAATGCACCTTCTTGGTGGCGATTTAATAAATGGACGCGCTGAACCCCCCGCTCACAGCTTTGAATCGCCGCCATTAAGGTTCTGATACAGGAAATCTCTAATTGAGGATAACGTTGCAAAAATGCTTTTGCCTCGCTAGAAGTCATTTGTGCAACTGCTTGATTACTCTCAGGATTAATACAAGGTTGTTCCGATAATAAAATCAGCTTTTCAGCTTGCAAAGCAATCGCCACCTCTGTTGCAACCTCTTCGGCGACTAAATTAAAGATTTCACCACTGGGGGAATAACCTAACGGTGAAATCAACACCACATTTTGTTGGTCAAGCTGCTGATGAATCGCGGCATAATCAACACGCCTGACCACCCCTGTATAACAAAAATCCACGCCATCAATTACACCCAACGGCTTGGCGGTAACAAAATTACCCGAGGCGACTTTAATTTTCGCCCCTGCCATCGGGGAATTGGTTAAGCCCATTGATAGCAAAGCTTCAATTTCTACCCGCATAATGCCAGCCGCTTCTTTCACACATTGCAACGTGGCTTTATCGGTAATCCGACAATTGTTTTTAAAGGTGGAGGTTAAATTTTTTTGCACCAGTGTTGCGTCAATTTGGGGGCGAATGCCATGAACTAACACTAAGCGAATGCCCAAACTTTTCAATAGGGCAAAATCGTGAATGAGCGAGTCAAACTCGGCAAATACCGCTTCTCCGCCAAAAAAAATCACAAACGTCCGATTGCGGTGGGCATGAATATAAGGTGATGAATTTCTAAACCAACTGACAAAGCTTTCTGTGCTGTTCATAAAAAACGGGGTGTTAAAAGTAAAATAAACACTGATAAGGATCAGCAAAAACTTTCAGCGCGGCAAACCAACTTGCCCACTTTGAAAGTCAATAGGGTAGAGGCAAATTTGTTTTTCGCCTAGAGCATTCAGTTGTGTGATAAACCTTAAATGCCAAGTCCCGTGCTATTATATTCGGCTAAAAAACAACTCAACAGCAAGCTTCAAGGCTTTACAAAGACAATCAAACTTAGAATGACTCACCTATTAATTGCGTCATTCTATACAATCCAAGGGAGAAAATAATGAGTAGAGTATTTAATTTTAGCGCAGGGCCATCTATGTTACCCGAATCGGTGTTGCAACAAGCGCAAGCGGAAATGCTAGATTGGCGCGGTACGGGGATGTCGGTGATGGAAATGAGTCATCGCGGCGCAGAATTTATGTCCATCGCAGAACAAATGAAACAGGATTTGATTGATTTAATGGGCATTCCTGCCAATTATAAGGTGTTGTTTTTACAAGGCGGCGCGACTGGACAGTTTTCGTTTATTCCGCAAAATATTTTGCGCGGCAAAAGCAAAGCTTGCTATTTAGACACGGGCGCGTGGTCGAGTAAAGCCTTGAAAGACGCGAAAGCCTTTGCTGAGGTAGTCGTTTCCGCCAGTGCGAAAGACAAAAATTACACTTATATTCCAGCCGCCAGCGCGTGGAATTTAGACAGCGAGGCGGCTTATTTACATTACACCAGTAACGAGACCATTCACGGCGTGGAGTTTCAAGAAACACCCGATTCACATGGGCTGCCGCTGGTATGTGATATGTCGTCGAATATTTTATCGCGCACTATTGATGTCAGTCGTTATGGCATTATTTATGCTGGTTCACAAAAAAATATGGGGCCAGCAGGCGTGACCGTAGTGATTGTGCGTGATGATTTAATCGGACAAGTTGACCCGCGTTTGCCAGAAGTGTTCAATTATGAAGTGCAGGCAAAAAATGATTCGATGTTGAATACCCCAGCAACGTATAGCTGGTATTTAGTTGGCTTAGTATTGCAGTGGTT
>JAIFMS010000143.1 GCA_020048335.1 Methylococcaceae bacterium | reverse complement strand
CATCAACCACTTCATTCCTTCGGTTTTAAAGTTGACTTGGATTTTTTCCTGTGTGCCTTCACCTTCAGTTTGCAGGACGATACCAAGCCCAAATTTAGTATGGCTGACCTTCTGCCCAGCTTTATAAGTGTTGGTTTTTAGGCTGTCGGCAGCTTTAGTTCTAGCAACTGTCGCAGGGCGAGTAATGGGGGTGCGAATTCTAATATCTTGCATCAATTCAGAGGGAATTTCGCGTAAAAAACGCGAGGGTTGCGGATAATTTTCTTGTCCGTATAAACGCCGTGATTCGGCGTGACTGATAAACAACTGTTGCATAGCGCGAGTAACCCCAACATAACACAACCGGCGTTCTTCTTCCAAGCGTTCTGGATTAT
Source organism: Methylococcaceae bacterium (assembly GCA_020048335.1). GTDB lineage: Bacteria > Pseudomonadota > Gammaproteobacteria > Methylococcales > Methylomonadaceae > CAIQWF01. The sequence goes on along the minus strand of JAIFMS010000143.1, from coordinate 7,928 downwards.
AAAGCGACTGCTCTGAAGGAAATAACCCCTCTTCCAATCCAACCAAGAACACTTTTTTAAATTCTAGCCCTTTTGACGTATGCAGTGTCATTAACTGCACATAATTTTCGCCCTCACCTGCCTGCATTTCACCTGCTTCTAACGAAGCGTGGGCTAAAAACAGAGCCAGTTCGCTTAATTTTTCTTCACTCTCCATTGGATAATCAAACAAACGCGCTGCATTGACTAATTCTTCTAAATTTTCAACCCGCGCTTCCCCTTGATTATCTGTTTCTTTTTTATACAACGCCAATAAACCGCTATGCTCAATGACCAATTTAACTTTTTCATGCAGCGGCAACGGTTCTGCGGTATCGGCTAAACTTTTAATCAGCACTAAAAAGCTCTTTAAGGCATTTTCCGCTCGCGCTGACAGGCTATTTTGCTGCAATAAAGCAATAGCCGAACGCCACAACGACTGCTGCTGGGTGCGAGCTAATAGACGAATCTCATCTAATGTTTTTAAACCGATGCCACGCGTTGGAAAATTAATTACTCGTTCAAATGAAGGGTCATCGTGCTGATTTAGCATTAAACGTAAATACGCCAAGGTATTTTTAATTTCTGCTCGTTCAAAAAAGCGCAATCCGCCATACACGCGATAAGCAATCCCAGCACTCATTAACCGCTCTTCAAACAGACGCGATTGGGCATTGGAACGGTATAAAATCGCCACATCCTGTTTTAAATCCCCTTCTTCGCGCCATTTTTTAATCTGTTCAACGACAAAATACGCCTCATCCTGCTCATTAAATGCGGTGTACAGGGAAATAAGTTCACCTTGCCCACTGTTTGTCCAAAGTTGTTTGCCCATCCGCTGTTCATTATGCGCAATCAAATCATTAGCGGCGTTGAGAATATGCCCTGTTGAGCGATAATTCTGCTCTAATTTAATCACCTGATGCTGTGGATAATGCTTTTGAAATCGTTGAATATTCTCAACTTTTGCCCCGCGCCAGCCATAAATAGACTGGTCATCATCTCCCACCACAAATAAATTATCTTTGCCATCGGTTAATAAACGCAGCCACGCATATTGAATAGTATTGGTATCTTGAAATTCATCCACATGAACTTGGCGAAATCGGGTTTGATAATGCGCAAGTAAATCGGCATTGTCACGCAGTAATTCATAAACACGCAGTAACAGTTCAGAAAAATCCACCAAACCTGAGCGATGACAAATTTCTTCATAATCTCGATAAAACCGCAACATATTTTTTTGATAAAAATCGCCATTATCGGCAAGCTGCTTGGCGCGTAAGCCTTCTTCTTTTTGGCTATTAATAAAACTTTGCACTTGCCGAGGCGACCATTTTTTTTCATCCACTTCCAATGCTTTTAATAACCGTTTAATCACCCGCAATTGGTCGTCAGAATCCATCACTTGGAATGTTTCAGGCAGGTTTGCTTGCGTTGCATGACGGCGCAATAAGCGATGCGCAATCCCATGAAACGTTCCTACCCACATTGAACTCGCCGATATTTGTAGCAATGTTTCAATTCGCCCCCGCATTTCCAAGGCGGCTTTATTGGTAAACGTGACTGCTAAAATGCTATGGGGTGATAATTTTTCGACCTGAATTTTCCAAGCAATTCTATGCACTAAAACCCGCGTTTTACCACTGCCTGCGCCTGCTAAAATCAACATGGCGTGTGGGGGAGCAGAAACGGCTTGCCGTTGCGCATCATTTAAAGTATCGAGTAATGCCGTGACATCCATATTTTTTTATCGCTAATTGAAATGGGGATTATATTTTCTGAACATTTACATAACTCTCCATTATAATGGGGAATCTTCCTAAATGATTGACAAGAGGTTTTACAATGAGTTTTGATTATAAACGGTTAGTAAAGTGTGAACACAATATTGGTGTGAAAGAAGCCAAAATGCGGATGATGGCAGGGGCAGCGGCGTTATTAGTTTCTATTTTTACCGCTAAAATTATCCTGCTATTGCTCGGCTTAGTGTTAGTTGCGACAGGCTATTCAGGCTGGTGTCCTGCTTATTCAGGGATGAATAAAAATACGTTTGAGACAGTGGATGAAGAACTGCCTACTGTGAGTGAGTAAGTCTTTGTTAAAACAAGCTGAGTTTTTTTCTAAACTCAGCTTGTTTGTTCAAGAAACTTAACCTGCGGCTTGATTTTGTGCAGAGCGCATAAAAGAAATCGGGGCGTTGTCATCTTCGTTGTAAGAGACAATTTCCCACGCTTCTTTGTCATCCAATAAGGCGCGTAATAATTTATTATTTAAAGAATGCCCTGATTTATAGCCTTGAAACTCGCCAATTAAACTGTGTCCTAATAAATATAAATCACCAATCGCATCTAAAATTTTGTGTTTGACAAATTCATCAGCATAACGCAAACCATCTTCATTTAATACTTTGTCATCATCTACCACGATAGCATTATCAAGACTGCCGCCTAGCGCGAGATTGTTTTCTCTTAAAAACTCAATGTCTTTCATAAAGCCAAACGTGCGGGCGCGACTGACTTCTTTAACAAAGGTGGTGGAGGAAAAATCCATTGTTGCGGTTTTAAGATGGTCTGCAAACGCAGGATGTTCAAAGTCGATAGTAAACGTGACTTTAAAACCGTCAAAAGGCTCAAATGCCGCCCATTTATCGTCCTCATCAACCCGAATCGCTTTTTTAATCCGCATATATTTTTTCGGACTGTCTTGTTCAACAATGCCAGCCGATTGTAATAAAAACACAAAAGGCCCTGCACTTCCATCCATAATGGGAACTTCCGCTGAATTGACATCAACAATCGCATTATCTATCCCTAATCCTGCCAATGCGGATAATAAATGCTCAACAGTGGAAATTTTGACATCGCCTTGTACTAGGGTAGTGGAAAGTTTAGTTTCACCGACATTATCAGGCGTTGCACGAATGCTAACAGGTTCAGGCAAATCAACACGGCGAAAGCAAATCCCTGTATCAATCGGTGCAGGATGCAAAGTAAGATATACTTTATCGCCTGTATGCAATCCCACGCCTGTTGCGCGAATAGTGTTTTTTAAGGTACGCTGTTTAATCATAAAGTCATGCCTATCGTGGGGCAAACTTGCGATTCTATCATAACTAAGCTAACTGTCTTCATCACATTAATCGGCTTGACGGCGTAAAAAGGCTGGAATATCCAGATAATCTAAATCCATATCTGTATCTTTTTTCGGTTGGACACCAAAACGGGTTTCTCTTGGTTCAACTTTATTTTTCCGAATTACGGTAGGCTTATCAAGCACATCATAATTAATTTCCCCAGCGGTGGCTTTCTGCACTAATTTAACCGCAGGTTGAGCAGGTGTTTCAGAAACCGACCCCATTCCTGTTGCAACCACGGTTACTTTAATTTCATCGCCTAAATCAGGATTAATAGCGGTACCAATTTTCATATCGGCATCTTCTGAGGCAAAAGCATACATGATATTGCCCACTTCATTAAATTCGGTTAAGTCCATATCAGCGGCAGTAATATTGACCAAAATACCTTTTGCACCGTGTAAGTTAATATCTTCAAGCAGCGGGCAAGATATGGCTTTTTCAGCCGCAACTCGGGCGCGATTTTCTCCCGAAGCAGAACCTGTTCCCATAATCGCCGCCCCCATATTCGACATCACTGTCACAACATCGGCAAAATCGACGTTAATTAAACCAGGATGGGTAATCAGTTCGGTAATTCCTTGTACAGCATCATATAGCACATCATTTGCCGCTTTAAAGGCATTCATCAGTGATAAATTATTGCCCAAGACGGGTAATAACTTTTGATTTGGGATAATAATCAGTGAATCAACATATTTTTCCAGTTCTTTAATCCCTGCCAACGCAACGGCAATTTTCTTTTTTCCTTCAAAATCAAAAGGTTTTGTCACAACTGCTACGGTTAAGATGCCTAGTTCTTTGGCAATTTGTGCAATTACAGAAATAGCCCCTGTGCCTGTGCCACCGCCCATTCCTGCGGTTAAAAACACCATGTCTGCCCCTTCAATCACTTCTCTGATACGGTCTCTGTTTTCTTCGGCAGCTAATTTACCAATTTCAGGACGTGTTCCTGCCCCTAAGCCTTTAGTCAGTTCAACACCTAATTGTACAATCGTATCCACACTTAAACGTCTTAAGGCTTGCGCATCGGTATTAGCGCAAATAAACTGCACCCCTTCAATATGCTTATCAACCATGTGATTAACGGCATTACCCCCACCGCCACCAATACCTACTACTTTGATGATTGCATTTTCACTGCAGGTATCAACCAATTCGTATTTCATTCCTGTCATTTTAATTGCCGCCCTATAAAACTTTAATAATTTTAAAAATTACCTTGAAACCAATTTTTGATAATTGACAACAACCCTGTTGACTCATCGCGTATGGCATCAAGTCCACCGTGATGCTCTCGACCATATAACAGCAGCCCAACACCTGTGGAATAAATTGGATTTTGTACCACATCGGTCAAACCTGCAACGTGTTGCGGAAAGCCAATGCGCACTGGCATATGAAATATTTCCTCAGCAAGCTCTGTCAATCCCATGACTTTAGAACTTCCACCTGTTAAGACTAAACCTGCGGCAATTAAATCTTCAAAACCACTGCGTCTTAATTCAGCTTGCACTAATAACATTAATTCTTCATAGCGTGGCTCGACAATTTCGGATAAATTTTGTAAAGAAATTTTACGAGGTGATCTTTCACCAATACTTGGGACTTCAATCATATCCTCATCGTTAGCTAATTGTATTAATGCACAGGCATATTTACATTTTATATCTTCTGCACTTTTAGTCGGCGTACGCAATGCAACGGCAATGTCATTAGTGACTTGATCCCCTGCAATAGGGATAACCGCCGTATGTTTAATGGCTCCTTTAGAAAAAACCGCAATGTCGGTTGTGCCGCCGCCAATATCAATTAAACAAACCCCCAAGTCTTTTTCATCTTCTGTCAATACCGAGGTACACGAGGCTAACTGCTCTAAGACAATATCTTCTACATCAAGTCCACAGCGACGAATACATTTGACAATATTTTGTGCCGCACTCACGCTGCCTGTGACCATGTGGACTTTTGCTTCTAAACGAATCCCCGACATTCCAATCGGTTCTTTTATGCCATCTTGTTGATCTATCACAAACTCTTGCGGCAAAATATGCAGGATTTTTTGATCAGCAGGAATTGCCACCGCTCTGGCAGAATCAATCACTCTATCAATATCATATTGCCGGACTTCTTTATCCTTAATAGCAACAATGCCATGCGAGTTAAGGCTTCTGATATGACTCCCTGCAATCCCTGCATAAACGGATTGGATTTGGCAACCTGCCATCAATTCAGCTTCTTCTACAGCCCGCTGAATAGAATGAACCGTTGACTCTAAATTAACTACCACGCCTTTTTTTAAACCGCGTGAAGGAGCGGTTCCAATGCCGATGATTTCTAATTGTCCACCCTGCGTGTACTCTCCAACAATAGCAGCAACTTTTGATGTACCTATATCTAATCCTACTATTAAATTACGCTCTGATTTTTTCGCCATTTTGCCTACTCTTTAAGCATTTATTGTTCTTTGCTAAATATTGATTTATATTGCATCTTGCTGTTTTTTCAATCAATTTCCGCTCATTCCTTGTTTCCAAGTCACCGCATAGCCATTAGGATACCTTAAGTCAATCACCGACATAGCCGCAATTCTGTTCTTTCCCAACACGGAAATAGAGGGTAAAAAATGCTCAAACTTTTGCCATGGCTCTTTGCGACCTAATTTTAATTCCAGCTCATTACCCAATAAAACACTCCAAGCACGTCGCTCATTCACATTAAATGCCAGCACTTCAAGTGATTTATCCGCGAGAGACGCTTGTAACTGTTTCATCACATCCATTAATTTTTTTTCTTGCCCTTTGGGGCCATAAACTAACGGAAGTTTGTTAAACTTAGCCAAATTAGCAGGTACAAATAAATCTCCGTGTTCGTTTAAGAGTCCGATTTTACCCCAACGCGCCACTGGGTATTGTTCATAAACTTTGATTTCAATTGCATCAGGCCAGACGCGCTTGACTTTGACTTGCGCGATCCAAGGTAAATTTAACAAAACTTCTCTGATAGTCTGCATATCTGCATTTAAAAAACCAGTCATCACCTGTTTTAACAAGGCGTGCTTGATTTCTTCTTTTGTGATGTATTGAAAAACGCCCTCTATCCTAACATATCTAATTGGAAGTAAATCAGCACCTTGCGCTTTAAGCTCTCGCCAACCATCCCATACCCCCGCCACTATCAGTGAACTAATTAATAGCCACGTTAGACCCAAGTTTCTCATTATTTCATACTGGTTTCCAAAATTCGCCACACTAACTCATCAAAGTCAATGCCTAACTTTGCTGCCGCCATTGGCACTAAACTATGATCGGTCATCCCTGGCACAGTATTGACTTCAATGAGTTGGGCTTGCCCTTGCAAGTCGATAAACACATCAACACGCCCCCAACCTTCAACCCCAATACAGTCTGAGGCTTGCAGAGCCAAGGTTTGCAAGCCCCATTCTTGTTCTGGCGTTAAGCCACAAGGACAGTGATATTGGGTTGTGGTTGCATGATACTTGGCATCATAATCATAAAAAGTATTGCTTGTTTCCAAACGAATTACTGGTAAGGCTTGTCCTGCCAAAATGCCAACCGTATATTCAGCACCTTGCACCCAGCTTTCAGCATAAACATCGCATTGATACTGAGCTGCTGCGACATAAGCTGCCTGCAATTCTTCTCTATTGGTTGCTTTACTCATCCCAAGGCTTGAGCCTTCTTTGGTTGGTTTTACGATGACAGGAAAACCCAGTTTTTCAATACAAGCGTCTATATCTTGCACATTTTTCAACAAAAACCAAGCGGGCGTGCTTAATCCTTGACCTTGCCAGCATAATTTTGTGCGTAATTTATCCATACTCAATGCTGAAGCCGTTACACCACTACCTGTATAAGGCAATTTCATGACTTCTAAAATGGCTTGTAACACCCCATCTTCACCGCCGCGTCCATGAATGCAATTAAAAACCCGATCTATAGGTTGATTGCCTAACGCTGTGATGGGATTATCGCTTACATTGATGGCAATCACATCAATATTTTTGCGTTTTAAAGCGTTGAACACCGCTGTTCCACTGTTAATAGAAACCTCACGCTCGGCGGCTGTTCCCCCCATTAAGACGGCAACCCGACCAAACTGCTGACTATTTACTATTTTCATCGGCTTTAACATACCACACCTACTTTACACACTTCTGTTTGTAAACAAATTCCATGCTGATTTTTCACTTGCATTTGAATATAATCTATGAGAGCTTCAATATCGGCAGCGGTTGCTTGCCCTGTATTGATAATAAAATTTGCGTGTTTTTCTGCCACACACGCCCCACCTATTGTATAACCTTTTAATCCTGTTAGCTCAATCAATCTTGCCGCATAATCATTGGGGGGATTTTTAAACACTGAGCCACAGGTTGGAAAACTAATCGGTTGCGTTGTATTACGTCTTTCCAGCAAGGCTTTAATTTTTTGTTGACTTTCCACGACATCACCGTGTACTAGCTTCAAGTGAGTGGCTAAAAACCACTCATCTGGATAACCTTTTACCGAACGATAACGCACTTCAAATTCAGAGGCGGCTCTTTCTGTGACTACCCCCGCTCGACTTATCATTTCCACGCTTTCTACACTCGTCCAAGTTTCTCCCCCAAATGCCCCCGCATTCATTTTTAAGGCACCGCCCATCGTGCCAGGAATCCCAGCTAAAAATTCTGCACCACATAAACCCTGTTCTGCACAGAAACGTGCCACCAATGCACACGGCACACCCGCTTCAACATAAACCGTTTCTG
>JAIFMS010000059.1 GCA_020048335.1 Methylococcaceae bacterium | reverse complement strand
CTGACGTAAGGAAGCGCATCGCCAAAATTTGATGCGCCTCCCTTCGTTCGGCACATCCTATTTTGAATTGTTTTTTATAATTTTGTTTTTACTCTTTTAATTAAAATTAGCGCATCTTATCGAGTTAATGCACAAACCAATAGAGTAGCAATGTTACCAAGATTATCTTTAGCCAGTTATCAGTAATGCGTTAAAAAAAATTTTGTGGTTTTGAAAGGGTGGACATTTTGTCCAAAATCGTTTCTAGTAGCTTCATGGAAATCTTTTTCAGCAGAAGTTGTTTTTTGGTAGCACTATTTTCCTCTGAACTTAAGATTTTCCCTATTTTTTTAAAACTGTCCGAACTATTGATATTTAACCGTTGAGGTTTAAAAAACATGATGAGTTTCCAACCTTTTTTGCAAGGTCGTGTTGCCATAGTAACTGGCGGAGCCACTGGCATTGGTAGAGCAATAGCGTTGGCTTTGGCACAGGCAGGGGCAACGGTAGCCGTCGGTTCTCGCAATATACACAAGCATCCTATTCAAGCCGAGCTTGAAAGTATGGGAGGGAAAGCGTTGGCATTAGCACTGGATGTGGCTAATAGCGAGTCGGTAGAAGCTTTTTGCGCCCAAGTCACTAAAACACTTGGTTCAGTTACTATTCTGGTAAATGCTGCTGGTATCATTGCCGACCATTCTCTTGAAGGGCATCCCGACAAACTCTGGTGGCGGATTATAAGCACTAATTTGGATGGTACTTATCACACCATTAAGCACTGCTTACCTCACATGAAAACCCAAAAGTGGGGACGCATTGTTAATATTGCTTCAACAGCGGCGACAGTAGGTTCTTCTGGTTATGCCGCCTACAGCGCATCTAAAGCGGGAGTCGTAGGTTTAACCCGTTGTGTTGCCTTAGAAGTTGCCAGCGATGGAATTACCTGCAACGCGATTAGTCCGGGTTGGGTAGAAACAGATATGACGCTGGATTGGGTGAAAGCACAGGCACTCAAAGAGGGATGTTCGTGGGAAAGCCAATTAGAAGTACTCAAGAAACAAGTCAACCCACAACAACGCTTAATACAACCTCAAGAAATCGCGGCGTTGGTAGTTTTTCTGTGTCGAGAGGAAGCCCGCGCTATCACGATGCAGGATTTGACGGTGGCGGCAGGAGGATTATGGTAAGATTCATGGTTTTTGAGTTGTTTTTTAAAGAAATCAATAAATTATAAAATCTTATTGTGTGCAAAGGTTTTTCAGGTTGCTACTGTTTGAGAAAACCCTTAGACTTTTGCGACAAATTTTACCGATTCCCACTTGGCACAAAAAAAATAACAACATGAATCCATTCCCCGAAAATAGCCACCATTGCCTTCATCACTTATTTGAATCTCAGGCAATTCAATATCCTGAGGCACTCGCGCTGACGTTTGAGGGTAATCACCTCTCCTACCAAGAATTGGATAAGTGGGCAAACCGTCTTGCTCATCACCTGTGTGCTTTAGGGGTTAAACCAGAAACCTTAGTTGCACTGTGTGCTGAACGTTCGTTGGAATTGGTGGTGGGATTGTTGGCTGTTCTTAAGTCTGGCGGCGCGTATGTGCCACTCGACCCAGATTACCCCGCTGACCGGCTCGACTTTATTTTAGAGGACACACAAGCGCCGATTATTTTGACCCAAGGAAAAGGAGCCTCCGCTTTTCGGCGACAAGGACAAATGGTGGTGGATTTGAATGATTTGACACTATTACAACACTATCCTGATACGCCGCCTGCTGTGTCTGTTTCCACTGATACCTTGGCTTATGTGATGTACACTTCAGGTTCAACTGGTCAACCTAAGGGCGTATTGATTGAACATCGTAATGTACTGGCATTACTGCACGGCTTTGAGCAAGCGGCTCCCCATGCGACTCCTCTCAATGGCACATGGATTGTTCCCATCGGCTTTGATGTGTCGGTATTGGAAATTTTTAGCCAACTTTGTTATGGCGGAAATTTGCACATTTTGCGCCGTGAAACATTCCAAGACCCTGCGCAACTGGCCGGATATTTAATTCGACACACTATCACTTCCGCCTATTTGCCTCCGGCGTTGTTAGAACCAGTGATTGGGGAATTACGCAAACACGGTCACAATCCCCTACGCCGTCTGCTGGTAGGCGTGGAGCCAATTGCGCAACAAACTTTGCAGGCCTACCGTGATTTAACACCAGAGATGCACATTCTCAATGGCTATGGCCCGACCGAGGCAACGGTTTGTGCGACTTTCTTCAATTTTGTTAAAGCCTCTGATTTAGAACGACGCACGCCCATTGGAAAACCGTTGGTTAATTACCAAGTCTATGTTTTAAATGATAAAAATCAGCTTGTTGCTGACGGAGACATCGGAGAATTGTGTATTGCCGGCGCGGGCTTGGCTCGTGGTTATCTTAAACGTCCAGAATTAACAGCGGAGCGATTTGTTGCCAATCCGTTTGGCAATGGACAGCTTTACCGTAGTGGTGATCAAGGTCGCCGCTTGCCGGATGGTAATCTCGAATTTTTAGGGCGCACCGACCATCAAGTCAAAGTGCGCGGATTCCGTGTCGAATTAGGCGAAATCGAGACTGTTCTAAACCGTCATCCTGAAGTGCGGCAATCTGTTGTGATTGCCCGTCCCCATCTTAGCGGACATAGCCGACTGATTGCTTATGTCATTCCGCGCATCGCTGAAGCCACGCCAGAACAAGACATTGTCCAACAATGGCGGCAAATTATGGATGAGGCTTATGGTCAGTCCACAACACATGACCCCACCTTACATACGGGGGGTTGGGTGGATAGTTATCACGGCAGTAAGCCAATGCCTGCGGCGGAAGTGCAAGAATGGGTCGATCATTCGGTGAATAGCATCTTGGCATTGAAACCGCGTCGGGTGCTAGAAATTGGCTGTGGAACGGGTATGTTGCTGTTTCGTATTGCGCCCTCTTGTGAATGTTACCTTGGTACCGACCTGTCGCCAGAAGGAATTCGCTATCTCAAATCACAAGTGGAACAAGCCGAATCATTAGTTGGTACAGCGGTGGAATTATTAGCTTGTCCTGCTGATGAAGTAGCAAACAGCGTGGCGTGCTTAAATTCCGCAACAGTAAGTCCGCCCTTTGATACCGTGATTATCAATTCGGTAATTCAATATTTCCCTGGCATTCGCTACATGGTTAAAGTGGTCGAAGATTTACTTCCGATGTTGAGTAAAGATGCCCGTATTTTTATTGGCGATGTTGTGAGTTATCCCTTGTTGGAAGCTTTTCACACGTCAGTGCAACTTCATCAGGCTTCCGACACATTAACGACGGCTGACTTACGCCGTCAAATTGCTTTACGCATGGCACACGAACAGCGGTTAATGATTGCCCCCACTTTTTTTACCGCGCTACAACAGTATTTCCCTACGATGAGTTGGGCGGATATTCAACTCAAGCCAGGGCGGGCAATGAATGAATTAACCCGCTTCCGTTATGATGTAACCTTATATGTTGGTGCATCGGGCGCGTTTTCTCATGTGAAAGAGCAATGTATCGACTGGCGACGTGACGGAATCCCGCCCACGCCAGAGCTAATTTGTCAACATTTAGAAGAGCTTACACCACTATCTTTGCGGATTACGCACATTCCCAACCCACGCACTTGGAACGATATACAAGCCGTTGCTTTACTTGCTCGTTTAGATGCGCCCACCACTGTTAGCGAATTGCGTCACCAAATTCAAACGCCATTCAGCGTCGAACCGGACGCATGGCGAGATTTGCAACAGAGTGTGCCATATCAAGTCTCTGTGCATTGGTCAGGCGATGGCGCGAGTGGCGAATATGAGGTTCTGTTCCAACGCCGAAGTGACATAACATCCGCACCCGCGCTGACAAAAAGCGCGAGTGGCGTACCAGATTGGCAAACATTCGCGAACCCCGTTGGAGAAGCCGCTCCTCCAGAAGAATGGTTGGGAGCAACGCTACGCAGTTTTTTGCGGCAAAAACTCCCTGACTATATGATGCCTTCTGCTTTCGTATTTCTTGAAGCTTTTCCGTCCACTTCTAATGGCAAAATAGACCGTCAAGCCTTGCCTGAACCGAGCCATACCTTAACAACCACTGCAATAGATTGTTACGTTGCTCCGCGTACAGAAACCGAGCTGTGGTTAGCGGAAATTTGGGAAGATACGTTGAATGTATCGCCTATCAGCGTGGAAGATTCTTTTTTTGATTTAGGCGGTCATTCACTATTGCTGGTTCAATTGTTAGCGCGAATTCGTGAAACGATTGCTCCCGATTTACCTTTAGCGACTTTATTTGCGCATCCGACAATCGCGGGATTAGCCGCGATTCTTGAAGGTTCAGCACAGTCCCACATAGGTGCTTCTTTAATGCCCATGAGCGTGGAGGAACTCCAGGTACGGGTGGTGTTGGATACAGCCATTCGCCCTTCACAGCCATCCTCCATTGCGCTATCTCCGTTGCACACGGTGACAGGTGTTTTTTTGACGGGGGCGAGCGGTTTTCTTGGTGCGTATGTCTTGCATGAATTGTTACAAGGCACGCAAGCGACTATTTACTGCTTGGTGCGCTGCAAAGACGTGGCGGCAGGATGGCAACGTCTTACGGACAATCTTACTCGTTACCAATTAGGACATCTCATCACAAATAAGGATTATGTGGCTCGCATTGTGCCTATTGTGGGTGATTTGGAACGCCCTTTGTTGGGATTAGATGCGCAACACTTTGAGAAATTGGCACAAGCAATAGAACTTATCTATCATGTTGGTGCGGCTGTAAATATTCTCTATCCTTATGCCGCTGTGGAAGCAGCGAATGTTGGGGGGACACAGGAAATTTTACGTCTTGCAGCGCATGGCAAACTTAAAGCGGTACATTATATTTCTTCGGTGGGTGTGTTTGAAGCCAGCGGTTATGTTGGGCAGGAAACTTTATACGAAAACGAAGACATGACGGCGGCGGGCAATATTTATGGGGGTTATGCTCAAAGCAAGTGGGTATCCGAACAATTGATTCATATTGCTCGCCAACGTGGAATGCCTGTAGTCATTTATCGACTCGGCGGCATTACGGCTCACAGTCAAACAGGCGCGGCAAACGTGGATGATTTATTAGCGCGACTGATTAAATTGTTTGTGGAACAAGGAAAAGCTCCCTATTTAGATGCCCCCGTTGATTTTTCGCCAGTCGATTATATTAGCCGCGCTATTGTGCAACTCTCTGGTCAGCCTGAGTCTTTGGGAAGTGTTTTCCATTTAACCAATCCGCAACCGACTCGTTGGACAACGGTCGTGGAAACTCTGCGAGATTTAGGGCATCAGATACAGGATGTTCCTTACGCAGCATGGTTGGAAACCTTACAAGCGGCAGCAGAGCTAGAGCAAGAAACGGCACTGGGTGTTTTGCTTCCCTTGTTAGCGGAAAAATTGCCTAAAACAGAGCAGTCGGACGGGCATTCTTATTTTGATATTTCTTCCATGATGCGAACGTTTGATTGTCAAAACACTCTGGCGGGATTAGCCAGTAGTGGGCTAACCTGTCCGTCTGTCGATGCTGATTTATTGCGCAAGACACTTATGCCTTACGTTGGGACAGGAGCATAAGTATGCCAACTAATCGCTCTAAAATTATAGCGTTGTGGGCAACTCCGCGTAGCATATCCACTGCTTTTGAAAAAACCTTTTCATGTCGGGAAGATATGAAGGTTGTTCATGAACCTTTTGCGGATGTCTACTACTTTAGTCAATGGCGACGTGCCACAACATTTGGCGAATGCCCTGAACAATACCAATACAGTGCGGTCATGGCAATGGAAACGCTCAAGCCTGTGAAAGAAAAGCCTATATTTTTCAAAGATATGGCCTATCAAGCTTTGCCTTATATTGATAAGACATTTTTGGCTTCTCTCACCAACACGTTTATTCTTCGGCATCCAGTTGAAGTAATCGCTTCAATTTACAAGCAGGGAATTACCGTTTCTGAAGAAGAATTTGGTTTTACGGCACTTGAGCAGCTTTTTTCTATCGTTACTGAGGAACTAGGACAAACAGCGGTCGTGGTCGAAGCAACCCGTTTTCGTCGTAACCCACAGATAATCTTAGAAAAATATTGTCATGCGATCGGTGTCGATTTTGATCCGACGATGCTCAATTGGGAAGTGGGACAAATGAAAGCATGGAAACCTCACGAGCAAGAGTTTCAGGCGAAATGGCATCAAACTTTGGAAAATAGTACCACCATCCTGCCACCCGCAGAGGTGAATGTTGCTATTCGTTCTGAAGATGCGGAAATGATTGAACGGGCAAAAGCAATCTATAAGCGATTGGATTCCCTCGCTTTGTAGACATTATCCAAATTAGGCAAAATTTATCGGGGTTGCGTTTCCAAACGGGCGTTTGGGAACGAGTGAAAACCGCTCCTTCGGCAAAGTGACGGTTTCATAAACTTTAATGCCACCATCCTTCGTACAAAGTTCATCGACCTGCGCATCGGCTATCCATTGGCTGGGCGTTGTACAGCCTGTTATCGACAACAGCAAAACCAGCACAATACCGATTATGAAGTTTTATGCTATTCCTGCCACGGTGCGCGTTTCGTTTGCAATGTACAATACGCAACAGGAAGTTGATGTGCTGATGCAGGTGATTGATGCGTTAAGTAATGCGTCGAAAGTTATCGGGTATTACTAATTACCCATGAGGCTTGACTTTATAATAGCCAATCAGTTTGGGTTAATTATATGAGCGATATAAGCTTTTAAACTAGAGAACTGATAAAGATTTCCAAAACAATCAAGATACATTGACTACACCCATTTGCCTTATGAAAGTTAAGCTGTGCCAGGCTCTTAAACACAAACCCATTTTATCGCGTGATAGAATGGTTTTTTTATGCTCGCCAGATAAGGGAGAAAAGTTATGTCATATTCGGATTATCAAACGCTCAAAGAATTGACTAAAAAATTGGCAATTACTTACCAAGTTACTGATTTATTTCCGACTATTCAAGAAGTTCCTCCGAGTGTTTTTCTATTGCACAGTTTAGAAGTTGCCAAGATGTTGCCCTCAACATTTTCAGAAAAATCTCGCTCTGAAAATTTGATTACACCGATTTTGTTTGATGTTTATGAACATTCACAGCAAAGCATTACCATTTTTTCCGGTTGCAGCTTAACTATTAATGAGCAATTATCCGGCATTTGTGATTACATTGTGGCAGGAAAAAGCCGCTTATTAGCGTTAGATAGTCCGATTGTGTGCATTGTTGAGGCAAAGAACCGTAGTATTGAAGAAGGTTTGGCGCAAGCGGGTGCGGAAATGGTGGCGGCGCAGTTGTTTAATCAGCAAGAGCAAAATGAAATAGAAACGATTTACGGTGTGGTGACGAATGGTATTGATTGGAAATTTCTCAAATTAAGCCAAAATATTTTAATGATTGATGAAAATATGTATTTTTCTAGCGGTGAAAATTTGAAGGTTTTGTTAGGAGTGTTTGCCTTGATTTTGCCGTCAGGAAAGTAGGCTGCGCCAAGCTCTTAACGCAAAACCCGATTGCAGAGTTTGGTCGGGTTTTTTTATGCCTGAAATTTGTTGATGCACATAAATAATGTGCATAGAATGTATCATTTTATTTATTGGAGTTTTCAATGACTATTGCTCTTAACACTCAGTCCTTAAAGAAACCAACTAATGTGAGCATTAATAGTGAGTTATTATTAAAAGCCAAACAACTCAAAATCAATTTATCCGCAACTTTGGAAGCGGCTTTGATTGAAGTTGTCCATGCTAAACAACGTGAATTGTGGAAACAGGAAAACGCCGCCGCCATCAAAGCGTACAACGAAATGGTAGAGACTCATGGCTTATTTAGTGATGATTTACGGAGTTTTTAATGGCGCAGTTTTGGGTTTATGAAAATGCTAATCGTTCGAGCAAGCAGCGAGTGCCGTATTTGTTGGATATTCAGTCTGATTTGCTGGATGATTTGCAAACAACGGTAGTGATTCCATTAGCTCTTAAGTCTACGATAGGCAAAGCTGCTATGACAAAGCTTTGTCCACTACTTGAAATTGAAGAGCGTGAGTTTGTGGTTTTAACGTCACAAATAGCAGGTGTTGACCGGAAAGTGTTAGGTAAGGAAATAGGGAATTTTTCCCATTATCGGGCAGAGGTTATTGCAGCGGTGGATTTTTTGATTTCAGGGATTTGAAGTGAAGTTGTGCCAAGCTCTTAAATCTAAAACCCGATTGTGAAAATAGTCAGTTTTTTGCTTTTATAACACTTTGTGATTCTTATATGTTTGGGTGTGTAAAATAGCGTGTAGTTTACATACACAATGAAGTTAGGGTCTAGGGAAAAATGGATAATGA
>JAIFMS010000109.1 GCA_020048335.1 Methylococcaceae bacterium | reverse complement strand
CCCAAGGGGCGGGCTAGGCGATGATGGGCTGCTGGGAAACTAAAAAAGATCATGCTACTATATAGAGCAGAGAAAGGTTGCGGTATAAACCCATTTTTCAAAATCATGAATTTTGTCAAAGTCTTGGTTGAAAGGTAGCACAATCAGGAAGGCGGTAAGCACCTGAGCACCTTGCAGCAAAATCCCTAATTCATGCAACATATCCGTCAGGCTTCCCTCTTCCGAAACTTCGCTATTATTTGCCAAGAGTTCAGCATCGGGTTTGATATCTTCGTCAATCATTTTTTACTTCTTTTGTAATAGGAGTCTCCTGAACGCTGATTTTACACGGTTCTGTTTTTCAAATGATAGTTTCTTATTTTTCCTTCAAATCCGTTAAGCGTGGCAAATTAAAAGCAAAAAACGGCACGATTCTTGACTAATAGCAGTTTGAAAATTATAGTGGACAACTTTGTCCGCACTGGCAGTTTAATTTATGGCGCATTTACCCGTTATGTACACCGAAGCTTTAGCCGCACTCCGCATTAAAGCCGAGGGAACTTATTTAGACTGCACCTTTGGGCGCGGTGGGCATAGCGGGGGAATTTTAAAACAGCTCAATCAACAAGGGCGGTTACTGGCGTTTGACCGTGATGCGGAAGCGGTTAATTCAGAAATTGCCCAGCAATTACGCACCGACTCGCGCTTTAGTTTGCAGCAATGTTGGTTTTCACAATTGCAAACAGTGATAGAAACCAAAGGCTGGACGGGGCAACTCGATGGCATTCTGTTGGATTTAGGCGTGTCATCGCCCCAACTTGACAATCCTGAGCGCGGTTTTAGTTTTTTAAAACAAGGCCCACTCGATATGCGCATGGATAGAAATACAGGCTTATCGGCGGCGCAATGGCTAGCTACGGTTGATGAACGCGAATTAAGGCAGGTTTTATTTGATTATGGCGAAGAGCGATTTGCACGGCGCATTGCTAAAGCCATTGTCACCGCGCGTAGTCAAACAGCGATTAATACAACCTTAGAATTGGTTTCAATTATCAGCAACGCCGTGCCAATGACAGAAAAACACAAACACCCTGCCACCCGCAGTTTTCAGGCAATTCGGATTGCGGTTAATCAAGAACTGGATGAAATCAAAGCGGTTTTGCAACAAGCCACTGCGGTGTTAAAACCAGGTGGGCGGTTGGTGGTCATCGCCTTTCATTCCTTAGAAGATAGAATTGTAAAACGTTTTATCCGCCATGAATCAGGGCATCGACACACGATTGGGCGTTTACCGATTAAAGAAGCCGATATTCAACAAGGTCAATTGCAAACAGTGGGCAAAGCGTTGCGAGCCAGTGTCGAAGAAGTGGCGTTAAATCCCCGCGCGCGCAGTGCGATAATGCGAATTGCGCAACGCAATTAATTTAAGAGGACGTAAAGAGTGCGCTTTTTATTTTGGCTTGTGTTGACCAGTGCGTTAATTGGCTCCTCTTTGGCGGTTATTTATAGTAAATATCGCTCGCGGCTTTTATTTGTAGAAATTCAAAAACAAGAGTCCGAATTAGATAAACAGAGCATTATTTGGGGGCAATTGCAATTAGAAATTACCACCCTAACGGCTGAAAATCGCGTTGAAATTGAAGCGCATAATAAATTGCGCTTGGTTTTACCTAATCGCGCTGACATTGTTTATGTCAAACCTTGAGAATTTTTCTCAGGTTTGTAAAAATTTTATCCAACCTTAAAAAACTCCCCACTCTTTTCTAAAGGGTCATCGCTTTAATTTTTAAGAGAATGTGATGAGAAATTTAGCTAATTTTCATAACAGGTTACAATGGCGACTTATTTTTTATCACTTTAGCTTGTTAAATTTTCATGGCCTATTTTTTTAATCGCCCCAAAAAAAGCCAAAAAAACACTCTGTTTGCAATGCGGCGGAAGGTTTTAATCTTTTTTATTATCTGTTGTATGGGGGTATTAATCGCGCGGGCGGTGGATTTACAAGTGATTAATAAACAATTTTTACAATCACAAGGCACTAAGCGACATATCAGCGTGATACCTGTTGCCACTTATCGCGGCAAAATTTTTGACCGTGATGGCGATATTATGGCGATTAGCTCACCTGTGCAGTCGGTGTGGGTCAATCCACAAGAGTTAGATATTACTGAACAAACACAAATCAAAACGATGGCGGCTCTATTAGAGCTACCTGAATCTAAACGCGCTGTGTTAAGTAATCCTGATTCAAAACAACGCTTTGTGTATTTAAAGCGGCGTATTAATCCTGATTTAGCAGACAAAATTAAACAATTGGAAATTCACGGCGTGTATTTTGAGCGAGAATTTAAACGCTTTTATCCAGCCGGCCCAATGGCAGCGCATATTGTGGGCTTTACGAATGGTGAAGATGTCGGGCAGGAAGGCATTGAGCGTGCCTATGAAAAAAGTTTAGCAGGCACTGCTGGCAGTCGCCGTGTCATTCGTGATGGCAGACGACGCATTATTGAAGATGTGGAAAATATCAAAGACCCTGTGCCGGGTAAAGATATAACGTTAAGTATTGATAGACGGATTCAATATTTGGCTTATCGGGAATTACAAGCCGCGTTTATTGCCCATCATGCTAAATCAGCCTCGTTAGTGGTGTTAAATGCCAAAACAGGGGAGATTTTAGCCGCCGTAACGCAACCTGCCTTTAATCCGAATAGTCGGGAAAATTTAAAAGAAAAACTGTATCGCAATCGCGCGATTACTGATGTCTTTGAGCCAGGGTCTTCGGTGAAACCGCTGGTGATTGCCTCAGCGTTAGATGCAGGTTATGTGCAAGAAAACTCCAGTTTTCCTGCAACAGGCACTTTTTATGTCGGTCGTAACGTAGTACGCGATGGTTATAGTTATGGTCGCCTTGATTTAGCAGGGATTTTGAAAAAATCCAGTAATGTCGGGGTAAGTCAAGTCGCGTTAAGAATGCCAGGGCGATATTTTTGGAAAAAATACAAACAAGTAGGCTTTGGACAATCGCCTGAGATAGGTTTTCCCAGCGAAGCGAGTGGCTATTTATTACCGCCTGACAGAGTGCATGGTTTTCCGCAAGCGGCGTTATCTTTTGGCTATGGTTTTTCGGTTTCTGCGTTGCAATTGGCTCGTGCTTATACTGCAATTGCTGATAACGGGGTTTTGCATTCTGCTAGTTTATTAAAAAGAGAGGTTGATGATAAAGCCGAGCGAGTTTTTAAAGCCGATACCGCCATTAAAGTTCGTCACATGATGGAAGCGGTTGTTTCGCCTGAAGGAACGGCAAACGAAGCGCGAGTGAATGGCTATCGGGTGGCGGGTAAAACAGGAACGGTGAGAAAAGCCACGCAATGGGGCTATGACAAACGCTATTTTGCGGTGTTTGTCGGAATGGCTCCTGCCAGTAATCCACGCTTTGTGATTGCGGTGATGGTGGATGAACCCAGCACTGCCCAATATTATGGCGGCTTGGTTTCCGCGCCTATTTTTTCCAAAGTAATGACAGGCGCGTTGCGAATTTATGGCGTACCGGCCGATAAAGACAATGCAGTTCCTCTTTTATTAACCAATAAGAAATAAACATGAAGCTGAATGAATTAGTTGCCGCCTTCGTCACAATAAAATCGGCACAAGAGATTACAGGGATTGCTGTTGATAGTCGGCAAGTGCAAAAAAATAATGCCTTTTTTGCCGTTGCGCGTGAGACAGGACATGGGCTAGCGCATGGTGAACAAGCCTTAGCTTTGGGTGCATCTGCAATTATCTATGACCCTGCTGCAGGCGGGGCAGCCTTTGCGACTGCATTGGAAAATCGTGGAGTGACACTGATTGCAATCGCTGATTTACAAAGCAAATTAGCGACGCTTGCCGCCCATTTTTACGGAGACCCTGCTAAATCGCTGACTATTATTGGCATCACAGGAACCAATGGCAAAACCAGTTGCAGTCAATTTTTAGCGCAAATTTTGCCCGATACGATGGTGATTGGTACCTTGGGCTGGGGAAGTTGGGGGCAAATGCAGTCAACTGGCTACACCACGCCCAATGCGTTGGTGTTGCAACAGATTTTAGCCAAATCGCTGGCATTAAGTAAAACTAACGTGGTGATGGAGGTGTCTTCTCACAGCATTCCCGAAGGGCGGATTGAACATACTTTATTTAAAGGGGCGGTTTTCACCAATTTAAGCCGTGACCATTTAGATTATCACGGCACGATGGACGACTATTTCCACGCAAAATTAGCTTTATTTCAGCGACCTGAATTAGCGTTTGCGGTGATTAATCAAGATGATGCCTATGGCGAAAAAATTATTGCCGCGCTATCGCCAACGGTGCAGTTATGGACTTTTTCTAAAACCGCGCAAACAGCAGAAAATTGTGTGCTGGCAAAAAATCCCTATTGCGATATAACAGGCATTGGCTTTGAAGCCTGTTATGCAGGGCAATCCGTGAAAATTCGTAGCTCACTTTATGGGGCATTTAATATTGAAAACCTGCTTGCGGTTATCACCACGCTGTTAGCCTTAGGATTTGATTTAGCCACCGCTGCACAGAAAGTCATGGCTTTAAAACCTGTGGTGGGACGAATGGAACAGTTTGGTGGCAAAGACAAACCAAGCGTTTTTGTGGATTTTGCCCATACGCCCGACG
Source organism: Methylococcaceae bacterium (assembly GCA_020048335.1). Classification (GTDB taxonomy): domain Bacteria; phylum Pseudomonadota; class Gammaproteobacteria; order Methylococcales; family Methylomonadaceae; genus CAIQWF01. The sequence continues at coordinate 3,765 of JAIFMS010000109.1, read as the reverse complement.
CGCTAGAAAAAGCCTTAGCCAGTGTCAAACAACATCAACCGCAAAAATTATGGGTGGTGTTTGGTTGTGGCGGTAATCGCGACCAAGGCAAACGGGCGTTAATGGGGGGCATTGCGCAAAAATGGGCGGATAACATTATTCTGACCGATGATAATCCACGCTTTGAGGACAGTCAGGCGATTCTCAGCGATATTTTAGCAGGTTGCCAAACCGATAAAGTCACTGTGATTTCTGACCGTGCGGCGGCTATTGCTTATGCGATTGAACAGGCGGCAGCGGGCGATTGTGTCCTGATTGCAGGGAAAGGGCATGAGGCCTATCAAGAAATTTGTGGTGTTCAAACGCCGTTTAGTGACCAAGCGGTTGTGCAACAGGCTTTGCAGTTACCTTAAAATTAAAAACAATTGGAAACAGATAAAATGCAGCTTCTTTTAAGTCAAATAGCGAAAGTCTTATTCGCGCAACATCTTGGTGCGGAGGTGGCAATTGCCGCAGTTAGCATTGATACCCGCACGTTACAAGCAGGTGATTTATACATTGCTATTAAGGGCAAAAACTTTGATGGTCACAACTTTGTGATGCAGGCAGAAATGGCAGGAGCGGCTGCACTTATGGTTGACCATCTGGTAGATACCGATTTACCGCAATTGATTGTGCCTGATACGCGGCTAGGATTAGCTGAATTAGCGGCTTTGTGGCGACAAAACAATGCAGCAAAAATTATCGCGGTGACAGGCAGCAATGGCAAAACCACCGTAAAAGAAATGCTCGCCAGTATTTTGTCGGTCAATGCGCCCGTTCTTGCCACGAAAGGCAACTTAAATAATGACATTGGCGTTCCACTAACCTTGTTGCGCTTAAATGAATCCCATCGTTACGCGGTGGTTGAAATGGGAGCAAATCATGCGGGTGAAATTGCTTTTAGTAGTCGTTATGCGCAAGCCGATGTTGCGGTGCTTAACAATGTGGGCGCGGCACACTTGGAAGGGTTTGGTAGTTTAGCGGGTGTAGCAGAGGCAAAAGGTGAAATTATCAGTGGTTTGTCGGCGCAAGGCATCGCCATTCTTAATCGGGATGATGATTTTTATCCGCTGTGGGCAGAATTAGCTAAATCGCGCAAAATTATTAGCTTTGGCTTTTCTAATGAATCGGCGGTTTCTGCCAATGACATGACAATGCAGGTGGTCGAAAATCGTTTTCAGACCCGTTTTAATTTACACATAAAGAACGAAAAAATCCCTGTTTGTTTACAACTGGCAGGGTTTCATAATATTAAAAATGCCCTTGCCGCTGCCGCTGCTTGTTTAGCCCTAGAAATTCCTTTAGCGCAAATCAAACAAGGTTTAGAAGCACTCCAACCTGTGGCAGGACGCTTGCAACCTTTGATAAGTCGGTTTGGCAATCTTGTGATTAATGATAGTTACAATGCAAACCCCTCCTCGTTACAGGTTGCTTTAGAGGTTTTAACCCAATGTGCAGGAGAAAAAATCGTTTGTTTGGGGGCGTTTGGTGAATTAGGTGACGACAGCGTTGCGCTACATCAGCAAATGGGAAAATCTATTAAAAGCGCGGGGGTAAGCCGATTGTTTGCAGTCGGTGAAAATGCCCGCTTTAGTGTGGAAAGTTTTGGCACTGGGGCGGTATTTTTTCCCAACCAACAAGAACTGATTGCTACATTAAATCAACAGCTTACTGGCACTGAAACGCTGCTCATAAAAGGTTCAAGGGCGCAACAAATGGAAAACGTTGCGGCACGTTTAACTGACATAACAGGAAATTAACCCATGCTGCTTTATTTAACCGATTATTTAATGACCTTTGACCCCAGTTTTCGGGTGTTTCAATATTTAACCTTTCGAGCCATTTTAGGCGCGTTGACGGCATTAATTTTGTCATTTTTAATCGGACCGTGGATGATTCGTAAATTAACCCGCGAAAAAATTGGTGATGTGGGACGCGAATATGTGCCGGATGGTCATTTTAGTAAAAAAGGAACGCCCACCATGGGCGGGACGCTGATTTTAGTAGCCATTTCGGTCAGCACTTTGTTATGGGCAAATTTACATAACCGCTATATTTGGGCGATTTTATTAGTGACCTTAGGTTATGGGATTATCGGGTTTGTCGATGATTACCGCAAAGTCATGCAAGGCAATAGCGATGGGCTATCGGGAAAAGCCAAATATTTTTGGCAATCGTTTATCGGTTTGGGAACAGCCATTTTTCTATATCAAACCGCCGTTGTTCCTGCTGAAACACAATTTATCATTCCGTTTTTCAAAGGTGTCGTTCTCAACTTAGGTTGGGGCTATGTGATTATGACTTATTTTGTCATCGTCGGCACTAGCAATGCGGTCAATTTAACTGATGGCTTAGATGGATTAGCCATTATGCCGACAGTAATGGTTGGCGCGGGATTGGGGATTTTTGCTTACTTGTCAGGTAATATTAATTTTGCCCAATATTTAGCCATTCCCTATTTACCCAGCAGTGGCGAATTGATTGTATTTTGTGCCGCCTTAGTCGGGGCAGGCTTGGGTTTTTTATGGTTTAACGCCTATCCCGCCATGGTGTTTATGGGCGATGTCGGCGCGTTAGCACTGGGGGGCGCATTAGGTTTATTAGCCGTCTTAGTGCGGCAAGAGCTAGTGTTGGTGATTATGGGCGGGGTGTTTGTGATGGAAACGCTGTCAGTCATCATTCAGGTACTGTCCTTTAAAATGACGGGCAAGCGAGTGTTTAAAATGGCACCGATTCATCATCATTTTGAATTAAAAGGCTGGCCAGAACCGCGCATTATTGTGCGATTTTGGATTATTACCTTTATTTTGGTGTTGGTCGGATTAGCAACGCTAAAATTGCGATAGGCAGGGAAAAGCATGGCTACAATTACACAACTTTCACAACTCGATTTAAACGGCACATACAGTTACGCTGATTATTTGCGCTGGCAATTTGAAGAAAGAGTCGAATTGATTAAGGGCAAAATTATGGCGATGACCGCGCCAAATTTAAAACATCAGCGTGTTTCTGTGCATTTATTTTTGCCAATTGCCAATTTCTTTCATAAAAAAAGTTGTGAATTGTTTGTTGCACCATTTGATGTGAAATTGTATGACAGTCGTAAATCAAAGCTTGCTGATAAAGAGGTTTACAGTGTGGTACAACCCGACTTGTGTGTGATTTGCGATAAATCAAAATTGACGGAACGCGGTTGTGATGGTGCGCCAGATTGGATAATTGAAATTTTATCGCCCAGTAATTCCAAGAAAGAAATGCGTTTTAAATTTGATTTGTATGAAGAAGGTGGCGTAACGGAATATTGGTTGGTTTATCCGTATGAAGAGGCGGTTTATCAGTTTGTGTTGAATCCGCAGACTGAAAAGTATGAATTAAAAGGGATGTATGCCAATGATGATATGGCTACGCCGTTTCTTTTTCCTGAGTTGAAAATTGATTTGGTGGAAGTGTTTGCGGAATAAAAATAATGCAAAATGAAATAAATAAGCCAAAACAGAAAAATGCAACTCAGTCAGAATCTGATTTAGAGCATATAAATTTTGATTATACCGAATGGCAAAAAGCACTTTGGTAGGATGAAACAATAGAATCGTTATCTGCAAAATCGCGAAAATCTTGGGAACAATAAAATGACTGCCTATTTGTATATTCATAATCCAAAGTATCAACCGGAGATAATTAACGATATTATTGATGATATTAATGGGGAATGTAGATGGAGTTGTGGAATTACTAAGCGTATTA
>JAIFMS010000184.1 GCA_020048335.1 Methylococcaceae bacterium | reverse complement strand
GTTTTTTTTAATCTTGCAAAATCCGCAGCCTCTAACCCTAAATAATCAGGCAACACGCTTTCACCGACACACCAACTGGCTACCATACAGGCTAACCATTCTCGATTGGGTGAGGGATGCGGCGATAGGGTAAGTTGGTTATAAATGTGTTGTTTATTGTGTTGTTCTGTCATCATTAGCCCCCTTGAAAACCTGTCAGATTATCACAACCTGACAGGGTCGAGTTGTCTTAATATTCGACTAAAATATCTTCATCACGCACAATCATTTGACAGGCTAACCGCCAGCTAGACGGCAAATCATCCACAATCATCTGCTCCATTTCGTCTTTGGTTAATTTGCCCACTTCAACTAAAACAGATTTTTCTTTTTCCGTCAAAGGGCCGCCCATGCGCTCTAGTTTTTTATCCACGCTACTGACTTTAATCACACAAGTGCCACATTCGCCGTCTTCACATTGAAAATTAAGGGGAATTTTGTTCTCGCGTGCCAGTTTCAACACCGTTTCAGTATGACTACCTGCCACCGCATACACTGTTTTATCCCGATAGTCAGGACTCGAAAAAGTAACTAATGCCATAATGACTCCTCTCTATAAGATGTTAAATTAAACGGGTTTAACTGAAATTTTGCCGCCTAAAACCTGCGCTTGACAAGCTAAACGGTTGTGTTTACCTGCCATGTTTTCCCGCAGGATTTTATCTTCCAATACTGACGGCTCACTTAAATTATTCCAGCCTTCGCTGACTTTCATAATGCAAGTACCACAATCGCCTTCGCGGCAACCGTAAGTAATGGCAGACCCTACTTTTTCAGAAATTTCGATAATCCGTGTGCCAGCAGGTGCTGAAACCGTGACGTTAATATCTTCAAAGGTAATTGATGCTTTCGCCATTGTTATACTCCTTATTTGTTTTAAAAAAATTAACCTAAATCAGCCAAATCAATCACTTTTGCGGTTCTAAGCCCCAATAGTTCTTGTGCCAATTCCAGTCCGAATTCACGACACAAATAAATTTCTTCATCGGTCGGAATGAGTTTGATGCGAATTCCTGGAATTGGAACTCGCAACTTTAGACCACGCAAGCGGTCTTCAACCATTTTCACACCCTCACCCGTCCAGCCGTAAGAACCAAACACCCCACCGAGTTTGCTTTTTAAATTCACCACCGCCAGCGAAGACAATAAATCCCAAATCGGTTTCACCGCATCGCCATTAATGGTGGGCGTACCAAACACCAGCCCATCCGCACCTTCAATTAAATCCACAAACGGCGCGATTTCACCGCCTTCTAAGTCATATAACGAGACGCGCACTTTTTCGATGGACATCGCCCCTTCATAAATCGCCTCAGCCATCCGGCGCGTGTTGCCATAAGAACTGATATAAAAAATCAGCAAGGTTTTTTCATCCGCGCCAATGTCACTTTCCAAGGCTGAACGGGATAATTCCCGATAACGTTGTACATAACGCTGCGGTTGGTCGCGCAACATCGGGCCATGTGCAGGGAGAATTTGTTGCAACGGCAACAGCGGTTCGATTAAATTCAACGCGGTATTCACGAAGGCTTTAAACGGGCGCATGATGTGGGCGTAGTAGTATTCAAAGGAAAAGCGAAAATCGCCCACTTGGTCATTGAACAGGCGCGTATCGCAAAAGTGGCAACCGAATACATCGCCCGAAAACAGGATTTTTTCTTCGATTAAATGGGTGCATTGGGTATCGGGCCAATGCAAATAAGGGGTGTGTAAAAAGCTGAGTGTTCTATCGCCGAGCGAAACCGTATCGCCTGTTAGCACGGGGGTAAATTCCAGCGCGTCTTGTTTTAACAAGGCTTTCAGCATGGATTGGGCTTTTTGCGAAATATACAAACGGGCTTGCGGCGCACGGCGCATTAACTCAGGTAACGCGCCGCTGTGGTCAGGTTCTAAATGATTTAACACGATGACTTTAATTTCATCGTAACGCGCCACCGATTCTAAACGGGTAAAAAAATCAGCCGCAAAAGCTTCTTTTACCGTGTCAATAATCGCAACGCCTTCACTGCCGCGTACTAAATACGAGTTATAGGTTGTACCGTTGGCAGTTTTTAAAATAATATCGAAAGTCCGCAAATTCGGGTCTAACACACCTATCCAATGCACACGTTCAGATAACGCCACGGCTTGTAGCGTGCCTGCTGAATTGGATAGGATGGGTTTAGACATGGCGGCATTCCCCTTTCTCAGTCGAACGGGAGCAAGTTTCTAAGTCCGCCTCGGTGTTCAGGGCAGTTAGCCCTAGCCATGCTTCCATTTTTTCAGTATCAAATCCAGCCCGATAGTCATCTCCGACTTGCATTAGCGGACGACGAATGAGCAGCGGATTTTCAAGCATTAAGGCTAAGGCTTGTTGTGCATCTAATTTTTCAGGCTCAACTTCCCCGTGTTTAATGGCAGGTGCGCTGTAATTAAACCAATCACGCACCGCTAAATCGCCAAAAAAAGGACGCAGCGTTTCGACTGTCCAAGGCTGTTCTAAAATATTTTTAGCCACAACCGTATGCCCCGCTTCGGTCAACCGTTTTTTTTGTCGCGTGTTATTCGCACAGTTGGGTTTTTCATAAAAAATAACGGTAGCCATGATTAGTGCGCCTGTAATTCAGCCATCGCTTCTGCCATTTTTTCAAGCGGAATCCCCGTTAATGAACCAGGTGGATTAATCGCCTCACCCAACGCATTAAGAATTGCCCCTTCAATCGGGCAAATGCTGGCACATTGGAAATCGGCAAAGTCCCCTTCGCATTCGGTGCATTTTTTCGGGTCAACCATAAAATGCGGCTTGGTTTCGTAAATCGCATGGCTGGGACAAACGGGCAAACAAGCGTGGCAATTGGTGCAAAGTTCAATGATTTTTACTGCCATGATGGAAACCTCAATGTAGGGTGTAGTGGGCAGGCTTTTCATGCCCACCTAAAAACTTGAAAATAATCCTTGATGGTGGGCAAAACAGCCTGCCCACCCTACGAATTACGCGCTTGCTCGCAGTTGTTCTGTATCCAATTTTCCTGCTTTCGCCATTTCCAGATAAACCGCCATTACCGCCTCTTCAATGTTTTCCATCGCGTGTTCGCCATTCGGCATAATCCCAGCCTGCTCCAACATTTCCCACGGCTCATAACCGACTTTAGAACACAACACCGCTTCACACCCTGCAAGACTACGAATCGTGGTTTGCAACGTAGACTCGGTTTCACCGCAACTCACATCACCGCCGCAATATTGGTCGGCTTTGCGATGACTGATAAAACGCACGCCTTCGGGTGAGGCTTCATAAATCAAAAACTCTTTGGCATGACCAAAATGCACATTGATGACACCTTGACCGCTGGTCGCCACTGCCATTAACACAGGGCGCGTTTGTGGCGCAACCGCAGGTTTTACTGCGGCTTTTTGCGCTTTTTCTAAGCGTTTGCTATCCATTTCCGCTTGAATCGCTTGATGAACAAGTTTGCGTTTTTCCATTGCCGCTTGGTAATCAATTTCCATATCCTCGATTTTGTCCATCGTGAACTCGTCGCCGCGGTCTTCACCCAGCATCCCTACCGCATCCGCACGACATTGGCGACAATGGCGCATCATGTTCATATCACCGGCACAGCTATCTTGCAGGTTTTGTAATTCGTCAGGAGTAGGGCCGCGTTGCCCCATGACACCGAAAAACGTGCCATGTTCCGCTTCAGCGATTAATGGCATCACGTTATGCAAAAATGCCCCTTTTGATTTCACTACGCGACTGACTTCGGCTAAATGTTCATCATTAATGCCGGGAATCATCACCGAATTGACTTTCACTAAAATGCCTTTGGCAATCAGCATTTCCAAGCCTTTTTGTTGTTGCTCAATCAGAATTTTCGCCGCCTTCACACCCTTAATGCGGCGATTATTCCAATAAATCCACGGATAAATTTTCGCCCCCACTTCAGGGTCAACGCAGTTAATGGTGATGGTAACGTGGTCAATATTGTGTTTAGACAATTCCTCTACCGCTTCCGGTAACGCTAAACCATTGGTTGACACGCATAATTTAATGTCGGGGGCTTCTTGGCTTAACCGTCTGAACGTTTCAAAAGTTTTTTCAGGATTGGCTAACGGGTCGCCAGGCCCTGCGATACCTAACACCGTCATTTGCGGAATATTGGCTGCAACTGCCATGGTTTTTTTCACTGCTTGGTCTGGCGTTAGCACTTCTGATACCACACCCGGGCGCGATTCATTGGCGCAATCGTATTTACGATTGCAATAATGACATTGGATATTACAAGCAGGCGCGACGGCAACGTGCATCCGCGCAAAGTAATGATGGGCATCTTCAGAATAACAGGGATGATTTTGCACCTTTTCCCGAATCGAATCAGGTAACGTGTCCATTTGGCTATCTGTAGTGCCACAAGAACTGGCAGAACAGCCGCTTTTCGCACTCGGTGCATCGTTCAATACGGGTAATTGCATTTGCTTGACCTCTTTAAAAATGGCTTTACAGGATAATAAAGCACAAGTCATGCCAAGCTCTCATTATTTTAGTCTGTTGATTTTAAAAGAAATAATGCCAGTAACTCGCTTTTGTTGTAAACCCAACAAGCAAGCAAACCAAGGATTGTGAGAAATATGACAAAGATTACGCTGCGATTAGCAACGATTTCCTCTCCGTGTTATCAATGCGCTTGTTATGCCATAATTCTATAAAGCATGATTATTTAAAAAGGACAGGCAACTGAAAATGACTCCACTTTTTTACCGCCCTGCGCAATTACGCGGCTTGGCATTTTTAGGGCTGTTACTGATGGCATTGGCTATTTTAGGGGGGATGATTTGGCGCACCCATCATCATTTTGACACCGCCCTGTCTTATGTGGATTATTCCCACAGAGTGCAGAATATTTCTGTCGGATTACAGCAGTCTTTAATTGAACACCTAATTGAAGAGCCTGTTACCCTGACTAAAACCTTGCGTGAAATGGATGGCTTAATGGCAGATAATCGTTATTTGTCCGCCTCAACAAAGCGTAATTTAACCAATGTACGCAGTATGTTGACCGATGTTGGAAAATTGGAAAGCAAAGAAAAAAATGCCCATTTGATTGCCGCTTTAAAAATGATGAGCGAAACACTCGACCACGAAGCGTTGCAACGGGAAGAGCTGCTCGAAAACATTAATTTGGATACTCAAAACGAGCTGTATATTGCGCTAGTGACTTTTGTGCTGATTTTAATCGGCGCAATGTTGTTTTTATACTATCGCATTTTGCAACCGTTGCATGATTTACGCCATTTATTAGAACGTTTAACCGAAGAAAATTTTACGCCCATTACAACCAACCATCTTGACCCATTACTATTGCCCGTGTTTAACAGTTATAACGAAATGGTTACTTATTTGGCGGAATTAGAAGAGGCAAAACGCTTGTATGCACAATCTTTACAGCAGGAAGTAAGAATGGCGACCCAAGCTTTATTGGAGCAGCAATCGAGTTTAGCCCGCGCTGAACGTCTCGCGGCTATTGGGGAAGTGGCGGCAGAATTAGCCCATGAAATTCGTAATCCGTTAGCAGGTATTTTGATGGCATTCAGTAACTTACGCCATGATTGTAAAGATACGCAAAACAGAGAACGGATAGATTTAATTAGTTCAGAGCTAAAACGGCTTGCCTCCTTACTGAACGATATGCTCAATCAAAGTAAACACACCCCTGAAAAAGCCAGCGATTTTGACATAAGTTGCCTGATTGCTGATTTAGTTAAACTGACTCGTTATCAAGTCCCTGAGCGAATTCAATTAGAAATTCAAGTGCCAGCTACTTTGAGGGTTCATTTGCCCGAAAGTGGACTGCGGCAAGCCTTATTAAATTTAATTTTAAACGCGGTTGGCGCATTAGAAAGTGAGACGGGGCAAGTGTTGATTAAAGTGGCGACAACTAATACAGGTTTACTCATCGCGGTGCTGGATAATGGCTGTGGTTTTACGCAAGAAATGCTTGATTATGGGATTCGTCCATTTCGCACCAGTCATACGCGCGGCACGGGGCTAGGGCTGGCAATGGTACAGCGGTTTGTTAAAGACAGTGATGGCACGATTAAACTGTCTAATCGCCAGCCGCGAGGGGCGTGTGTTACTGTATCATTACCGCTTCATTGTATCCTTTGAACGTTGATAAACGACAACCTATGGCAACTAAACTAGCAGGTCAAGAACAGCATTACAGCAAAACCGATAACACGATTGATATTATTGAAGAAGACTGGGCAAAACCAAAACCACCGTACACCATTTATTTAAAAATGGTGTATCACTTATCGCAAGAAGCCCGCGGCGGACGCGGGGCTTTATCAAAAAAATTATGCCCAGCATAATAGCCTTTATTGAGAAAACCACCATGATAGAAACCTTGCTGATTATTGAAGATGAAAAACTGTTAGGCTCTGAACTGTCACACCATTACAAACAACTGGGCTGGGAAGTGGTGTTAGCGATGTCCTTAGCGGAGGCGAAAAATCTATTATCTAAAAAACGCCTTGAGCCGCTGCTGATTTTATCCGACATGAATTTACCCGATGGTAATGCGTTGGACTTTATGGAAACGGTAAAAAAAGACCTGCATTATGCAGAATGGTTATTTTTAACTGGCTATGGCAATGTCCCCGATTCAGTCCGCGCATTGCGCTTAGGCGCGTATGACTTTTTAGAAAAACCCTGTGATTTAGACCGGTTAGATTTAGTGGTTGCCAGTGCCGCGCGTAGTGCTGTGATACAGCGGCGCGTGATTGACCAAGCCAAACAGGAACATCGCCGCTACACACCTGAAGCGTATTTAGGGCATAGCCAACAAGCCGAAGAGGTGCGGCAATTGTTGACCAAACTCACCCAAGTGCCATTTAGTGCGTTGATTATTGGCGGTGAAAGCGGCACAGGCAAAGGCTTAACCGCACGAATTTTGCACTATGGCGGTTCACGCGCGTTGCAGCCAATGATTGAAGTCAATTGCGCCGCCTTGCCGCGTGAGTTGTTAGAATCGGAATTATTCGGGCATGAAGCGGGGGCGTTTACAGGCGCGTCCAGTCGGCATCGTGGTTTATTAGAACAAGCCGATGGTGGCACGTTATTCATGGATGAAATCGGCGAAATGCCGTTGGATTTACAAGCCAAACTGTTAAAAGTGATTGAAGACCACAAAGTGCGCCGCTTAGGGGGTGAAAAAGAAATTCATGTGGACGTGCAGATTATTGCCGCGAGTAATTGTGATTTAGAAAAAATGATTGAGCAAGGCAGTTTTCGGATGGATTTATATCACCGTCTCAGCGTGTTTCGGGTCATTTTACCGCCGTTACGCAGTGCGATTGAAGACTTGGATGAGCTAGTGCCGCTGTTTGTGGCGGAATACAATGCCAAAGCAGGGCGGCAAGTTAAACACATTCCCGATGCGGTTTGGCACGCTTTGAAAGCACACGACTGGCGCGGCAATGTGCGGGAATTGCGCAATGCGATTGAACGCTGTGTTTTGTTTGCCGATGGCGCAACCTTTCCTATTCAATGGTTACAATTGCCCAAACAAGCCGCCGCTGAAAAAACAAGCTCCCAGCCGTGTCTTTATTTACCGTTAGATGGCAGTATGGCTCTGGATGATATGGATAAATTTATCATTAAAGCCGCCTTAGAACGCGCGGACAATAACCTGACCGCCGCTGCCCGCGACCTTGGCACAACCCGCGAAACCTTACGCTATAGGGTGAAAAAATATCATCTAAACGGTATTGACTAAGTAGAAAAATAACTTTTGAACCCCAACCCTCCTTGATAAAAAGGAGGGAGTACCCCCTTTTTCAAAGGGAGGCTCAGAGGATTTAGTCATACCCAATAATTCTCGCTTGATGACTTACTTGGTTTTTTTATTTTTCAACGCATGAGAAGCCAAGTTTTTACCCAAATCCCAAATCGAGCCTGGAATTTGATGCGTATCTGCAATAACTTTATCAAAGGAACGAATAATATAATCACGGTCTTTCGCTGTCAGGGTTAACGGCGGCAATAATTTCACCACATTCATCCCATGTCCTGCCACTTGCGTTAGGATATGTTGTTGTTTAAACAAGGGAATCGTTACCATTTGACAAAACAAGCCCTTGTTTGCCGCTTCCAACATTGCCCACGCCGCTTTTAATGCTAAACTTTTCGGGGCTTGAAACTCAATGGCAATCATCATCCCTTTGCCTCGGGCTTCTTTTAAAAATTCATATTTTGTCGCTAAGGCATTAATGCCATTAATAATTTCAGTCCCACACGCTGCACTGTTTTCCACCAATTTTTCGGCTTTTATCACCTCCAGCGTTGCCAATCCTGCTGCCATTGCCATATTATTTTTAGAAAAAGTTGAACCATGCACCACGGCTCTGTCCATCCGATTAAACACGGTATCCATAATTTTTGTGGTCATTGCCACGCCACCGACAGGCACAAATCCCCCCGAAAGAGCTTTTGCCATGCAAATCATGTCAGGCTCAACCCCCCAATGCTCAATCGCCCAAAATTTGCCTGTTCGCCCTAAGCCTGTTTGCACTTCATCGGCAACAAATAACGCCCCGTATTTTTTACACAACCGCTGCACTTCGGGTAAATAAATATCATCGGGAACATTCACGCCTTTACCTTGCACAGGCTCAACAATAAATGCCGCAACATCGTTATTACGCAGCGCGTGTTCTAAGGCTTCCAAATCATTAAACGGCACCGCACTACAGCCGGGTAATAAAGAGCCAAAGCCTTCTCGGAAAATTTCTTCGCCGTTCAATGACAACGACCCCATTGTCAAGCCATGATAACCGTGTTCGCAAAAAATAATTTTTTCTCGTTTGGTGGTGTAACGAGCAAATTTAATCGCCGCTTCAACCGCTTCAGTGCCTGAATTACAAAAAAACAGTTTGCTTAAATTATCGGGGGTGGTTTTTAAAAGTTCTTTTGCCAACAAGCCACTGAGCAGCGACACATCCATCTGCACTAAATTCGGCAATTCAAGGGTTAAAGTTTCTTGCAACGCGCTCACCACGGTTGGATGATTGCGTCCAAGCGCAAATACGCCAAAACCACTGAGTAAATCTAAATATTCATTGCCTTCCGCGTCATACAGATATTGCCCAATCGCTTTTTTATAAGTGCGGTCATAGCCAATAGTTTGTAATACTCTAACCATTTGGTTATTAAGATATTTTTCATGCAGGGTGAATTTGTCTTCGCCATGTTGAGAAAAAAGCTCGGCTATGCTGAATGTCATTAGGGTATCCCTCGTTGGTTTACAATAAAAATCGGTTAATAGCCCATTATAATAAAGTGCGTGATTTTAGGCTTGATTTTATTGAAAACTAAAATCCCCCTCAATCCCCCCTTTAAAAAAGGGGGTGGTTTAGTTGAATACTCTATTTTTAAAAAACAACTTAGGCAGTTCGTTTAGGTAATTCAAATAAGCTCACAGTCAATAAATATAACGATAACAAGGCACTGGACAATAACCACGGCTGCCAATGAATAACAGATGTTAAGTGTAAATGGGCAAAATACAGCCCAATGCCTAAACTAATATAAGCAAGCACCCGCCCCACTTGATAAGCAACAGGGTAATAAATCTGTCCCAACCCGTAAGAAACAATCGCCATCGAAGCATAACAGGCTAAGGTTGCCCATGCCGAACCTTCGTAGCCATACAGCGGAATCCACAGCCAGTTTAACACCACCGTTAATGTCGCTCCCGCCAAGGAAACCCAAGCTCCCATTAAAGTGCGGTCGGTCAGTTTGTACCAAATCGACAAATTCACATACACGCCCAAACACAAATTTGCCAGCAGCAAAATCGGCACTACACTTAAGCCAGCGCGAAATTCTGCACCGATAAAATATTTGAAAAAATCCAGATACAGCATCACCAGTAAAAAAATGAAAACGCAAAAAATGACAAAGAATTTAAGCACTTGCGCATAAATCGGTCGTGCGTCATTTTTATCGGCATAGGCGAAAAAAAACGGTTCGGCAGCATAACGAAACGCTTGAATAAACAAGGTCATCAAAATCGACAATTTATAACACGCGCCATAAATGCCCAGCATTTGCATATTGGTGTGGTTGTCGTAAGGCAGTAAATACTTCAGCAATGCGCGGTCGAGCATTTCGTTAATAATCCCCGCAAAGCCAATCACCACCATCGGCAGGCAGTAGCGCAGCATTTGCTTGAAAAGAGCAAAATCAAAACCCCAACGTAAGCCTTTGAATTGGGAAGCTAACAGGGAAAATTTAACGGTACTGGCTAATAAATTCGCGATAAAAATATACCCAACGCCAATCGCAGGGTCATAAATAAAATTCACCCACGTTTGCGAGGATTGCGCTGTGGGGCAATAGACAATGAAAAATAGGCTTAACGCGATGGTGGCTAAAATTTCCAATACTTTAATGCCGGCAAAACGCAAGGCTTTGTTTTCGGCGCGTAGCCGTGCAAACGGAATCGCGCTGACCGCGTCTAAAATTAAAATCAGGCTAAACCAGCGCAAATATTCAGGATGCTGGGCATAATGCAGCGCGTTGGCTAACGGTTGATTCAGTGCCAGTAATAACAGGAAAAAAAAACTATTTATCAATAAGATAAAAATCAACGCCGTCGAATACACCACATCTTTTTCCGGCTGTTGTTTATTGCGAAAGCGAAAATAGCCCGTTTCAAAACCGAATAATAGAAACACCGAGAAAAATCCGGCGTAGGCGTAAAACTCAGACACTACGCCGTATTGTGCGGCGGAAAAATAGTAGGTGTACAGTGGAACGAGCAAATAATTGAGGAAACGACCGAAAATACTGCTGAGTCCGTAAATCGCGGTTTGTGAAGCGAGTTTTTTGAAAATACTCATCGGTTAAGCATCGGGTGCGTGACTAAAAAAGAGCATTATAACGGGGCAATAGAGCCAGTAGGAAAAATTCCCTTTTCTCTGCCTAGCCTAGGCTATAGCGGTTATTTTCTCTACAATCGTTGCTTTTACTTAACTTTACTGGAGCGGGAGGCAATGAAAAAAATCTCAGCAAGCGTATTTTATTTAATCAGTGCGTGTTATTTCACAACGAGCGTGGCGGCAGAAGCCGATGAACCTACAATGGAATTAGATGCCATTGAAATCATCAGTGCAACGCCCTTAGCAGGCAGTTCGATAGCCAAGAACAAAAGTCCCAGCACTGTGCAGAAAGTATCCGCAGAGCAACTACAAAAATCGCAAGCCATTTCGGTTGCCGATTATCTCAATCAACACTTGGGCAGTGTGACCATTAATGAAGCACAAAATAATCCACTTCAACCTGATATTTATTACCGTGGATTTGTTGCCTCACCGTTGTTAGGAATGCCACAAGGCTTGTCGCTGTATGTGAATGGGGTGCGATTTAACGAGCCGTTTGGCGATTCTGTGAATTGGGATTTATTGCCCCCAGGTTCAATTCAAGCAATGGAAATGCACGCAGGGTCTAATCCTATTTATGGATTAAATACCCTTGGTGGGGCATTAGCAATTCAAACCAAAACTGGCTTTTCTGCGCAGGGGCATCAGTTTGAAGTATCAGGCGGGTCGTGGGGACGACATAATGAAGAATTAACCAGCGGCTGGAATAACGGCACAATCGGTTATTTTTTAGATTTACGCAATTTCAACGAAGACGGTTGGCGGGATTATTCAGGCACAGCGGCAAAACAAATTTTAGGGAGCTTTAGCTGGCGCGGTGATAAAGGCTCGGTGGATGTCACACTGGCATCAAATGACAATCGGATGAAAGGCAATGGTGCGGTGCCAACCCAACTTTTCAACGAATCGCGCAACGCGGTGTTTACCCATCCTGACCAAACCATTACGCGGATGTTTTTTTCTGAAGTCGCCGCCAGTTACGCATTGACCGAAAAAGTTAAACTCAGTGCCAATGCGTATTTTCGGCAAAACAGAATGCGCTCGTTTAATGGCGATACCAGCAATTTTATTCCTTGCGACTTTGACCCAGAATTGATGTGTGACGCACATGACACCCCAATTATTGACATAAATGGTAGTCAAGTTGCTGCCAGTAATGCCGTAGAAGGCGCGATTAACAATACCAATCAAACCAATATGCGCAGTCGCGGTTTTAGTGTGCAATCGGCATTTTCCCAAGCGGTTTTCGGACATCAAAGTAATTTAATTGTCGGGGGCAGTTATGATACCGCCGATGTGCATTTTGCCGCCGATACCGAATTGGCAAGTTTAACCCCGAGTCGTGGCACAATTGGCAGCAATGTCTTAACGCAAGATGACAGGGTGCGCTTAAATACCAATACCGAAACCTATAGCGCGTATTTTAGTGAGCAGCTTTCGTTGACTGAGGCACTGACCTTAACAGTGGCAGGTCGCTACAACCATTCTAAATTAAGTTTGGAAAATAAATATATCAACGGGGTGGATAAATTAACAGGACAGCATACCTTTAATCGTTTTAACCCATCCGCAGGTTTGACCTATCAAGTGCATCCTGCTTTAACCGTGTTTGGCAATTACAGCGAATCTGCACGCGCGCCTACGCCGATGGAATTAAGCTGCGCTGACCCGAATGACCCCTGTAAATTACCGAATGCGTTTTTAGCTGACCCACCGCTGGCGCAAGTGGTAGCAAAAACCTGGGAAGCAGGCGTGCGGGGAGAATTAAAACCGTTGTTTCCCAAAGTCACAGGGCAATGGAATTTGGGCTATTTTCGTAGCACTAATTTTAATGACATTATTTTTAATCGCAATGGACAAAACATCAGCAACGGTTTTTTTAGTAATGTTGGACAAACCCGCCGGCAGGGAATTGAAGCAGGACTGACTGCCCATTATGAGCAGTTATTCAGCGACATAGATGATTGGCATTTTTCAACCAATTACACTTATTTAAACGCTCGTTTTAAAGATAGTTTTGTGACGCAAAATCCACTCGATACGGCACAAGCGGTAACGGTTGAATCAGGGCGAAAAATTCCTGGGTTACCTGAACATAGCTTCAAAGCTTCGTTAGGGGTAGAGGTGTGGAAAAAAGCCTCTTTAACCGTTGATGGGATTTACAGCGGGGCGCAATTTTTACGCGGTGATGAGGCCAATAATAACAAACCGTTAGCGGGGTATTGGTTATTTAATTTACGCACCGAGGTTAAACTTGACCCCCACGTTAGCGTATTTGCCCGGGTCACTAATTTGTTTGACCGCAAATACAACTCGTTTGGGGTATATGGACAAGCCGATGAATTATTAGGCCCGTCTTATACGGATGGACGCTTTATTTCGCCAGGCGCACCGCGTGCTGGTTGGGTAGGGGTACGGTTTAGTTTATAAAACTTTTCTTCCGCGATGTTCGACTTTTGTCTTTTAAAAACAGCAGGATATAAGCTTTATCAGCGATTAACGTCCCTGTTAAAATCAGTCCTGTCTGACAGAACATCGCGTTTAGTTGGTTTTCAAAGAAGCCATGTCGATAGAAAAGCGGTACTTGACATCCGATTTTAGCAAGCGTTCATAGGCTTCGTTGACCTTCTGAATCGGGATAATTTCAACATCAGCGGTAATATTATGTGTACCGCAAAAATCCAGCATCTCCTGCGTTTCTTTAAGCCCACCGATGAGCGAGCCAGAAAGGCTACGGCGACCGAATAACAGGGCAAACGCTGAAACTTCCAGCGGTTTTTCAGGTGCGCCGACCAGCGTTATATTCCCTTCACGACCCAGCAGATTGAGATAAGCATTAATGTCATGCTCGGCGGCGATGGTGTCCAAGATAAAATCAAAGCTTCCCGCGTGCTGCTGCATCTCATCGGCATGGCTGGAAACAATAACCTCATCTGCGCCTAGGCGCAGCGCATCTTCTTTTTTATTGGACGAGGTGGTAATAACTACAACGTGCGCACCAAAAGCACGCGCAAACTTGACACCCATGTGACCCAGTCCGCCCAATCCTGCCACGCCGACTTTTTTGCCTTTAATATCGCCCCAATGACGCATCGGTGAGTAGGTGGTAATTCCCGCACAGAGCAACGGTGCAACCCCAGCTAGTTTAAGATTTTCGGGAATATGCAGCACAAAATGTTCATCCACAACGATGCTTTCAGAGTAGCCACCGTAAGTAACGCCGCCGAGATGTTTATCTACCCCATTGAAAGTGAACGTCTGATTTGGGCAAAACTGCTCCATATCATCTTGGCAGTTGGGGCAAGTGTGATCCGAATCAACGAGGCAACCAACCCCTGCCAAATCACCTGCCTTGAATTTGGTAACAGCAGAACCGACCTGAGTCACTCGCCCAACGATTTCATGACCTGGGACAATTGGATAAACCGTCGGCATAACCTGACTCCATTCGTTACGCACCGAATGCAAATCAGAGTGGCAAATACCACAATAAAGAATTTCGATTTGCACATCCCGTTCGGTTGGTTCACGTCTTGGAATGATGGCAGAAGCCAGCGGGGATGTCGCACTCACAGCGGAATAGGCTTTAACATTGAACATGGATATATCCTGTTGTTGGTTGAGAAATAGTTAAGTATAGCGTGGAAAGTGTTTTTACAATCTCTGGAAGGAGGGCTGGGGTGGATTTTAAAACCTTAAATCCCCCTAATCCCCTTTAAAAAAAGGGGGGGAAGCTCCCTCCTTTTGGGAACGAGAAAGCGGAATACGAGAAAGGTGACGATTATTGTTACATTTGTCCCGTATTCCATTCCATGGGCTACCTTGCTACCTTGCTCGGCAACCAATCCTCTGCCAAAATCTGCTCCGCCGTCCACGGACACTGTTCTGGAAATTGGTCAAAGCCAATGCCGGTTTCTTTTTCCGCGCCCGTTCTGGCATCAAGCCACGCATTCGCCCACCAGTCTTCATCTTTTAAACAGTATTTGAAACTGGGTGTTTTTCGCACACAACGTTTAATACATTCCCGTTGATTTTTAATCGTCAACTGCCAGCTTTTTCCCTGCCGCTCCGGTTGATACTGCCATTTCAACAAATGTTGCAATAACACTGCCATGCGGCTGGCTAATTCGCGCTGTTCACTTTTGCCCACGTCTTCAATTTCCTCTGCTAAATTTTCTAAATCGAGCAATGCAAACTGTTTATTGCGAATAAACTCTGCTTGTTGATTTGCCCACGCCACGACATCGCTTTCATAACTTATGACCGACATAATTCCTCCTTTATTTTCGACATTTTTTGACCCTACATGACTTTACTCCCTCCTTTCGTAAAGGAGGTTAGGTGGATTTTAAAACCTTAAATTTCTCGTTCCCAAATTCTATTTAGGAATGCCTACTTAAGCTCTGCTTAACGAGTGATTTCAAGCAAATATTGCGGTGTTTTAAGCATAAGAAGTTCTAAAAAATTTCTCGGTTAAGGATTTAACTTTAGAGTTGTTAGGCGGTAAGAACTTGAACTTCTTCCTGCCATAAGCTAATTTTAGCGGCTTGATGTTTTAAACGTGCTTTTTTAACGATACTTTCCAGTGCTTGTGCAACATCATCTTCCAGCCAATCCGTACCGCATAAATCACATACCAAAGCTGGAACATTACGCACCACAACGACACCAAAACCTAATTCAACACTAAAAACAGTTGTGCCGTGTTGTTTATGACCGCCGTGACAAACTGGACAACGATTTGTTTTTGATTGCATTTTTTATTCCCGCCTTGTTTATAAAAAAACCTCAGGACAATCCGCCCCACGCAAACTTATCTGCATCCAGTTTTTTTCAGTTGCATAGCTGCTTAATTTTTCATCAGCATCCACCGCAACAGGGTGGTCTACCTGCATCAGTAAAGGCAAATCATTATGCGAGTCACTGTAAAAATAACTGCCCTGCAAATCGTGTCCTGTTTCTTCTAACCACTGTTCCAAAAGCGTTACCTTGCCTGCCTGAAAACAAGGCACACCGACAAACTGCCCTGTATAACGCCCGTTTTTAAACTCAGGCGGTGTCGCCAGTAAATTTTCAATTCCGTACAGTTTAACAATCGGCTCTGTGACAAAACGATTGGTCGCGGTAATCACCAACAACGTATCACCGCGAGCGCGATGTTTTTCGACTAATTCCAAGGCAGCATTTAACACAACAGGTTGTATCACTTGCGTAATAAACTGCTCGCGCCAGCGATACAATTGCGCAGGTTCGTGCGCGGCTAAAGGCTGGAGAGAAAATTGTAAAAACGCCGCAATGTCTAACACACCATGTTTATAGTCTTGATAAAATTGGGCATTTTTTTGTTCATAATAGGTTTTATCCACAATGCCTTGGTCAACCAAAAACTGCCCCCATAAAAAGTCACTATCATCACCAATCAAGGTGTTGTCTAAATCAAAAATCGCCAAACTCACAATGAAACCTGCCTGAAAATAAATAACCAAAAGGATATAGCCTCAGTGCCTTATTTATGGAACAATGGCGGCATTAATTTACTTACCTGAGCTATGTTTTGATTTTAGCATTTTGCCTATCAAACACCTAGCCAGTGCAAACAACACAGGTTTTAACATGATAGACTCGAAAGGATACCGACCCAATGTCGGCATTATCCTTTGCAATGATGAGGGTCGCGTGTTTTGGGCAAAAAGAAAAGGTGTTAATTCGTGGCAATTTCCACAAGGTGGAATTGATTATAATGAAGACCCCGAAACCGCGATGTATCGAGAATTGTGGGAAGAAACAGGCTTACAAGCAGAACACGTTGAAATTTTAGGGCGCACTCGCTATTGGTTGCGCTACAAATTGCCTGAACGCTATATTCGCCGCAATTCACTCCCTTTGTGCATAGGACAAAAACAAATTTGGTTTATTTTACGACTGATTACTTCTGAGGCGAATGTCCGGTTTGACTGTGGCATCAAGCCTGAATTTGATGGCTGGCGTTGGGTCGAATACTGGCATCCCTTAACCGATGTGGTGCATTTCAAACGCAAAGTGTATCAAAAAGCGATGGCAGAATTAGGGGCGATTTTAATTGCCGAACACATCCCAGTGAAAGCCGATGGTTATTTAACTAAAAACAAAAGCTGTCATCTGCAAAAGGCGTGATAAAAAGTTGGGCTGTTTGCCTTAGCCCAACTTCGCTGATTTGTGTTTTATTAACTTAATTCTTTACTCACAAAGGGTTCGATGGCTTGATACATCATTTGGTGCATTTTAGGACTGCCTGCAATCACATTACCCGATTGCAAAAACTGGTCTTTAAACGAAAAATCCGTTACCGCGCCACCTGCCTCTTGAATCAATAAAATTCCCGCCGCCATATCCCAAGGGCGCAAGCCAATTTCCCAAAATCCATCCATTCGTCCTGCCGCAACATAAGCCAAATCCAATGCCGCCGAACCTGCTCTGCGAATGCCCGCTGTATCGGCTGTTAATGCGGCAAACATTTTTAAATAAGCGTCTAAATGTTGTTGATATTTAAAGGGAAAGCCCGTACCAATTAACGCGCCTTTTAAACTGGTCGGTTTGGTAACACGAATTTTACGATTATTCAGGGTTGCCCCACCCCCGCGTTCTGCGGTAAATAATTCGTCACGAACAGGGTCATAAACCACGCCAATTTCTAACTTTCCTTTTTGTTTCAAGGCAATAGACACCGCATAATGGGGAAAACCGTGTAAAAAATTCGTTGTACCGTCTAAAGGGTCTATAATCCACACCGAATCACTGTTGCCTTGCTCGCCACTTTCTTCGGCTAAAATACTGTGGTCTGGAAACGAAGCACGCAACACTTTGATAATTTCTTGTTCGACTTTCCAATCCACTTCGCTGGTAAAATCATTGCGTTCTTTTTGGGTAATGGTTAATTGACTAACGTTATCAGCAGAACGGCGAAGCAAATCGCCCGCATTCCGCGCCGCACGAACGGCAATAGTGAGCATTGGGTGCATAAGGGTAAGTTTGTAATGAGCTGTGAGAAAACCGCTTAGGATAACAAATCTTTTGCTAAAATTACCGTTTTTTTCATCTTTAAAGAGCAAAAACCTTGCTATCTTCTCTAAAAATTGTGTTAGTTGAAACCTCGCATCCTGGAAATATTGGTGGCGTGGCACGCGCTATGAAAAATATGCAGGTCAGTCAGTTGCGCTTGGTCAACCCTAAAGTGTTTCCCAGTGCCGAAGCAACCGCTCGCGCTTCAGGGGCAGATGATGTGTTGGCACACGCACAAAATTATCCCACTTTGCAAGAAGCCATTGCCGATTGCCAGTTGGTGATTGGCGCAAGTGCGCGGTCACGCACTGTCAGTTGGCCCGAAATTTCCCCCCGTCAAGCCGCACAGACTTGTTTAGAGCAACCCGCACAAACGCCGATTGCTTTGGTGTTTGGACGAGAAAATTCAGGACTGAAAAATCACGAATTGGATTTATGCCATTATTTGTTAAAAATTCCTTGTAACCCAGATTACAGCTCGTTAAATTTAGCCGCTGCCGTGCAGGTGGTATGTTATGAGTTATTTGTCACCGCGCATGAAAAACAGCAAAACGCCGCGCTTAAGGAACAATCCCCCCTTGCCACCGCGCAACAAATGGAGTCGTTTTATCAACACTTGCAGCAAACAATGGCAGATATTGGCTTTTTACAACCTGAAAAAACTCAATCGTTAATGCGAAAACTGCGCAAAATTTATAATCGCACTTTGCTTGATAGCAAAGAGTTGGATTTATTGCGCGGTATTTTGCGTTTTGCTCAAAATCATAATCAAAAATAACCTTATGTTAAGTCGAATTAAAGAGGACATTCACTGCATTTTTGACCGTGACCCCGCTGCACAAAGCGTGTTTGAGGTCTTGACCTGTTATCCTGGCTTTCATGCCATTTTGATTCACCGCGTCAGCCATGTTGTTTGGCAACGGCACTGGCATTGGCTCGGGCGTTTTATTTCTCATCTTGGACGCTGGCTGACAGGCATTGAAATTCATCCGGGGGCGCAATTAGGACGGCGATTTTTTATTGACCACGGCATGGGGGTGGTAATTGGTGAAACAGCGGTAATTGGCGATGACTGCACCTTATATCATGGGGTAACGTTGGGTGGAACAAGTTGGAAAAAAGGCAAACGTCATCCCACTTTGCACGATGGGGTGGTGATTGGCGCAGGGGCAAAAGTTTTAGGGCCGATTGAAATTGGTGCAGGAGCGCGAATTGGCTCAAATTCGGTGGTGTTAAAAAGTGTCCCAGCAGGCTCAACGGCGGTTGGCATTCCTGCCCATTTAGTCGATGGCAAAAAAAAATCAGCAGAACAACAGCGTCATCAGATTGCTAATAAAATCGGTTTTGATGCCTATGGTACAACCGCCGATATGCCCGACCCTATTTCCCATGCAATTAATTTAATGCTCGACCACATCCATGTTTTAGATAAACAAGTTAATTGTATGAAGCAAGCGTTACAAACCGCAGGGATTGAATGCCAACATCAAGTGATTCCAACATTAGATGATTGTGAAATTGACGATGGTGAGTGAGTTTGTCTGTTTCATCCTTGAAACGTATAATCGTTGACCTTTTGCTTTAGAAGGCTTGCTATGGAATTTAAGTTACTGACTACCGATGGCTACGCGCGACGTGGACAATTAAAATTTGCCCGTGGCGTGGTTGAAACGCCTATTTTTATGCCTGTTGGAACGTATGGAGCAGTCAAATCTTTAACGCCTGAGGACTTAACAGGCGTGGGGGCGCAAATTATTTTAGGCAATACTTTTCATTTGATGCTGCGTCCGGGGACAGAAGTCATTAAAACGCATGGTGATTTACATGATTTTATGCGCTGGCAAAAGCCGATTTTAACCGATTCAGGCGGTTTTCAAGTGTTTAGTTTAGGGGCGTTACGCAAAATCAGCGAACAAGGCGTGACGTTTAAATCCCCCATTAATGGCAGTGCGATTTTTATGGGGCCTGAAGAATCCATGCAGGTACAGCGGGATTTAGGCTCGGATATTGTGATGATATTTGATGAATGCACCCCCTATCCTGCCACAGAAAAACAAGCCGCCGATTCGATGCGGCTTTCGTTGCGCTGGGCAGAGCGCAGCAAAACCGCCCATGCTGATAACCCTGCTGCTTTATTTGGAATTGTGCAAGGCGGAATGTATGAACATTTACGCCAAGAATCCATTGAAGGTTTAATCAAGTTAGGTTTTGATGGCTATGCGATTGGCGGGCTTTCTGTCGGTGAACCGAAAGAAGAAATGATGGCGGCTTTAGATGTCATTCATCCGAAAATGCCATCAGACAAACCGCGTTATTTGATGGGGGTTGGCACACCTGAAGATTTAGTTGAAGCGGTGCGGCGCGGGATTGATATGTTCGATTGTGTGATGCCAACCCGCAACGCCCGCAATGGACATTTATTCACCCGCACGGGAGTGATTAAAATTCGCAATCAGCAATACCAATTTGATACCCGCCCATTAGATGAACAATGCGGTTGTTATACTTGTCAAAATTATTCACGCGCCTATTTAAAACATTTGGATAAATGCAAAGAAATGCTCGGGGCGCGGCTTAACACAATTCACAATCTTTACTACTATTTACAATTGATGCAAGGCTTGCGTGAGGCGATTGAAAAACAACAACTCAACGCATTTGTTGCGCAATTCTATCAACAACGAGAAAAGCCCGTGCCAACTGTGGCATAATGGCAGGCTTTTTTAAGTCACACATAAAGTGACTTTCACCCTAAATAATAACGACATACTGAGGATGACCATGAGTTTTTTTATTTCTGATGCACTGGCAGAACCTGCGGCAGCCGCTGCTCAACCGGGTATAGAAGGAATGCTATTTCCAGCAGCCATATTGGTGTTTTTTTATTTTTTATTTATTCGCCCCCAATCTAAAAAATCCAAAGAACAAAAAGAGATGCTCTCTGCATTAAGTAAAGGCACAGAAGTGGTCACCAGCGGCGGAATTTTAGGCAAAGTCGCGGAAGTGGATGATAATTTTGTGAAATTAGAAGTGGGTGAAAATAACTTTATTCAAGTTCAACGCCATGCCATTGCGTCTATGATGCCCAAAGGCACTTACAAAACTGTCAATAAATCCTCTTTAGCAAAACGGGCTTAAGTAGAAACAGATAAGTTATTAGAGAGTTAGATTTTGAAATCCACCCCTGCCCTCCTTTACAAAAGGAGAGAGTTCCCCCTTTTTAAAGGGGGTTAGGGGGATTTAGCAATCCTTTATAACTTTCGACTCATTACTTAACAACCGTTTTCGTGTTAGATAGCATCTTGCGTGTTTGTTTGACTCAAACACGCAGGTTTACTTGTTGGAATAACAAAAATGCAAAACCATTTCTCCTTGTGGAAAAATTTACTGATTCTTATCGCTTTTGCGATTGGGCTTATTTATGCCCTACCCAATTTATACGGCAACGACCCATCCGTACAAATTGCCCCTGTTTCCACCGTTAAATTAGAACAAAAACACGTTGATTTAATAAAATCCAATTTAAGCGCGGCGGGTTTACCGATAAAACAACTTGAGTTTTTGAACAATCAAATTTTAGTGCGATTTGCCAATACCGATGTGCAGCTCAAAGCGGCTGACGCATTGCGTGATGCAATGGGCGATAAGGTTTCCGTTGCCTTAAATCTTGCCCCCGCGACACCCCAATGGCTACGCCTGATTGGAGCAAATCCGATGTATTTAGGCTTGGATTTGCGCGGCGGCGTGCATTTTTTGCTGGAAGTCGATATGGCGGCGGCAATTAAACAAGCCGAAGAACGCTATACATTAGATGTACGCACTTTATTGCGCACTGAAAAAATTCGCTACGAGTCGGTGGCAAAAGACAAGGGTGCGATTAAAATCACCCTGAAAGAAACCGCCGACAAAGTGAAAACCTTGGATATTTTAGACCGGGATTTTCATAATTTGGATGTGAATGAATCGGCGACCAATGCCAATGAAATCTTGGTTAAAATTTCAGAAAAAGAACAAGCGGATTTGAAAAAAAATGCGGTTGATCAAAATATTACCACGTTGCACAATCGGGTCAATGAAATCGGTGTCGCCGAACCTGTGATTCAACGGCAAGGTGATAATCGGATTGTGGTGCAATTGCCTGGTATTCAAGACACCTCGCGGGCTAAAGATATTTTAGGAAAAACCGCCACGCTGGAATATCGCTTAGTCGATGTTGAGCATGATTTACAAAAAGCGGTTGATGGCGAAGTGCCAGTGGGCAGTCGAATTTACCATAACGTCAACGGCAACCCCGTGTTATTAGACCGTCATGTGATTGTCACAGGCGGAGAAATTGTCGATGCCGCGTATGTACCTGACCAAGATGGGATGCCTGCGGTTTCCATCACCCTGAATGGTTTGGGGGCAAAAAAAATGGGAACAGTCACGCAAAAAAGCGTGGGTAAACCGATGGCAGTGGTGTTTATTGAATACAAAACTGAAAATAAAATCATTGATGGCAAAAAAGTCCATCATCGGGAAAAAATTGAAAAAGTCATTAGCGTTGCCACGATTCGTGATTCGTTTAGCAAACGCTTTCAAACCACAGGCTTAGACAGCCCTGAAGAAGCGCGGAATTTAGCCTTATTGCTCAGAGCTGGCGCATTAGCCGCCCCTGTTGAAATTGTTGAAGAACGCACGGTAGGGCCTAGCTTAGGACAGGACAATATCAACAAAGGCGTGATGTCAGCGTTAGCAGGTTTAGGCTTGGTGATTGTGTTTATGACGGTGTATTACAAGTTATTCGGGGTCATTGCTAACATCGCCTTGGTATTTAACATTGCGCTATTGATTTCCTTATTGTCGATGTTACAAGCCACGTTGACCTTACCCGGCATTGCAGGAATTGTTTTAACAATGGGGATGGCAGTGGATGCTAACGTGTTGATTTATGAACGGATTAAAGAAGAAATGCGTTCAGGTACAGCGATTCAAACCAGCATTTATTTAGGGTTTGAAAAAGCCTTTGCCACTATTTTTGACTCAAATTTAACCACCTTATTAGTCGCTGTAATGCTGTTTATTTTTGGTACAGGCCCTGTAAAAGGGTTTGCAATTACCTTATCTATTGGCATTCTGACCTCCATGTTTACCGCCGTCATGGGGTCGCGCATGATGGTGAACTGGCTGTATGGCAACCGGAAAATTGAAAAGTTATCCATTTAAACTTAAGGAATAAAAAATGATACGAAATATTCGTTTTATGGATAATCGCAACTATGCGTTTATTTTTTCTGGCTTACTGATGCTAATTGCCATTGTTTCATTAGCCGTTAATGGAATAAAGTTAGGTTTGGATTTCACAGGTGGGGTATTAGTTGAAGCCAGTTATCCGAAAGGGGCTGACCTGAATCAATTGCGTGTCACCTTAGATGGCGCGGGTTTTCACGAGCCGAGTGTGCAGTATTTTGGTTCAACTAAAGAAGTGTTGATTCGCTTAAAACCTATCAAAGACATGACCAATCTACAGGTCAACACCAAAGTTTTGGCAGCCATCAATAAAGACAAACAACAAACCGTTGAGATTCGTAGGGTGGAATTTGTAGGACCGCAAGTGGGTGAATCACTCACCGAAGATGGTTTTTTAGCCTTGCTTTATTCAACGATTGGGATTTTGATTTATGTTGCCTGGCGATTTGAATGGAAATTTTCTGTAGGGGCTGTGATTGCTACCTTTCACGATGTGATTGTAACAATGGGGGTTTTTTCAGTGTTTGGCTTAGAATTTGACTTAACCGTGCTGGCTGCCATTCTTGCTTTGATTGGTTATTCTTTAAACGACACCATCGTTGTGTATGACAGAATTCGGGAAAACTTTTTGCTGTTAAGAGACACGCCAACCGATGAAATTATGAACATTTCAATTAATGTCACCTTAAGCCGCACCATTATGACTTCGTTTACTGTGTTTTTAGTGTTATTCGCGCTATTTATATTAGGTGGTGAAGTCATTCATAATTTTTCCATCGCGCTATTATTCGGTGTGGTATTTGGTACTTATTCGTCTATTTTTGTCGCCAGCCCTGCGGCATTGATGTTAGGGGTTTGCCCTGAAGACTTGATGGTGCCTGTCAAAGAAGGCAGCGAGCTTGACCATTTGCCTTAAAGCAAGCGTTCTTTTGTTTCTAAACTGACGGTAAATCTAAACACTAATTCCTAGCTATTTGATGAACCTTATTTAAAAAATAGTAGGGTTCATTTTGGGTTTGGTTGGTCAGATAGTAAACAGGCGTTGCAAGGCTTGGAGGTTGATGAGTTGTAATTAATGACAACTTTTAATTTGAGAAAAATAAAACATGAAAGCATCTGAAACCAATTTTCAAGCACTTATTGAAGGGCAAAAGCAATATATCGTTCCTTTATTTCAACGTCCTTATAGTTGGCAAACGAAAGAATGGGACATCTTGCTTGAAGATTTGAAATGGCTTTATGAAAATGAAGATGCTCACTCTCATTTTATTGGCTCAATGGTCATTATGCCTGCTGCTCCGAATCCGTTGGGAATTACTAAATTTTTTCTCATTGATGGTCAGCAACGTTTAACCACACTTTTTATTTTATTAATGCTGTTGCGTGATTACGCTATTCAAGAAGCAGAAACCGAACGGCTGGCGCAAAAAATTGAAAAAACCATGCTAGTTAATGAATTTAGTGATGACGATGATTTTTATAAATTATTGCCTACACAAATAGACCGACCTGCTTTTATGGCTTTAATTTTAAAAAATACCTATCAAGACTCATTAATTACGCAGTGTTATCATTTTTTTGAGCGAAAAATCAAACAATATAAACTAGATATTGAAAAGTTAAATAAAATAATTGTTTCACGCTTATCTGTCGTTAATATTATTTTAGAACATGACGATAACCCTTATTTAGTTTTTGAAAGCTTAAATGCCAAAGGACGGTCATTATCACAAGCCGATTTAATTCGTAATTATTTTTTCATGCGTATTTCTAATGATAAGCAAGAAAAAATTTATAATACTTATTGGCAACCTATGCAGCACGCTTTAGGCGATGATTTAACGGAATTTATGCGCCATTATTTAACCAGTAATGGTGTGTTGGTTAAAAAAAGTGATGTCTATTTAATGCTAAAGCAACGGGTTGATAAATTCGATACTGTATTAAATGAATTGGATAGAATTGCGCAATTTTCCAGTTATTATGAAAAATTTATTAATCCTGACACAGAAGAAAATC
>JAIFMS010000054.1 GCA_020048335.1 Methylococcaceae bacterium | reverse complement strand
CAGATTCCGATTTAACCGACAGTTTAAAAGTTGATATTCCTGATACGGGAATGTCATTGAATATCATTATTCAATATATTCGCCGTATTCGAGGTAAAGAAACCCGCATTAATGGGGATTTAGTGGGCGATAAAGACAATTTTGAATTAACCGTTCGGGTCAACGGAAAAACCAAAGCTGTTAAAGGAAAACTGGCTTCATTAAACGACAGCTTAGGGGAATTGGCAGAATATTTGATTGAAAATACCCAGCCTTATTTTCTTGCCTTGCATTATTATGCGAGGAAAGATTATGACAAGGCGTTGATAATGGTGAAAAAAACCCTAAACAATGAAGATAAGCGAGATGATAGTTTTGCCTATGATTTATGGGGCAGTATTCTGATACGCAAAAAAAAATATGACCAGGCCATTGAAAAATATAAGCTATCAATCAAGATAAACCCTGAAAATGACACTCCTTATCTTGGTATGGGACTTGCGTATTCCCGTGGCTATAAAAATTATGCGCAAGCCATTAAAAATTATCAGACGGTAATTCAACGGAATAAGCATACTTATTTAGCCTATAATGATTTAGCCTTAGTCTTAACCAGTCAAGGTGAAAAAAAACAAGCCATTGATAACTTTAAAAAATCCATTACTGCTAATCCTGATTATGCTAATGCGTATTACAATTTGGGCTTACTTTTTTTAGCGAGTAACAACTACCAACAAGCAATTGAGCAATTTCAAAAAATCACCGAGTTAAACTATAACGAAAATAATTATTTTAAAGCCTACAATGGGTTGTGTTATTCATTGAGCCAAGAAAAAAATTACACCGAAGCCATTAAAAACTGCAACCTTGCTATTGAAATTAACCCCTCAGATGACAATATTTATGATACGCTAGGGATGGTGTATTTTGAAAAGAAAGACTATCCACAAGCGATAATCAACTACCAAACCGCGTTATCCTATAATCCAGATAACACCGAAGCGCACCAGCATTTAGCGGAAGTATTTGCAATAACAGGCAAATGCACAGAGGCAACGACTCAGCTTAACCTTGCCTTAAAACTTGATAAAACGATTGCTAACTCAAAGATACAGGCACATTGTCAAAGTGATACAACAAAAAAGGCGACCCTTCATTAGGATCGCCTTTTTCTATTAGTCACCCGAAAAAGCAGGTGGCAATCCTCGTGTTGTAACGTCTTTGGTTTTAGAGCCTATTTGTGGTGTCGCACTTGGCTTTGCAACCTGTGCTTCTTTCGTTGTAGAAACCGCAGGCTTTTCCGCTTCCGACACAGCCGCAGGTTCTACTGTTTTCTGTGGTGTAGCACAACCTACCAAGCCAACCAAAACGCTACTTAAGGCAATCAGTGTTACTTTTTTCATAAAAAACTCCTTAATGATTTTAAAATAGGGTTTAGTATAACGCAATGCTCCTCTGAAAGGGATAAAATTATCGGTTATTTGCAACGTTTCTACCACAGTTATTTTTTGATTTATTGCCATGTAACCGATTGTTTAAAAAAATAATTTTTCATTTTTGAGGGGGTTCAATTAACATAAAATTATTGCCTGTTGTATAAACCGCTGGGTCTTGGGTAAACCCTAACATTTTTTGGGAAAACGCAGGCAAAGACTTTGTGATACTGGCTGCAATACTGTGTGCGGTAATAGCATTGCCTGTTTTTTTGTTTTTTAGCTCTTCTGCCAATAAATAAGTAAACAGCCCATGCCCTAAACTTTCCAATTCTGCCGCTTCTTGTTCTTTTACCGTCGCTGTCACTACGGTAATTCCTAATGAGCGACTCAACTGGCGGGTAAAATAGCGTTGTCCATTTTCTAAATTGCTAAACGCATCGGTACTTGCCCCTGAATGGCAAGAGTCCACCATCAACAAAATGTGCTGAATGTTTGAATTTTTAAATATCTCACTCAATTCGGTTGAGGTAATCCCTGCCGCGGCAATTTGTTTTAACTCGGGCTGCATTTTAGTTTCATGCGGTAAAAAATACCATTCTTTCCCAATAACCATCCCATGTCCTGCTAAATAAATCGCTAACACATCATGTTGTTCACCCCGACTTAACTCTTTAAGCTCGGCTAAAATTCGCTGCTTTGTGGCTTTTTCATCGGTCAAACTTTTACTAAACGCCACTTTTGAGTTGTTTTTTAGCGTTTGTAAAATCAAATTGGCATCGGCTACGCTGTAATTCAAATTCAAACTCGGATCACTGTATTTGTTCACCCCGACTGTGAATAACCTTAAATGGGAGGTATAAGCCTTTGTTTTACCATCAAAATGCAGTTCAGCACTTTTGTTTTCAATTCCCATTGCATTACTGGCAACCGCTTTGACGCTATTTTCCCCTGCATTAGGTGTCAGCGTTAAGGTTAAAACCCGATGGTCGGGCGTTTCCTTTGTCAATTGTACATTTTCATCACTCAATAATTTACCATCGTGATAAAAACGCACCTTTTCAATGCCTCCTCCCCGATTATAAACATCTAACTGCACAGTAACGCTACCAGTTTTCCCTTGTTGCACACCAAGTTGCAAATTCAGTTTCGGTGGTAAACTAATGCCTGCTTTAATCGCCCTATTTTGTTGGCTGTTTTTATCTTCTAACACGCTGATTAATAAGCCAGGTTCGTAATAATTTTCAGAAAAACTATCCAGTGGAATATCCTCTTCGGCTGCTAACCAGCTAAAGTTTTCAATTGCCTCATCTGAGCCATCAAACCGTCCAAACGCATCCATCACAATCCAGCCTTTCTGGGCATTGGAAAATAATCGGGCTATTTTTTTACCCGAAGCAATCTCCCATATCGCAATATCCCCACTGGCTAACACGGTGAGTAATTTTTCCCCGTCTTCTATTAACTTGGCAAATTGAAACGGATTTTCTTTATTTTGTACGCTGAACTTTAAATTCCCTTGACTATCCCGTACTCGCACCGTACCGTTTTTGCGCAGATAGGCATATTTATCCCCTAAAACATCAATGCTCGCGATGGTTTCGGCAAACTGAGCCACGGTAGTTTTCTGTCCTGTCGTGAGCGACCAATCCATCATTTCACCGCTCGCCAAGCCGATTTGCAAAGTCTGTTGATTTTTAAATTGCATATAAACCACTTCTTCTCCAACATTTGGCAGCGTTTTTATCAGTTGTCCCGTGCGTAAATCGACAATATCCACCGCATCAATTAATTTTTTTAATTTCAAATTTGCAGGTAACAGATAATTGCCTGCCTGATGACTTAACACCGCCCCATAGCGTTTATTCACATCCATCGTTAAACGTATCACTTCGCCGCGTTGATAAGGCATTTCCCATTGCCGTTTATTACGGTTGTTATCCCATAAACTGAGTAAGCCATCCCCTTGATTAAGTAGCAATAATCGCCCATCAGCGGAGGTGGTGAAATGATTGCTTTGTGCTGAATGAATTGCCAAACTTTCATCCACACTTGAGCTAATCACTTCATAAGTTCCCACGCCTGCGTTGCTAGCCAGCGAGATTAACTTACCCTTATCATCCAAAGTGCTAATGTCGATTAAAGCTTGATTGTTAGGGGTAATAATAGTGCGTTGCAACCCTGCGCTAAAATCCCAAACTCGCACCGTGCCATCTTCTAATAACAGGGATAAAAACCGCTTATTCGCACTTAACTCTAAACGCTCCACTCGCCCTGCACTGTTTTTTACCTGCAACTTTGGGATAAGCAGGGTTTCATCACAACTGCCACTATTACACGGCAAACTAACCGAACTTATGCTAACCAGTTCCACTGGATTATTCACAAAATCATAGGTGCTATCTGAAATCGTTATTTCATTAGCACGATTTGCTAGTTCAGCATCGTTTGTCACCTTGAGCAAATGACTTGGCACAGCTGGAATAGGCGTGGTTTGTAATGAAACTAATTGTGGTTGTAAATCAACTGATTTTTCAACCACTTCACCTGTCGGTACAGGTATTGGTGTAGCTATTGGTGTAGCTATTGGTGCAGGTGTAGGTATTGGGGTAATCGGTTCAGGTAAAACAACAGGGGCTGTGATAAGCGTTAATGCCGTCGCGTTACTGGCTGCTTGAGTAAAAAGGTAATTACTGGCACTGAGTCCTGAACCATTAACGGCGGTGTTTCCAGTTTGATTAAAATTGGCAGAGCTGCTAAATAAAGCTGTGCCTGATGTGGCAGTATTCAACGATTCCCCCGCGACAAACCCTGTCACAGTGCCTGTAAAAACAGGAGTTGTCGTATTGTCAGAAACTACAGGATTGGCAACATAAGTCAAGGTGGCAGGGGTAATAGTCCCTAGCGCATTATTACTATTAACAACATAATTGCCGCCCGCATTTCCATCGTTCAAAATAAAACCACTGTTGGCAAGTAAAGTGCTGCCGTTTGTGCCTGCAACATCTTTACTGGTGAATGCTTGGGTTAGCCCTGTCAGCGTATCGCCTATTTGTAAACCTGTCGCCGTTGGCACAGCCGTTGAAAGTGTTGTACCGTCATAAACTTTACTGTCTGGGGTTGCATTCAGCGTAAGAGCCGCTGGGGTGATAGTCACTGTTTGCGACCCGCCTACAAAACTATAATTGCTTGCTAAACCAACCGCGCCATTGCCTAAGGCAAGTGTGCCAAAATTAAGGCTGTTATAAGTTCCTACATTTTTGCTGGCGATAGTGCCAACGCCTGATAACGTGAGGTCATCGTTATTTTTCAAGCCGCTGAGGGTAAAGCTATTGGCAGCAACATCGGTTGTGCCATCATAAACCCGTGAACCATTTAAGCTAATCGCATTTAACAGTACCGCATTAATCGTACCTAGCGCGGTTGTGGTGTTAAGACTGTAATTACCACCTGCGTTGCCATCATTCAACACATACCCCGTATTCACGGCTAGCGTGCTGCCATTTATCCCCAATACATTCGGGTTAGTAAAGGATTGACTTAACCCTGTTAGGCTGTCACCTGTTTGCAAACCTACAAAAGTCGGCACGGCAGTTGAAACCGTTGTGCCATCATAGACTTTGCTATCGGTCACAGCGTTAAGGGTCAGTGGGGCGGGGGAAATAGTGCCTTGCGCTGAACTACTACTCACCGTGTAATTTGCGCCACCATTACCATCATTAAGCGTGTAACTGGTATTGCTATTTAACACGCTTTGATTTAAGCCGAGAACATTTTTATTCGCAAAAGTCTGATTTAAACCTGTCAGGGTATCGCCTGTTTGCAAACCTGTTGCAGTTGGCATAGCCGTTGAAGTGGTTGTGCCATCATAGACTTTGCTATCGGTCACAGCGTTAAGGGTCAGTGGGGCGGGGGTAATGCGAATGGTTTGTGACCCGCCTGCAAAGCTGTAGTTACTGGCTAAACCCACTGTGCCATTGCCTAAGGCAAGCGTACCAAAATTAAGACTGTTATACGTTCCCACATTTTTACTCGCAATCGTTCCAACCCCTGACAAGGTTAAATCTTCATTATTTTGTAAACCGCTGAGAGTAAAAATATTGGCGGCAACATCGGTTGTGCCATCATAAATCCGCGTACCATTTAAGCTGATAGCACTTAAAGGCGTGGCGGAGATAGTTCCTTGGGCGGTTGTGGTGCTAAGACTGTAATTACCCCCTGCGTTGCCATCATTGAGGGTGTAATTTGGGTTGACCACCAAGGTGCTATTGTTAATCCCCAACACATTTGGGCTGGTAAAAACTTGTGTTAAGCCTGTTAGGGTGTCGCCTGTTTGCAAACCTGCAAAAGTCGGCACGGCAGTTGAGGTAGTTGTGCCGTCATAGACTTTGGTATCCGTTACAGCATTTAGCGTTAAAGCAGCAGGGGTAATGGTGGCATTTTGTGTGCCGCCTGTGAAGGTGTAATTACTGGCTAGCCCTGTGCCATTCGCTATGCCAAACGGCGTTGATAACGGCTTATTGCTGCCGATATTTTTATTCGCAACGGCGGCAGTCCCTGTTAAAGAAAGGGTTTCACCATTGGGTAATGCGCCAAATTTTACAGCATTAGCAGCAACAGCCACCGTGCCGTCATAACTGCGGGTGGCGGTTAAATCAACAGGATAGGGATTGATGGTTAATTCCCCAACTGTAGTTATGTCATAGCCTTGTTGGTCAGCATACACGCCATTTAACAGATACGTTCCAACATTAATCGCTGCCGTGCCATAAGGATGAACGGTATTAAATATGTGTCCACTGGTGTCTGCACCTACCACAGAATAGCTTCCTGCACTGAGGCTTGCATCGCTTAAACCGTTGTAAATTTTGCTGTTTGTCGCTGTAATAGTTAAAGGAGTTAAAAAAGAACGCAACAAAGGCGTGGTATTGCCTTCGTAAATTCGCCAAGTTGCGGTGTTGTTGCCAGCATCGTTGATATTCCAGCTTGCAGCGGTGAATGTTGCCAGTTGTTGCATTTCAGAGGTGGTTTTGCCCGTACCACCTGCGCTGGTGGTTTGTCCTGTGGTTTGCGTATCCCAAAAAGCATTGGTGACAGTACCTGCGGACGTGCTGCCTATCAGCCCGCCAACAGCGGTATTACCGACTACACTGCCTGTGGCATAACTGTTATTAATAATCGCTCCGTTAGTGCCGACCAGTCCGCCTGTAGAACTCCCCGTTCCATTGACATTGCTGGTGCTATAAGCGTTGCTGATGGTGCTGCTAGTATCATTAAGACCGACCAATCCACCTATAAAATTTCTGCCAGAGACACTCCCTGCGGTGTAACTGTTACTGATATTGCCGCCGTTTTGATTATTTCCTACCAAACCACCAATTTGAGAACTGCCTGTTACCGTTGCTGTTGTGTAGCTATTGCTAATACTGCTACTACTGTCAGTATTATATCCCACTAATCCACCGACATTGGTAAGACCTGTTACGCTCGCTGTTGAATAGCTCTTGCTAATACTGCCATGATTAATCCCTGCCAACCCACCTGTTTTGTCCGAAGACCCTGTCACTGTACCCGTTGTGTAAGTGTTACTGATAGTGCCATAGTTAACTCCAGCTAATGCGCCAGTATTAATCTTTCCAGTGATAACACTATTGATTAAACCTAGGTTACTAATTGAACTACTGTTAATGCCCGTGGTGTCGCCAGCCCCACCGAACAAGCCAACATTTTGTGTAGAATTTGAAATATTAATAGTAAGTCCGGAAATGGTATGTCCCAAACCATCAAAACTACCTGTAAACTTGCTACCGCCATCTCGTTGCTGACGAATTAATATCCGCGCCTAATGAATAACTCTTCGCCAACATAGAGCTACTTGCCATACCTTGTAAGCCATACACATCGCCGATTTGATAAGGCGCGGCACTGCTTCCGTCACCGCCGAGGGCGCGAATAAAAGTTCCACCGCTGTTAAGGCGAAAGTCGGTAGCCGAAAAACTGGGCAAACTGCTGGCGACTTGATTCCAAGTGCCAGTATTTAAAGTAAAAATCCCATTAACACTCACTGTTCCTGTCGCATTAAGCGTTCCGGCTGTCGCGGTACCTGCCGACACGGTAAAATTCCCATTGGCAGTTTGTACAGCACCGCTCACATCAATATTACCGCTATTAGTGATATTCACATTGCCCGTACCTGTATGATTAATCCCGGTCACATTCAGGTTTGCCGCCGTGTTGGTCAAACTAATATCACCACTGGTGGTATTAGTCGCATTAAAACTTGAAACGGCATTGGCATTATTTAACGCGATACCCGTTGCCGCATTCGCAGTTAAACTGTTGCCCTGTAACGTGACTGTTGACTCTGACACCGCGCCAGTTGTCGCATTTAACACAATATTGCCGGTACTGCCGCCGTTAATTGCCGCATTAATAGTGATGTTTCGAATAGCATTTAGGGTTAAGGTATTACTGGTTGACCACGTTATCGGACTATTCAAAAACAAATCGCCATTGCCGCTCGTTCCTGTTGAATTGACTTGCAACGTGACACCAGTTGTCGCTAACTCATTACTGTAAGCTGTCCCATCAGCAATAATAAAATCGCTGGGGTCAATTAACCACTGCCCCGTTTTACCCTGTGCAGCTTGGGTAGTGACTTTAACTGAATTGGCCACATTCACCTGCGCCGCCGAGGTTTCAATAAACCCACCATCGCCGTTTTTTGGTGCGGACGCATCTAACGTGCCAGCCACATTCAACGAACCATTTTTCATATCGCCAAAAACGGCAATAGTGCCGGCTTTACCACTTTCTAAGGCTTGTGCCACCAAATGGGCATTTGCAGCAAGCTCAACATTTTTTCCCGTTACGTTAATTTTTCCGCCTGCGAGTTGACCACTGACATCCAACTTGCCACTGACATGAGTCACACCGTTATCACCACCCGCCAAAATAATCTCGCCATTGCGTTCCAGCAAACTTTGCGCCCGCACAATCCCTGTTTGATTGACCACGCTGTTGATTAAATCCCCTGCTGCTTGCGCCGTTAAAATCACCCGACCACCGTCGGCTAAAATCGCGCCGTTATTCTCAAGGTGTGCATTCAATGTCGCTTCGGAAACTTTCACCGCCAGTAAACCATCGCCTTGAAAATCCAAATCCACGGTTTTACCCGCCGCTAACGCCGTTGTGCCTTTTAGGGATTCAATCGTGCCTTCGTTACTGACTTGCGACCCGATTAAGGCAACTACCCCGCCTGCGGGAACTTTAATAAGCCCTTGATTAATAAGCAGTCCTTCGTTATTATTTTGCGTAAAATGATAGTTGCCATTGAGAAAATCGGCATTGCTAATCGTATGGGTGCTAGCAATCAAGCCGCCCACATCGACTTGTGCGGTATTACTAAACAACACCCCGTTTGGATTAATTAAAAAAACCTGTCCATTCGCAGAAAGTTGCCCTTGTATCACACTCGCATCCGCACCGATAACCCGATTTAGCAAGGTTGCATTAATACTAGGTTGTTGAATAGAAACGATTTCATGTGGCTGAATTGAAAAACCTTGCCAATTGAGAATCGCTTGTGGGGTGGTTTGCTGAATTTGCATCTGCCCCGCACTGGGAACGCTTACACTGGCTTGTCCTGCTATCAATTGTTCACCAGTTGGTAATCCCCAACTGTTTGCCGCATAAACCAATAACCCCGCTGTGATTAAGCGATGCCGTGCGGTGCTGTTTTTAGTTTTGCCCATTGTGTTTTCAGCAACGGCCATCCAAGTGTTTAAGGCAACACTCCAAACACTGCGATAAAAATGATTCATGGCTATCTCTCCTTTCAAAACCGACTATTTTTTTACAAAATTCCCTCGCCTTTTGACCTTCGTAGAAAAAAGATTAAGCAGGCTGTTAAAAATTATACACCGAAGCAAGGTGAATATTTTGCGCTATAATTCAAAACGTTGCGATATTAAAACTTATCGGCTTTGGCGTTACTTTTACCATTCACTTTATTTGATTAAATGCACGGCTTAAAGGTTTCTGTATTCTTCGTAAATTGATTTACTATTAGCGACCTTAAAACCGTAATCATTTTCAAATAACAAGCGAATTTAGCTTTAAGAACGTATCGCTTAAGCTAATCTTGGTGCTTTTTTGTAATAGGTAGGATAGATGACTCACCACAATGACACGCCTATGTTGGGCTACGAACAACTCAAAAAATTGCGTACTGCTTTAGCGATTGCTCAAGGCACGAAGTTGTTTTTAACCTTGCAAAACGAAACTGAGATGACTGTTTCGCATGACCAAACCCAGCGTGTGACGTATTTAACCGTGTTATTTTCCCGCATTCATCGGGAAATGTTTCATGACTGGAAAGAGCAAGCCAGTGTTGACCATCGTCCGGGGACGATGACCGATGCGGATAAACGGCAAAAGTTTCGCAAAACCGTGGCACGCTTAGTGTTAAACGGGCATGGAAATGAAAAAACCGCCATTTTTGATAACAACGGTTTTGTGATTAATACCGAGGATATTGCCTACCGATTAGCTAATTTTTATCAAACCATGCGCAGCGTGCGCCCGTTTTCCTATGGCAATCGAATTACCTTAGATTTTTTTATTACCGTCCTTGGAAAACTACCCGCCTTTAAAGCGGTGTATGGGCAAGGGATTGATTTTAGACGCTTAGAAGCCAGTGATGCGGTAGCATTACATGATACAAACAGCAGTTTGGCGCAAATTACCTGTGCGTTTGAACACGCACTTGACCCAATGCGCAATAAAGGTTTGCCGAATGTTGCCAACGGCTATGGCAAATGGCCCGAGGAAAAAACCTTTGTTTCGGGCATTCCGTTTCTCTCTTACACCACCACAGAGGGGGTAAAATGCTTAGTGTCGGTCAATGGTGCTTTAGTGCCGCTCAATAGCATTCAAGAAGATTTGTTTGTCGCGGGTAAACATTTAGCCGATTATCCTCGCTGTGCGGCGGATAATATCTTGGGTTATTTACCTGACACAGAATCGTTACGCACCCAAGACAAAACAGAAATTGACGGAATGAGTATCGAATACAACGGGCCTGCGCCTTTGTTCTGTTTGGATGCCAATATCCTGACAGGATTGCGCTCGCCCAGTCATACCGAATTATTAGATTTGCTCTATCAATGTGCGGGCAATACGGTTAGTTTATTTGATTTGGCCAATAATTTAGCTTTAAAAGAAACTTTACTCCTTGCCGCTATTGATGATAAACGTTTAAAACGCAGTGTTGAAATTGCCTACGAACGTTTAGGGCGAATCAGTGCCGTGCTGGATAAAAATCAGCAAGCCATTTTTGCAGGCAAGACCCCTGTCCAAAATCCCCAATTACTGATGTCAATGGGGGGAGCGGGGGCAGGAAAAACGGCAGTGGAAGAAATAGCTAAAGCGCGCTGCGGTGAAAACTTTGTGATTGCGTCCTTGGATGAGTTTCGTAAAAAAAGCGATTTATACCGAGTTTTAACAGCGGCAAATCATCACAGTGATGACTATGTGTATGTTGAACCTTTTGCCAATCGATTGCGTGACCGAGTTGCTATGCAGGCGCAAAACGAAGGGATTAATATTTTATATGATGGAACCTGTATTCCTTATACCCCGCGTTATTCAACGATTATTAACGATTTTAAAAAAGCAGGGTTCTACACACAAATTATTGCGGTGGACGCATTTATCGTTAAACCGCAAGGACGCGAAGATAAATTGTCGCGCACTTGTGTGATTAATAGTGTAAAAGAACGGTTTGAAAAAACAGGACGGGCATTGCCGTGGGTGGTAACGGTGTATAAACATATTCGCGCCCCCGAATCCTTTTTAAATGCCTTAGAAGATGATAATTTAGATAAAATTTGTCTATTTGCCAATGATGGCGAGCGTGATAGGCATTATTTAGTGGCAGAAAGTTTTGCTTTCTCTGAGCCACACGTTCGCCTATTGCGAAAACAACAACGCGCTAATACTTTAAAAAACTATCTGGCGGAATTGATTAAAACCCATTCTGAGTCCGTTTTAAAAAACCTTGCTTCGCAAAAATTTTCGCTTCAAGAATTTATGGCGCGTAACCCTGACTTTACCGAACAAAATGTCGCCTATCAAGTTTATCCCAGTAAAAATGGTCATCGCGTTTTGTTAATTTATAACACCCATCGCATGATTGATTTTGTTGAAAAACGGCAATTAAATCCCAATGCTTCGGGTGAAGAAGGATTGTTGCACAAACCTGAAGTATTGGCTTTTGATGTTGATCCTTTGACCAAAAAACCCTGGATTACACGCTTACAAAGCTAGGGAAACAGAATGAAGAACAGTTCTTTAAATGGTGACTTAAGTCAATACGAAATTTTTCCGTGGAATAAAAACTTTGATACAGGGGTCGCATTAATTGATGAACAACATAAAAAATTGGTGCAGTTATTAAATCAACTCGCCAGTCACTTAGCCTATCAATCTGATATACCCACTCTAAACGCTGTTTTTAAGGAACTCAGTGATTATGCCTGTTATCATTTTGCAACCGAAGAGGCGATTTGGCATGAGTTTTTTACAGGTGATGCGTTAGAGGATGCGCACAAGGCAATACATAACAATTTCATTCACCAAGTGCAAGCATTACAAAAAAATGGGCATGACACAGAACAAACGATTGAAGAGGTTTTGTCATTTTTAACGCATTGGCTGGTGTTTCATATTTTAGACAGTGATAAACGAATGGCAAAAGCGGTATTGGCAATGCAAGCAGGAATGTCAATGGCGCAGGCAAAACAGCAAAGTGAAAATGAAATGACAGGGGCGATGAAAGTGCTGATTGAAAGTATTTTGTCTATGTATGACAGTCTTTCACAACGCACCTTACAGTTAATGAAAGAAATGGTAGAAAAACAGCGTTTTGAAGCAAAGCAACGCCTTGCAACCAATGTGTTTGAAAATACCTTGGATGCAATTTGTATTACCGACCCTGAGTTTAAGATAATTGACGCAAATCCTGCTTTTTATTATAGCAGTCAATATACGCCAGAAGAAGTCATCGGCACGCATATTAAGCAGTTAAAATCAGGACTTGCAGAAGATAAAACAGCGACTGAATTATGGGAATCCCTTGAAAAACAAGGGGCTTGGAGCGGAAAAATTTTTAGTCGCAATAAAGAGGGAGAGCTTAATGCAGAGTGGCTAACCTTGTCTTGTACTAAAAATGAAGCAGGACTGATTGGTAATTATGTGGCCGTATTTTCTAATATTTCACATTTTATTCAACAACAACATGATTTAGAACATCTGGCGCATCACGATATTTTAACTAATTTGCCCAATCGATTGCTGCTATTTGATCGTTTAGAAGTCGCACTGTTACACGCTAAACGCCAACAGCGATTACTTGCGATTTGTTACCTTGATTTAGATGGTTTTAAACCGATTAACGATAATTTTGGGCATATTGTTGGAGATACAGTGCTAAAAACCATTGCAAAACGGTTATTAGATAGCGTACGCAGTCACGATACGGTAGCGCGACTTGGTGGTGATGAGTTTATAATTTTATTTGGCGACTTGGAAAAGGTTGGAAACTGTCACCGTTTGTTGAATAGAGTTTTGCGTGAAGTTGCAAAACCTATCCTTTTTGACAATAGGCAAGTTATGGTTGGTGTAAGCATTGGCGTTACCTTATTTCCGATGGATGAAAGTGAACCTGAGCTATTAATTCATCATGCCGACCAAGCCATGTATCAAGCAAAAAAATCAGGAAAATCACGCTATTGTTTTTATCACTAAAGAAACTGGACAGCCAAACAACAAAAGCTTATTCTTAAGTGGTGTAAATCTTAAAGTCATAATACACTATCTTTTCTAACAGTTGGTTTAGTCAACTATTCACGCATTAGCACGGAGAAATTAAAAATGGCAACAAATGACAAAGAAGCTTTGATAAAAGAAACGGCAAAAGGCGCGGCAAAAGAAACAGCTGACAAAGCCACTTCTGCAACCGAAGCCCCTGTAATCGAAGCCTCTGTAACCGAAATACCTACAACTGAAATACCTGCACAAGAAGCTGTTCAAGAAAAAGTTGAAGAGAAAGTTGAAGAGAAAGTTGAGGAATCCTGTGAGGCTCTCAACAAACGGATAAAACGCATTGAAAAAGCACACGCCTGTTTTAAAAATTACACCATAGGTGCAATTGCTGTTGGTTTTATACCCGTACCCTTGGCTGATATGGCGGCCTTATCCGCCATTCAGCTTAAAATGATTCATGGTCTTTCCAAACTTTATGACGTGCCTTTTTCACAAAATATCGCCAAATCAATTGTCGCGTCC
Organism: Methylococcaceae bacterium; assembly: GCA_020048335.1. GTDB lineage: Bacteria > Pseudomonadota > Gammaproteobacteria > Methylococcales > Methylomonadaceae > CAIQWF01. Next base: position 1,933 of record JAIFMS010000054.1, on the reverse strand, counting down.
ATCGCTGGTGGTTCTATTGCGGTAAATTTGGCCTTACCTGTTGCAAGTTGGCTTAAAGCCGTTCCTGTTATCGGGCAATCCTCGGGCATGATTAGCACGGCAACCATGGGAGCTGCTTCCACTTATGCAGTTGGAAAACTCTTTGCACAGCATTTTGAGTCAGGCGGCACTTTTCTTAATTTTGATGAAGAAAAAGCCAGAGCGCATTTCAAAAAATTGTATGAAGAAGGCAGATCATTTGTTTCAGCTCAAAAAACAGCAACCGCTTAAAGACTAACAACAAAACACCAGATGCTCTCCATTGCTAAATGGCGGTGTCTGGTGTTTTTGTTTTCTTAGCCCGTCCTCCTTTATTTTTTCGCCAATCATTAAAGCTATCGGTAGTTATCCAAATGCTTCAACAAAGCCTTTTAAGGCTACGAAATATAACTGTTACCACAGCCGACTATCTCAAAAGAAAACTCTTGAAATTTCGTGCCTGGATATTCGCTTCTTTGCAGTATTTAGCGGTATTTTTTTTAATTATCCTGCTTTGTTTTACCTTTTTGTGGCCACAAATAGTCATTACAATCAACTCAGGTGAAGGCGGCGTTCTTTACCGGCGATTTTCTGGTACAGATACAGAACGGGTTTACATCGAAGGGATTTATGCGATTTTCCCTTGGGATACGATGTATGTTTACGATACCCGCATTCAAACGGTACTACATGATTTTGATGTTTTAACCAACCAAGGTTTGCCCATCCATTTAAGTTTGGCTATTCGTTTTCGTCCTGAGTACGATATGCTGGGTTTATTGCATCAGCAAGTGGGCCCTGATTACATCAAAACCATTATCACGCCTGAAGTTGAATCTGTGCTGCGAAAACGCTTAAGTCCTTATAATCCTGAAGATATTTATACCAATAAAGACAAAATTTTAACCACTGTGGTAATTGAGGCAGTCGAAGCGTTGGCACAAAAATATATCACGGCAAACGATGTTATTATTCGTGAAATTTCATTGCCACCGACCATCCAAAAAGCCATTGAAAGCAAATTAACCGAACAGCAACGCTATCAGGCTTATGTTTTTCGTTTAAAACAAGAAGAACAAGAAGCCAAACGAAAAGTTATTGAAGCCGAAGGGATTAAAAATTATCAGGATACCGTTGCCAAAACCTTATCGGATAAATTACTCACTTGGCAAGGGATTCAGGCAACACTTGAATTGGCAAAATCCCAAAATAGCAAAGTTGTTGTAATTGGCGCAGGCAGCAATGGAATGCCCTTAATTTTAGGTAGCGATTACAGTAGCAACTCCTCTGAGGTAAAAACCACACCTGAGGTAAAAACCGCACCTGAGGTAAAACCTGCACCTGAGGTAAAACCTGCACCTGAACAAAAAGCCACGCCACCTGAAGTGGAAAAAACACCCAACGCGACAACAATTCCCGCTGTTGCACCGCTTGAAATAGAAAAAATACCTAGCACTACGGTAAATCCCCCTGTTGCGCCGCTTGGAACCGAAAAGCCTCCTGCAAAAACAACGGACTCTAAACTTATCAAATGATGCGAATTAATTATCTTCTGTTTGGATTAAGTCTTCTTGTAACCACTGGCTGTGGTGATCAATCGTATGAAGCCTCTAAACAGCAACGAGTGCAGCAAGCAACCAAGGCGACTAATAAGCAACCCATTGTAATTGGTATCCCTTGGAAAGATGCAGAAGCTGATTTTTTTATTGCAGGAGTAAAGCTTGCGGTAAAAGAAATTAATCAAAAAGGCGGAGTGCTTAATCATGTTCCTTTGGAAGTTGAAATTGACAACGCTGAGTCTATTTTTTACAACCTCTTTTTTCCTACCGAAATGCGGCGTAATTCGGTATTAGGGATTGCGCGTCACTATGCAAAAAATCCAAATTTAATTGCAGTGGTTGGACATTCCTCATCA
>JAIFMS010000014.1 GCA_020048335.1 Methylococcaceae bacterium | reverse complement strand
CAGGTTTTAAGCGCAGTACGATGGAGGTTACGCCCGCGCAAGTATTGGACAAATTATCACCCGACCAAGGGCTGGTCGATTTTTTAGTCTATAACGAAATTGATTTTAAAACGCAAGCGACAAAATCTACGCAATTAGTCGCATTGGTGGCAAATCACGATGGAATTGTGTTGGTTCATTTAGGCGAAATGTTGCCTATTGCAGAAGCCATTAGTGCCTATCGCAAAGCAATTCTGGACGAAGCCGATAACGAGTTTAAGTCGCTCACTCACCCAAAACTTGCCCAGCAACTTTATCAACAACTTTGGCAGCCGCTGTTGCCTTATTTAGACGCTAAAAAAACGGTTTATCTTGTTCCCGATGGCATCTTAAATCTGCTGCCGTTTAAAGCTTTACAAACGCCAGATGCGCATTATTTATCCGAACAAGTGCAGTTGATTTACCTAAACTCAGGGCGTGATTTGGTGCTGCCTGTCACAACGACTAAGCCCCATAACGCGGCGATTTTTGCCAATCCACAGTATGACGCACAAAAAACACCGCCTGATACTTTGCCACACAAGCGCAGTATGACGATTAGTCGCGGCTTGGAGGATGTGTATTTTGCGCCCTTAGAGCAAACCCAAAAAGAAGGTGATGAGATTGTGAAACTGATGCAAATCGCACCGCAAAAACCGCAGTTTTATACTCAATTAACCGCTACGGAAACGGAAATTAATCGCTTGGTACAGCCGCGTATTTTGCATTTGGCAACGCATGGTTTTTTTATGGAAGACATAAAATCTGATACTAATCATGCACAATTGCGTAATTTAACGGTGAATAAAGCATCGCGTAAGTTTATTGAAAATCCACTGACCCGCTCAGGCTTGGCATTCAGTCACGCCAATCAAGGGATTAAAGGCGTTAAACAAGTGGACGGTTCTGATGGCATTTTGACCGCCTTGGAAGTGTTGTCTTTGAATTTGGAAGGCACAGAATTGGTCACCCTTTCTGCTTGCGAAACGGGCTTGGGTGATATAAAAGTCGGGGAAGGGGTGTATAGCTTGAACCGTGCCTTTCAAGAAGCGGGGGCAAAAGCGGTATTATCTACCTTATGGAGCGTGGACGATGAGGGAACCAATCAATTTATGCAGCGGTTTTATCGGCGGTTTTTACAAGGTATGCCCGCACAACAGGCTTTGCAGGATACCCAAACTGAATTTATCCACAGCACAGAATGGAATCAGCCCTTTTTTTGGGCAACGTTTGTGATGACAGGCGTGGAATAAAGCAGCCCCTCTGTTTATTTTCAGCGAATGCACGATTAAAAAACGGCTTTTTTCACTAAAAATATAGTTAAATCAATTAATTATAAAAATATTCGTAATGTTTTTGTCCGCTATTCTTTTTTTCAGTTGTTTGAGCGATAGGTTTGGTACAATACTTGCTTTGTGTTGTAAGTAGCTATTAACAAGGATAAAGGGATTCACATCATGTCTAAAATGAGTCATATCAATGTCATTGAAAAATACGAAGAGCATCGCCCCGCGATTCAACATTTGCTCGCTTCAATTTTGGGTTGTTTTGCCAATGAAAAACTGTTTGAACTCAACCAAAAAGAATTAACCGAAACCCTGCATACGCTTTGTTCGTATTATCCTTTTGTCAGTTTATTGTACTTGCTCGATGCAGAGGGCAAACAACTTTGTATGAATGTATTGGGGGCGCATTTTAAAAAACATCCTGTGGTAGGCGCAGGGGCTGACCGTAGCAAACGCCCTTATTTTTTAGCCGCGCAAAAAACTGATCAACCTGTGGTCACAGAGCCTTATTTATCCAGTGTACGCAGCGAATTGTGTTTGTCTGCCAGCACTAAAATTTACAACGATGACGGCACGATTAAAGGTCATGTGGTATTGGATATTGATTTAAGCTTAACCCTGTCTTTTTTAACTGGTGACAGCAAACGGGTTTATTTTGAGCCGTATTTTAAAATTATTTATTCGTTTATTGTGGCAGGTTTATTTACAGTGGCATTGGTTCTGCTGTATGCAGCGGGCAGGGAATGTGCCAACGTTATTTTTGCCCTTACGCAACCCCTTGAACACCCTCAGATTCCGTTTGGTGCGGTGATTTATTTAACCCTAGCACTGGCTATTTTTGATTTGGGCAAAACCACCTTAGAAGAGGAAGTGCTGTTGTACAAAGATATTCTCAGACACAGTTCAACTCGGCGCACCATTACTCGTTTTATTGGGGCGATTATTATCGCCGTGTCGATTGAAGCTTTATTGATGGTGTTTAAATCGGCACTCGGCGGCGGTGAACATATTATTGAAGCGGTTTGGGTGATTATTGCTGCTGCTGTGTTGCTATGTTCTCTTGGTATTTATGTGTTTTTAGGCAGCAAAGCAGAAATTTATTTATTTAAAAATAGTGAACAACGTAAAAAACGCTGAAAATACGCTAGAATCGCAGTTTTAATTATGAATAAACCAAGCTATGTCAGAAACATTAATTAGTGAATTAAAAGCCTTGTTAATTGACAGGTTGCACTTAGAGGATATAACCGCTGATGAAATTGCCTTGGATGAGCCGCTGTTTGGTGAAGGGTTAGGGTTAGACTCGATTGACGCACTGGAAATTGCGGTGTTATTAGACCGGCACTATGGCATTAAAATTACCTCCGAAGATGATAAAAACCGCGATATTTTTGCCTGTTTAGCTTCATTAGCCACTTTTGTGGCAGAAAACAGACGTAACTAATCGTGCCTTTCAATTTTCCTGCCTTAGGCAAAACTACGCTGGCTTTATTGTATCCTTATCTGGTTTATCAAGGAATGCAAACGGGGGTGGTGTGGTTTGTTCCCATAGTAATTAGCAGTGTTTATGCTTATCAAGCCTTCAAAAGTAAAGACCGCAAAGCAAAACTGTTGCAAGGCAGTATTGCAGCCAGTTTAATTATCGGGGTGATTTTTTTTCAAACCGCCACCGCAAAACTGCTACCTGTGGCTATTCAGCTGATGCTGATGCACTTTTTTGGAAAAACCCTGTTAAAACGCCACGCGCCGCCACTGATTGAACGCTTTGTTCGATTAGAAATTAATCCAATTCCGCCTGAAATTGTGATTTATTGTCGGCTGCTGACGCTGATTTGGACAGGTTTTTTTGCCTTCAATGCGTTGCTGTGCAGCGTATTGGCTTTTTACGCGCCCGTTATGTGGTGGGCAATTTATACGGGCGTGGGGATTTTTATTTTAACAGGGGGGTTAATGGTGGGGGAATATATGCTCCGTCCGTTGTTATTTCCTGATTTAGACATTCCTAATTTACCAACCACCGTTAAAAACAGGGTGAGCAATTGCCGTTCGATTTGGCAAGCGGTGCGCGCCAGTTAAGTCGCTAAAAATGCGCGTAAGTCACTTGGAATCATCCCCGATTCTGCCTGATACGTTGTACAATAAGCCTAGAACGACAGTAATTATTTTAATAACACGAGTGTAACAATATGATTATTAATGGTGTCACGATAGATGCAACTTTCGCGGAGGCTTTCCCAATGAAAGCGACCCGCGCGATTATCACCGCACAAAATGAAAAATGGGCGATGATTTCTGCACAAGCGATGACAGGTTTTGCAACATCGGTGATTGCTTGTGGCTGTGAAGCAGGGATTGAGCGCGTATTAAGCCCCGAAGAAACGCCCGATGGTAGACCTGGCGTCAGTATCTTAATTTTTGCGATGGGCGGAAAAGGCTTGGCGAAACAATTGGAAACTCGCGCAGGACAATGTGTGCTAACCTCGCCGACTTCGGCGTTATTTGCAGGGATTGACAGCGATAAACCGATTCCCTTAGGGAAAAATTTGCGCTATTTTGGGGATGGCTTTCAAATTTCCAAGCTCATCAATGGCAAACGTTATTGGCGTATTCCTGTGATGGATGGCGAGTTTTTAACCGAAGCCACCACAGGACAGGTGGATGCGGTGGGCGGTGGCAACTTTTTAGTATTAGCCCAATCGCAACCGCAAGCGTTAGCCGCGTGTGAAGTGGCAATTGAACAAATGCGCAAAATACCGAACGTAATTATGCCGTTTCCAGGGGGCGTAGTGCGGTCAGGCTCAAAAGTAGGTTCTAAATACAAAACCTTGGGTGCGTCCACCAATGATGCGTTTTGTCCCACCTTAAAAGGAATTACGCGCACCGATTTATCCCCTGATATTGAATCGGTGATGGAAATTGTGATTGATGGCTTAAGCAAAACCGATATTGATAAAGCGATGCGGGTCGGAATGCAGGCAGTGTGCGAATTAGGGGCAGAAGCGGGAATTCAACGCCTCAGCGCGGGAAATTATGGCGGTAAATTAGGGCCGTTTCATTTTCATTTACAGGAGATTTTGGGATGAGTGCATTAACCTTCGTGCTAAAACAGCCCTTAAAACAGCGCGTTGATATGTCGCCTTTGGTGTGTCAACGGTTAACCGAATTAACGCTGACCCAGATTGGGGCGTTGCCTTTACAACAAGGCAAACAGCAAATTCCTGTCGAGGCATTGTTTGAGGTTTCAGGGACGGATACTGCGCAGATTGTGATTAAAAACAGTTCGGATAAATTAGACTTTATCGGCAAAGAGTTGCACGGTGGCAGCATCACGGTTGAAGGTGACGCGGGCGCGTATTGTGGGATGGGCATGAAAGCGGGCAACATCACCGTGCTGGGCAATGTGGGTTTGTTTGCCGCGTGTGAAATGAAAAAAGGGCAATTAACCGTACATGGCAACGCGGGCGATTTTTTAGGCGGTGCGTTACCCGGCAATAAAATGGGGATGAAAGGCGGCGTGGTGTTGATAAAAGGCAATGTCGGCGAACGCGCAGGCGACCACTTGCGGCGCGGGGTGATTTTAATTGAAGGCAATGCGGGCGATTATTGTGGTTCACGGATGACCGCAGGCACGATTGCGGTAATGGGAAAAGTGGGCAATCACTTAGGGTATGCGATGCGGCGCGGGACGTTGTTGTTATGGCAATCTGCCAAAATCCCTGCGATGTTTAACGATTGCGGCACGCACACCTTGGCTTTTTTGCCGTTATTATTTGCTTCATTTAAAGGCTTGGATTCCAAATTTGCTGACAAGGCAAGCGCGTTTAATCGTGTGCAACGCTATGGCGGCGATATGGCAGAAATGGGTCGCGGTGAAATATTGCTTAAAAGTGTCGCGTAAAAAAATTTCCCTAGCCCTCCTTTTATCAAGGAGGGTTAATTCAAAATAGACGTGCCTTTGATTTGTGCATAGACTTTCATGCCAATCTGTAAATTCAATAAGTGAGCCGATTTACAACTAATATGGGCTAGTAACAATTGACTGCCCACCTCCAAACGCACAACAGTTTGTCCATTTTCCCCTGTTTCAGCAAGATCATTAATCAGCGCGGGTAGCACATTTAAAATACTGGTTTCCTTGGCGGTTTCCAAGGTAATACTGACATCGCGGGCATAAATTTGTACCCGCAGCACAGAACCAATCGCTGCACTCAGCTTGGATAAACTTAATTCACCCCCCGCAAAACTCACCTGAGTTAGATGATAAATCGCATCATGGGCAGTCACTTTTACTTGCCAAACACTAGCCGCTTCGCGCTCTTTGGATTGAGGTAAATCCAACCGACTTAAGGTTTCTGTCAGCAAACCTGCGGCTTGTACTTTTCCCTGTGTTAATAAAACCAAATAATCCGCCAGTTGCGCCACTTCTTGCTGCGAATGGGTAACGTATAAAACTGGAATTTTTAATGAATGATGCAAACGGGTTAAAAAAGGCAGAATTTCTTGTTTGCGTTTTGCATCCAACGCGGCTAACGGTTCATCCATCAGCAAGATTTCAGGATTCAAAACCAACGCCCGTGCAATCGCCACCCGCTGTCGTTCACCGCCTGATAAGCGTTCTGGGGTTCGTCCTAATAAATGTTTTATTCCTACTAATTCAATGACTTGCTTAAAGTGTTCGCTGTTGGACGGTTGCTTAATTCGTTTTAAACCGTAATTCAAATTGCCCAGCACGGTTAAATGAGCAAACAAATTTGCCTCTTGAAACACATAGCCTAAGTTGCGTTGATAGGTCGGTAAAAACAGATTTTTTTCGCTATCTTGCCAGATGTTGCCATTAATTTTTAAAAAGCCGTGCGGTGCGTATTGCAAACCTGCGATACAGCGTAACAGCGTGGTTTTTCCTGAACCCGAATGCCCGAACAACACAGTCACGCCTGAACTAGGCAAGCGCAAATCAACGTTTAATTCAAACGCTCCGTAGTTAAGTTGAAATTGCGCAAAAATGCTGTTTGTCATTTCATTTGCGCCATCGGGTTGTGTTTTTGCGTGCTGTACAACAACAGCAGAACCAAAAATGAAAACACCAGCAATCCCCCTGCCAACGTATGCGCCGCGCTGTATTCTAACGCTTCAACATGATTATAAATCTGCACCGACACCACGCGGGTTTTATCGGGAATATTGCCGCCGACCATCAGTACCACGCCAAATTCACCAACGGTATGGGTAAAGCCTAAAATTGCGGCGGTTAAAAATCCTGATTTTGACAAGGGCATCACCACGCTAAAAAAAGTATTCAACGGACTGGCGCGTAAGGTGGCGGCGGCTTCTAATGGGGCGTTGCCGATGGCTGAAAAAGTGTTTTGTAACGGTTGCACCACAAATGGCAAGGAATACAACACCGAGGCAACGACTAAGCCGGCAAAAGTAAACGGCAATGTGCCGATGCCCAATTGTTGGGTTAATTTTCCGACAATGCCGTTGGGACTCATTAAAATCAGCAAATAAAAACCTAATACGGACGGCGGCAATACCAGCGGCAACGCGACTAAGGCACTGCAAAAGCCTTTCCAGCGGGATGCGGTTCGTGCCAGCCACCACGCCAGCGGTGTGCCGAGTATTAATAAAATGCTGGTGGCGAGGCTGGCGACTTTGAACGTGAGATAGAGGGCGGAGAGGTCTTCGGGGGATAATTCCATATCATCTCGCCTTTTTGATTTTGTCTTTTAAATAAGCAATAACAACTTGACAATAAGGGCTATATTCTTCTAAGCTTGAATTCTCCCATTTATCTAATTCTCGTTGCCAAATAGCTTTTGACCATGTTCCTTTGGGATTTTCTTGAGTAAATGTATCCAGCCACTTATCAAGAGCTTCTTTGCGTCTTCGGACTAAAAACTCACAATTAAGATTAAGTGTCTCAGTTAAGTCATTATTAATAACAGCATCTTTAGAGTATATCTCTCCACTAGACTTAAATTTAACCTGTAATTCACAAATTGATAATGTAGGGTTAATTGTTAATTTGAAAGGTTTATCTTCAATTATTTTTCCATCATAATGTAATTTATGTGTATCGCAATGCTGCAAATGCTTTGGTTTTCCTTCATTTCCATTACATGCACCTAGTAAATTATTATAGGATAATTGTTCATCGGAAAATTTAGTTTGAGATTTTCGATGCTCAATTTTCATAATACTCCTTAAATCAATTTTTTCTATTTCATCCTTTTTTATAATGCGCGACATACAATAGCAGCATATATATTTTTGCTCTTTTAACAAATATTTTCTTAAATCATCTTTTTCTGGATAGCCGTCAAAATAGGCATCTTTCTTTTTTCTGTAGATTGTTAAAGAGCCTGGTTCTCTACTTTTTTTAATATATTTCATTTCTATTCTTCAGCAAAACTCAAATGTAAATTAGCTTTAATAATTTCAATATCTTGTTCACCAAATATTTCAGTTAAAGTTGCAAGTATTTCTTTAGCTTTATTAATATCGTCATCGTCAATTGCATCATAGAATTGATTTAATTTCTTTTTATAGCCCTCTGGTCTTTCTGAAACCCCAAACAATTCATATAAAATAGAATTAGAATCTCTGCCTTCAATATGTGGCGTAATGGGAACGATTTTATTATTTTCTAAAATAAACACTTCTTCTTTTTTGAGATTGCTTAACACTTGTGGCGAATGCGTGGTGACAATAAATTGAATATTGGGAAAGGTTTTTTGTAAGGCGGGTAAAACTTCGCGTTGCCATTGGGGGTGTAAATGGAGTTCTATTTCGTCAATTAAAACAATTCCATAATCGTTTAAAACTGACTCACAATCTTCAATAGTCTTTTCAAATTTTTTATATTGAAATGCCAACTTAATAGATATATCACCAATTAAACGCAATAAAAGAACCTGTCCTGATGATAGTTGAGAAAATTTTAATGGTTTTCCATCTTTATTTATTACCAAAAAGCTACCGTAATCCCTCCCTTTGACTCTCAAGTTTTTAAAATCTGCACCAGAAATATATGAAAAAAATCTTTCAATTGCCTTTCTAACAACATTCAATATAGGAGCAGTATAATTATAATCTCCAGTGTCTCTTTTTAACTCATTTTCTAAATTTTCTTGCTTTTCAAACCACTCATCAAATTTATTAAGGCTTACAATACCTACTTCATCCTCAAATATTGAGAATGTATTGTTTCTATCTGTTTTATAGTAAATATAAATATAAGTATTTAATGCACCTTGATAA
>JAIFMS010000182.1 GCA_020048335.1 Methylococcaceae bacterium | reverse complement strand
TACAAATCAGTGAAACTGCCGTTCCGATTGCCGAGGACGTAAAAAGTGCGTGTGAGCTGTTGGGCTTTGACCCGTTATATATTGCCAACGAAGGCTGCTGTGTGTTGTTTTTACCCGCAACACAAGTCACTGATGCACTAGCGATTTTGCATCGTCACCAAACTGGCAAACACGCTGTGCAAATCGGCACGGTGATGGCCATTGATGAAAAAGGCTATGTCACTTTAAAAACGGCAATGGGGATTGAGCGGGTGTTAGATTTGCTCAGTGGTGAACAATTACCACGAATTTGTTGATTAGCGCGGTTCAATGGCTCGTTTTTGCGGTTTGTAATGGCTGTAAACATAAACAGGAATGGCTAAATCGCTTAATTCATACTGAATAATCGGTAAAACTTCAGCCCAATCTATGCCGCCAATGCCTGTCCCTAAACGCGGCAGGGCAATGGAGCTAAATTTTTCTTTAACCGCAAGCTTTTTTAACGCATGAAGCGCGTGTTTGATGTGGCTGGAACTGGTTTTGGTTATTTCAGGTTGATGGGTATAGCCACCGTCTTTAATAATTAAATGGGCAATTTTGGTTTCTGCCAAGCCTTGCCACAGCCAAACTTGTCCAGGTTTTGGATGATGCTGATGACACCAATGATGAAACTCTTTGTGCATAGAGGGAAAATTTTCGTGCAGGATTTTTGACAATCCTTGGTTCATGGGATCATTTGCCGATACGCCATGCCCAATGACTTGCGCTCTGCTGAGTAAAATATCGCCTTCCACTTCGTATAACATAACATCCCCCTGCTATAGATTTGTTTATGTGATGTGACTTAATCACTGAGAATTTGTTTTAACTAGCCTAGTATAACGGCGGACATTAACAAGTTAGCTACATTGTAAAGTGTTTGATGTCTTTTATACATTTTAAGTGAGGATAGCAACATGATAGATTTTGTACTGAGTATTTTTTCGTCTGTTTTTGGCATGAATATGCGAGACCACCACGACATTCCTTTTGCTTTGCCATTGGTCATGGCGGCGGTGTTAGGTTTATTGATTGGATTTACTTTTTTAAGTTTAATCAAAAACGAGCAAGCCGAAGAAGCCAAAAATCAACAATCATCAAGCAATGATGCTGAATAATTAAGCCATTGATTGTGCTAAAGCATTTGGATTAATAATTTCGATGATTCCACGGTTTAACCGTAACCAGCCGCGTTTTTCAAAGTTTTTTAAGTGTCTTGAAACCACTTCACGAGCTGTCCCCAATTCGGCGGCCAGCTCTTGGTGCGTGATGTTTACAGTTGGTTGCTTATAAGTCAGAAGTAATCGACTTAAGCGTCTGTCAATCGTATCAAAAACAACCTCTTCCATTCTCAAGATAACGGTTGCCAGTCGATTGGCAAAGTTTTTAAACACAAACTCCCGAAAAAAAGCCGATTGCTCTAAGCAGCGGTGAAAAGCAATCGCTGAGATGGCAAACGCCAAAACAGGGCTTTCTGTAATGCCTTCGGCAGGATAACAATTGCCACCGAGTAAGCATGAGGTGGTTAAAACACACGAGTCCCCTGAGCAGACATGATATAGCAAAATTTCGCGCCCTGATTCTGAAATTAGCTGTGTCTTTATACGCCCTTCCAGCATTAGCAGATAGTTTTCACATAAACTCCCAGGATAGAAAACCTGCTGTCCTTGGCTCGCCATAAATTGTGGAAAATGCTGCTGCCATAATTGTTGCTGTGTTTGCATAGGTTGACCAATAAGAGAAGACTAATTGACACGAATTTATTTTTTTCAACCGCAAATTCTTTGCTGTTTACCAACTGCCGCTCGCGCCGCCGCCTGAGGAACTGCCGCCACCACTACTGCTTCCATTACTGTTTCCACTACTGCTATGAACACGTTGAGGCAAAATCAAAATCTGCTCATCACGGTAAGAACAGTGATTGCAATGTTTATTAATTTTCTCTCTACCTGTTGAGGTATAAGTGGGTTCTGATAAGGTGGTTCGTCTTACTTTAACCGTTTTATAATGACAATGCGGACAGGTTTCAACGCTGGAAAAAAACCTGTTATAGCGCAATAGTGCGTGATAATTGCAATGCTTACACTTCCAAATATCATAATCCACCGACTCTAATGTTTCCTCTTTTTGTTGTCCAGGTTCTAAATAAACATCATCGGCTTGTTCATTTAAACGTTCCATTGTGATGCGGCAATGTGGACACTGGCGGCGGCGATAGCGCAAATAGGAAGTGATGCTACGCCAAATAACAACAAGACCTGAAAAAGCTGCGACTAATTGGATTTTAAAATCCTCTAGCAGCTCAGTGATAAAAGACAGCGACTGTCCCCACCACGTTTCATCATTGTTAGTAAATTTTGTTCCCGAAGTGTTTGGTTGAGCGTCCTGCTCAGATGCGGTTAATAGTTTTGCAATCATAAAAACCCCTTGATAAATGCCTTCGCTATAAGCATTTTCCCTAAAATGCGGCAAAATATGCTCATCAATCACATATTGCATCGCACTATTTAACTTGTTCCCATAATCCTCACCCACTTCTATTCGCACTTTACGGTCTTTAATGGCAACTAACAATAAAATAGCATCGTTATTTTCTTGGCTGCCAATTTGCCATCTGTTAAATAAATTCGTGGCAAATGACTCAATAGTTTTATCACCTGTTTCATAATCGTGAATGGAATTAATTGTTACGACTACAGCATCAATAGATTGGCGTTGTTTTAAATCGGCAACTAACCTACTAATTTTATCGCGCTGGGCAGGCTCAATAATGGCAGCATAATCATTGATGACCGTCTCGGACTGGCTTGGATAATCAGCAAATACCGTTTGAGTCACTAAAAACAACAGTGCGAATAAAATAAAGTGTGGCTTGATATAATTTAAATTTTTTCTTTTTATTGTAAACATAACCGTGCCTGCAAAATAATAGACGTAATTGTTGGATATGCGCTAAAACAACCAGCGAAAACCCGCGCTTTTTTCAGCCTCATTTTACCTTATTGCATTCTAAAAAATAGTGTCTTTAAAAAACAATCAGAAACTATAAACCCTATGGCATTGGTTGTTTAATACAATTCAGCTCTGAAAGTGCGCTTAAACCCTGTGATGCAAAGGGTTTACAATTTGTGTAGAAAGCCGCATCATAGTTTGCTAATTTTCCACCTACCCTTACGATTACCAGACATCCTAACTTTTATGAAAGTCTCTATTATTCCTGTTACATCCTATCAACAAAACTGCTCTTTATTAGTTTGTGAAAAAACAGGCAAAGCCGCGTTAATCGACCCCGGCGGCGATGTTGAAGTATTGTGTGCGGAAATAAAACAACAAAATGTGAGCTTAGAACTGATTATTTTAACGCATGGGCATTTAGACCACGTTGGCGGTACAGCAGAACTTGCCGCTTTATTTGCAGCACCGATTATCGGCCCTCATCACGATGATGAGTTTTTAATTACTGCTATTCCCAGTCAATGCCAGCGGTTTGGTTTTTCGTCTGTAAAAACCTTTGCGCCGACCCGTTGGTTAAAGCATGGGGATACTGTACAGTTTGGCGAGCAGGTGTTAGAAGTCTTGCATTGCCCAGGTCACACACCCGGTCACATTGTGCTGTTTCATCGTCCGTTGCAATTGGCGTTTGTAGGGGATGTGTTATTTAAAAATTCAGTTGGACGGTCTGACTTACCGCGCGGCAATCATAGCCAACTCATTGCCTCGATTAAGCAGCATTTGTGGAATTTGGGTGAAGAAGTGACTTTTATTCCAGGACATGGCGAACTATCAACTTTTGGGGCTGAAATGCGGCACAATCCTTTTTTGCAAGGTTAAAATTAACGTTTGCGGCGCAAATGCCCTGTTGAGTAAGAACGGTCGCGTAGTTTTAAGCGTTTAATGTTCAATTTTTGCTGTTGCAAACTCACCGTTGTCAACAAATGATAAATATCCGTCGGCATTCCTTCGGGTAATTCAATTAAAGTATAGTGAAAATGAATCGTCACTTTGCCAATCATTTTAATATCCACCCCCGCTTCCTTGACAAAAACTGCCTTAATCGCCTCTTCTGTCACTTCATGTTTTGCTCCAACCTCAACCCGATAACAAATCATTTTAGGAACAGGAACCAATGGCGAGAGTGAAACGGATTTTTCAGTCTCAATCAGTCGTTGAGCCGTTGAGGGTGTCGTTTGTAATGCGCTGCTAGGATATAAATTAGATTGACTTAACAACACCAATGCCGCCGCGCAGTCAACTAAATCTATCTCTAATTGCTGACAAACACGCAGAATTAAATCACGCTGTAAAGTTAAATCCTGCTGTTTTAAAATGCGTTCTAAGCGTTTTTTAAATTTCTCTTCTTTTTTTGTCAAAGAAGCGATGGAAAGCGGCGATGCTACATCCATTTTTTAAAGTCGTTCCAAATAAACTTGTACAAAAGCCTCATCACGCAATCGGCGCAACCACAGCTCTGTTTCTTCTTCTATTTTACGGCGGCGAATTTCATCGGCAATTTGATTTTTTTTAAACTCACTACTATTGTCTTTCTTTTCCCGCTCCAGCACTTGAATAATGTGCCAGCCAAACTGAGTCTGCACAGGTTCGCTGATTTGGTTTAAGCTTAAATTATTCATCGCTTGCTCAAAAGGCGGCACTAACGCACCCGGAACAACCCAGCCTAAATCGCCCCCTTTTATTGCCGTGCCTTTATCATCCGAATGCGCCCGCGCTAATGTCGCAAAATCATCCCCTTCTTTAATCCGCTGTTTTAAGGCTAACAGCTTTTTTTGCGCTTCATCATCGTTGACTATCTCATTAGTTTTAATAAGAATATGCCGCGCTTTGGTTTTGGTCATTATGTGATGGGCTTCTAATTTGACCCGCCCTTTTTCTTCCAATAATTTAACAATATGAAAGCCACTCGGACTGCGAATCGGCTCTGCCACTTGCCCTTGTTTCATTTTTGTCAGGGTTTCCACAAACAAAGTCGGGATTTGTCCTAAGGTTCGCCAACCTAAATCGCCGCCTTTTAAGGCATTTTCATCATCAGAAACACTCATTGCCAATTGGGAAAAATTTTGCCCTTTACGCAATTTTGCCACGATGTCACGCGCCTTATCGGTTGCTTTTTGAATCATCGCCGCCGAAGCGGTTTCTGGAATGGACACCAAAATATGTCCAAGATGATAACTAACGTTGCCGCCCCCTAAACTGCCTTGCGTTTCTAAATAATGGTTAATTTCATTGTCGGTGACTTTAATCCGAGCGCCGATTTCCCGACCGCGCAACTGGTTCATAATAATTTCGTTGCTAATGTTTTCTTCAAACGTTTTGTAGTTCATGCCTTGTTTAATCAGCATTTCTTTAAACTGCGGCACGGACACTTTATTGTTTTTGGCAATATCTGCAACCGCACTTTGCAACATTTCATCACTGACTTGCGCCCCTGATTTTTGCGCCATCTGTTGCTGCAATTTCTGCACAATAATTCGCTCTAAAACTTGTCTTTTTAAAATATTGGCAGGCGGCATCGCCACTTTATTGGCTTTTAACTTTTCTGTAATATCAAACACTTCGCGGTCTAACTCGCTGTGCAATACCACATCTTCTTCGACTACCGCCACAATTTGGTCTAAAGGCTCGGCTTTTGCCAAACTGCAAGTCAGTGAAAGAAGTCCTATCAGGACAAGGTGTAATCGGTTTGTCATATTAATCTTTTCTATGTGGGTTTTGATAGCCAGAAATATTGCGTTCTAAAAAGTCATCCACTTTATCACCAATCGTGCTTAAGCCTTTTAATTCAAACTGCACAAAAACGCCTGTTTGCAATTGTGTATCAATGGTGTTGCTCAAATTATTGGTAAATCGCCGTCCTAAAATGCTAAATCGCCAGCAACAACTGTCTTTTTCCAAACCAATAAAACTTTCTTGGGTCATATTGTGTTTTAAAGAATACAGCCAGCGTCCTGTCGCATACCAATCATCATAAATCGGCCAATAAAAAGACACATCACTTTGAATTACTTGATTTTGCTCAATCGGGTCTTTCCGATAGCGATAACCAAGATTGATGATTTGCTTAGGGCTGTTAGTAAACTGCATCGAGGCAATGCCGCGGGTTACATCATTTAAGTGAGGATCCCATTGTAGCCCCGTGTTAAAAGATAAATGCTCATTGACATGACCGCTTAATTCGCCAATCACCGTTGACATTCGGGTATTTTCCACCGTGTGATTAGGCAAGGTGACATTTCGATTAGCAAAATAGTATTGCTGTCCTAAATTTAAGCGCAAATATTCTAAACCCGATTGTCCATCAATTAATTTGGACGTGACTGCCAAAGAAAGTTGATTAGCATCTTGCACCCTATCTGTGCCACTGAAGCGGTTTTCACGGAATAAGCTATTGAAAGTAAAGTCATAAATTGAGGTGTCGAAAATAGGAATATTGGCTTGATTGGTGCGTGGAATATATAAATAATACGCTCTGGGTTCAATGGTATGTAGTAATGAACTGCCCGCAAAATTGAGTTTGCTTTCAAAAAATGCCCCTGTATCCAGCGCGGCAATCGGTAAAAAACGGCTGATATTGCGTTGTTGTCCTACAACTTGGTTGTCCAAAAAATATTGGGTGTATTGTAAAGAAAATTTAGGGGTGATAAACGCCCCTGAGCCGCCGAAAGGCAAACTGACCGATGGCTTGGTGTTAAATCGCTGTCCACTGGTTCTGCCACTGCGATAAAAATACACAAATTCGTTTTCCATCGTGGTTTGAACAGGCACAACACTATTAAACGCATGATTTAAATTTAACAGCACTTGTGGCAATTTTTGATACGGTCTATCGGTTTTTGCAACGGTATTGTCAATGGTTTGATACGCTTCAAACCGCGTTAAGAAAGACACCCCTTCACGGTTATAATTTAAATCAGCGCGACTTTGAATATAGCGGTTGTTGGTAAAACTAAGACTATTGCCTAATTCGTAAAAATAATCTTTATCTGACACATAGTTTAAATCTATATCACTGAACAGACGTGGCGTAAAGACGGTGGTATTTTTAACCGTGCCAGAAAAACGCGACCTGTCGCGCACTTGGTCGTAAGGCATAAACTCAACCCCCACAGAACCTCGGGTCATTTCAGTTAAATACCGAAAATCTGCATCCAACAGTGGCCCACGTTTGGTGAGATAGCGCGGTTTAAGTAATAAGTCATAATTGGGAGCAAGATTCCAATAAAACGGCATACTTAATTGAAAACCGCTGCGTGAGGTATTGCTAAACGACGGCGGTAAAAAGCCTGTCATGCGCCGGTCATCTAACGGAAAATTGATATAGGGGGTATAAAACAACGGCACACCTTTAAATTCTAGCCACGCATTAGTTGCCGCGCCTTTACCGGTTTCCCGATTCATTTTTAAACGCTCGGCATGAATCACCCAATCTTGATTACCCGGATGACAACTGGTGTAAGCGGCTTGTTTGTAATGGGATAAGTCTTTACTATCCCGATACGCCACTTCCGCGCTGCCCCGATAAGGGCCGATTGCTTCAAACAACACATCGCGCAAAATGGATTTATCACTTGCCATTTTTAAGGTGGCACTGCGACTATAAAGTGCTAAACCATCTTCGCTGTAATACACATCGCCTTGGGTGTCCATCATTTCAGAAACCGTGTCGTAACTTGCCATGTCAGCGGTTAAATGTTGGTCAGCGCGCCGCATATCAACCCCACCAACAAAGCCTGTCACTTCCTTGTCAAACACTTCAGAATAATCCGAATCAATTTCCAACGGCGTGGTGTCGCGTAATTCACGATGCGATTCGACTTTGCGCTTGGGCAAATTGGGCGCAGAACATTGTTCCCACGGGTCAAACGGAAATTCGGTTTGCAAATTTTTAAACACCCGTTCTTCTTGGCTGCTAAAAGCGGGGTCGATTAAATGAATACGACTGCTTTCATCATTCACAAGATGAACTTTTCCTTTCGGATTCGCCCCCACCAATTGACAATCCCAGGTTGCATTTTCATTATTGGGTGCGCAACGCCAACCTTCAGGATTATTAAGAGCCGTATCAATCGCAGGGGGTTGTTCAGCCGCAACACCTTTTTTAAAGGGAATCGGGGCTTTACCAGGCAAAGGTTTTGTGCCAGACACTAAAGGCTGGGCTTTTTTTGTCACAGGAATAGGATTGTCGGTAATGGGCAACGGTTCGGCTTTTAAAACCACAGGCGGCGTTTGTTTGAGGATTGGTTTAACTATCGGCGCGGGAGCAACAGGAACTGGATTTTCTGTAACAGGAAGTGGCTTGTTTTTAACAGTCGGAATAGGCTTAACAGGGACAGCTGGACGCGGTTTATTGACCTTATTGCTTTTTACCTCTGTCACACACGCCCATTCACCTGCTTCATTTTTTTCACAATTCCAATCACTAACCGCAGCGGCAACATTCAGCTCAGTGTAAAAAGTTAAAAAAAGAACAAGGCAGTGACGATACATGGTTTAAGGGGGTTGGTTTAGTGGCTTGATAGTGCAAACAGCGAATAAAATACAAAAAAGTTATTTTACCTTAAAATAGCCCGTCTCTTTACAATAAAACGCTTATTTCCCATGACAACACTCGATACCCGTGCCAAATTAATTGTTGATTGGCTCGAAAATGATTTAGGCTTAACCCTTATTTCTTTCCAACCTGCCTCAAGTGATGCGAGTTTTCGGCGTTATTTTCGGGTTCGCCATACGCAGGGACAACACATTGTCATGGACGCGCCGCCTGAATTAGAAGATACCGCCCCTTTTATTAAAGTTGCACGACTGTTTGCGCAATCCCAAGTCAATGTGCCACGCATTCATCAGCAAAATATCAACCAAGGTTTTTTGTTGCTGGATGATTTTGGTGGACAATGTTTATTGGAACATCTCAACACCGACACCGCTACCGCGCTGTATCAACCTGCGTTACAAGAATTATTGAAACTGCAACGCAATACTTGTCCGAAAACCACGGACTTACCGCATTATGATGCCGCGTTATTAGAAAAAGAGTTATCGCTTTTTTATGACTGGTTTTTGCAACAACTTTTAGGCAAAACCTTGCCAATTCAAATACAACAACCGTTAAATCAGTTGTTGATTGAATCGGCATTGGCACAACCGCAAGTTTGCGTACATCGCGATTACCATTCGCGCAATTTGATGTATCAGGAAAATGGCAGCCCCGGTGTGATTGATTTTCAAGATGCTGTGATTGGGGCGATTACTTACGATTTAGTATCACTGTTGCGGGATTGTTATATCGCGTGGACACAACCGCAATTAGACGCTTGGGTCAGTGATTATTTTCAGCATTTATCCGCTGCAAAATTGCTGGATTGTTCCTTAGAAACCTTTATTCGTTGGTTTGATTTAATGGGCTTGCAACGGCACTTAAAAGCCATCGGCATTTTTGCTCGACTGCATTTGCGCGATAACAAATCGGGCTATTTAGCCGACATTCCCCGCACCATGCAATATGTAGAGCAAGTGTGTCAAAAATATCCTGAATTGAGCGATTTTTATAGTTATTTACAACAGAACGTTTTGCCTTTTTATCAGGATAAATTATGAAGGTGATGATTTTAGCCGCAGGACGCGGTGAACGATTACGTCCTTTGACCGATACCTGTCCTAAACCGTTACTGTGTGTCGCGGGTAAGCCTTTGATTCAATACACTATTGAAAATTTACAGCGGGCAGGTTTTTCTGAAATTGTGATAAATGTGGCTTATTTGGGCGAGCAGATTAGGCAAACCTTGGGAGATGGCAAGCAATTTGGCGTAACGCTTGTGTATTCGGTGGAAGAAACCGCGTTAGAAACCGCAGGTGGTATTATACAAGCATTGCCCTTATTGGGCGATGCACCCTTTTTAGTAGTAAATGCCGATATTGCCTGTGATTTTCCATTTACCAGTTTGCAAAAACCGCTGCACGGTTTAGCGCATTTGGTGATGATTGCCAATCCTGCGCATAATTCCAACGGCGATTTTTATTTATCCAAAACTGGGGTTTTGCAGACAACGGGCGAACCCAAACTTACTTTTAGCGGAATTGGTTTGTATCATCCGCACTTGTTTGCCAATTTAACCGCTGGAAAAAGAAAACTTGCGCCGTTGCTGCTGGAAAAAATGGCACAAGGGTTCATTACAGGTGAATTATTTACAGGGTTTTGGATGGACATAGGCTCAAAAGAACGTTTACAAGCATTAGAAGCGCATTTGAAAAAATAAATTAGTCGCTCATCCTATTTTAAACGTCACCCCACTTTTTCTTATGCAACCCACAGAGTTAAAAGCCCCTTTCTTAAAAAAGGATTTAAGCAAGCTCCAGCAACTTTTGACTCATTACTTATCTTTGAATGACATTAAGCGAGAACCTTTATGAAAAAACTAACTCTACTTGGCGCAATGCTCTTAACGGCGTGCGTCACCATTAATATTTACTTTCCTGCCGCTGCGGCTGAAAAAGCGGCTGATCAAATTATCAAAGAAATTCAAGAAAATCAGCCTGCCAAGAAAATCGAACCCAAAGCACAAGCAAATCCCTGGCAACAAGCGGCCTTGCATTGGTTAGAAATAGGGTTAAATCAGATTATTAGCCCTGCCCAAGCAGAAGAGGCGGATTTAGATATTGATAGCGAGGACATTCGCAGGATACAGGCAAAAATGAAAGCCCGTTTTTCTAGTTTGGATAGTTTTTATAGCAAAGGCTTTATTGGCATTAAACGGGATGGACTGGTTGCAGTCAAAGATGCCAGCAGCATTCCTTTAAAAGACCGTAATGCGGCAACGAAATTAGTCAGTGCAGAAAATAGTGACCGTGAAGAATTGTATCATGCGATTGCGAATGCGAATGGGCATTCTGATTGGTATGGACAAATTAAACAAACCTTTGCAGGGCGGTGGATTAGCAATGCACAAGCGGGTTGGTGGTATGAAGTTTCAAACAATAACTGGAAACAAAAATAATTATGGCACGACACAGAACGCGCAAAAAAACCTTTTCCCAAGAGCCAACCCTTGCAACCGTTGAATCATTGTCCCACGACGGACGTGGCGTGGCGCACGTTGACGGAAAAGTGGTGTTTATTGATGACGCGCTTGCAGGTGAGAAAATTGAATTTGTTTATACGGATAAACACAAAGATTATAACCAAGGGCGGGCGGTAAAAATTATCCAACCTGCTCCTGAACGGGTTAGACCCGAATGTGCGCATTATGGAATCTGTGGTGGCTGTAGTTTTCAGCACGTTGCCAATGAGCAGCAAATTTTGTTAAAACAAGGTTTATTGCAAGAGCAGTTTAGCCGCTTAGGTAAAGTAGAGATTCCAGATATTTGGCAGCCTTTAACCGCCGCCCATTGGGGTTATCGTGCAAAAGCACGGATGGGCGTGAAATATGTGGAGAAAAAAGGCAGGGTTCTAGTCGGTTTTCGGGAACGTGGACAACCGTTTTTAGCCGAAATTGACAGTTGCAAAGTAATGCACCCACTGATTGGGGAAAATTTATTAGCACTGTCTGAGATGATTGGGCAATTATCCATCAAAGCGCAAATTCCGCAAATTGAAGTCGCGATTGGCGATAGTGATTGTGTACTCGCGTTTCGGGTGATGCAGCCTGCCAGTGATGCAGACAAAGAAATTTTACGCACCTTTGCCCATCAATACGGTATTTCAATCTGTCTGCAATCCAAAGGAGTCGATACCATTAAGCCGCTAGACGGTGAGCCTGAGGTGTTGCCCAGCTACGCGCTGCCCGATTATGGGATTACCTTTAAGTTTAGACCTGCAATGTTCACGCA
Organism: Methylococcaceae bacterium; assembly: GCA_020048335.1. Classification (GTDB taxonomy): domain Bacteria; phylum Pseudomonadota; class Gammaproteobacteria; order Methylococcales; family Methylomonadaceae; genus CAIQWF01. Next base: position 15,601 of record JAIFMS010000182.1, on the reverse strand, counting down.
AGTCAATTATGCGATTAATCGGCAAATGATTCGGCGCGTAATGGAAACATTTGCCTTAACCAAAGACGATGTGGTGCTGGATTTATTTTGTGGCTTGGGCAATTTTACCCTGCCCTTAGCAACGCAAGCAGGGCGAGTGGTCGGTGTAGAAGGCGATTTGCCGTTGATTCACCATGCCAGAGAAAATGCCTTGCTAAATCAATTGGATAATGTGGAGTTTTATGCGGCGGATTTAAGTAAAGACGTTAGCGGGCAGGCGTGGGCAAGACAGACCTACACTAAGGTGTTGCTAGACCCGTCCCGCGCGGGCGCGAGTGAGGTTTTACACAATCTAAAACGCTGGCAACCGCAGCAAATTATTTATGTTTCTTGTAATCCCTCAACCTTGGCGCGTGATGCGGGAATTTTGGTGCATGAATTAGGCTATAAATTGATTAAAGCTGGGGTGATGGATATGTTTCCACAAACTTCACACGTTGAATCCATTGCGTTGTTTGAAAAAAAGGGCGTTTGAAAAGCGCGATACAACTGCAATCGTTTTACGCTGAAGAATAAGCGGTCTGTTAAAGCTCTTCAGCAGGTGGTTGCAAAATCTTGGGTGTGCGTAAGGTTAATAAAAAACCGCCGTTGGTTTTGCCGAAGGCGGTTTTGTATAGGATTAATTTAAGCGTTTTTTCCAATCATGCGGATTACGGTTAGCGTGTATTACCGCAAGTACAACGATTATTTCTTCTTCGATTTGGTAATAAATGACAAAGGGAAAGCGTTGTAGGATGGCGCGGCGAATATGCTTATAAATTATCTGAAAAATCTCAGGATTATCTGCCATGATTTGCAGAGTTTTTTTAACTTCGTCTAAAAATTCATAACCTAATCCCGCTGCTTGTGTTTGATACCAAAGCGCAGCATCTTCAAGGTCAGATTCAGCTTCAGGACGAATGTAAATTTGCAAAGTCACAGTTTTTTCCAAATATTGGCTAAAACTTCATGGCTTAAACGACCTTTTAAGCGGTCTTTGCTGTAAGCCGCTAAACGCAAATCGAGTTCTTTTTGATGTTTAGCGGGAATATAAAGACTAGCTTGTTCGTGCGCAATGCTGTCCCACAAGGCTTCGACAAGTTTTATCCGTTCAGGAATGGGCAAGCTGAAAGGGCTGGTTATCATAGTGAGTTCTCTTACTGATAAAACGTTTTGATGGATAAAATTATACCTGATAAAACGCAATCCACAGGCAATAAAAAACCGCCGTTGGTTTGCCGAGGGCGGTTTTTGTTTGATGAATTAATTTTTTCGGTCTCTGGCTTTATCGTATACCGCATTATTTTCTCGTTTACCCACTGCGATAACAAACACAATAATTTCTTGGTCATCAACCTCATAAACCAGCCGATAACCTACGGCACGAAGTTTAATTTTATAGGCACGATCAAAGCCCGTAAGCCGATTTGCAAGAATATGTGGATTTTTCAAACATTTTTCCAGTTTGCGCTTAAATTGAGCTTTGATGCCGTTATCCAATTTATCCCATTCTTTTTTCGCGCTGGGTAGAAACTTTAGTTTATAAGTCATCGAGTGAGACTTCGATAGCGAACGGTTTTTCGTTTTGTCGCTCTTTAACTAGTTGACCTAATTCATAATCTTCAAGTTTTTCAATGAGTTGCTTATAAACAGCGGCTGGAACAAAATAAGCGGCAGGCGAATTATGATTTAAAATAGCGATGACTTCACCTTGAGCTTTATTAAGCAAAGCGGTTGGATTTTTTTTTAATTCGGAAATACTTGCGCTGAAAGGGGCTAGGATTGCTTGCATGATGAAACCTGAGTGCCAAATTAAGCTCTTATTTTAGCTCTTTATAAACAAAAAAGGTAATAAAAAACCGCCGTTGGTGTTTGCCGAGGGCGGTTTAGAAGTGAAGATTAGAAAGTTACGCTGCTTTGCGGAGTGTTTGCGATAGCAACATACTTTCAATGCTGAGATGATAATCTAAATCGAGCCATTCTATCCCTGTACCCTGACAAATAAATTGATAATGGCTCAATTGTTTAAACGTGGCTGTTTGCAATTCTTTGTACCATGCCATCGGTGTTAATATTATTCGACCATCTTCCAGTTCAACATGCAAATAGCGATCGTCAAAATGTACGGATTTACCCTTGATTAAAAAACTCATCCCATTGCTCCTCAAATTTAGTCTGATGATTTTTGACAATTAATAACGCTTTTTTCATGTCTTTTGGCTTCATGTAATTATCAATGATTTTTAGGGTTTGCAATTCAATTTTAGCAAAATCATCACCTTTCATAACATGAACATGCTTAGGTTCGTGTTCGTTGGCATAAAAGAAGAATTTAAATCCGTCATAAAGCAGTAGCGTTGGCATGAATTTTTGCGGTTAAATTAAACTGCTTACAATGATAGCAACGGTGTTCATTTAAAACAACCGGCAATAAAAAACCGCCGTTGGTTTGCCGAGGGCGGTTTTTGTTTTATGGATGATGCGCTTCCCTTTGTTCAGCGCATCCTATGAATTTGCTTCTTTATAGGATGTGCTGAGGAACGAAGCGCATCTTATCGCGTTGCTAAAAATTTAACTGCGCTTTAAAAACTTTATCCTCACCATATAGTTTCAATCAATTTAGGTGAATCTTCAAAAAAATTGAATTTGCAACTTAAGTAATAGTATTCACTAACTGCTTTAAAATTATGCAAAATCAACAAATTCCTGAATTTAATTTATCCGCGATTGAAAATTTTGGCTTCGGTGGTTCATTCGGTGCGTCTGTCCATGATGTATTGGCTGCACTCACACCAGATGATAAGCCGCTTGATGATGAAAATACGACAGATTCAAACGATTAGGTGATAGATTCCGCTGACATCTAAAGCGGAACAGTCAACGTAATCCATCCGATAATTATTCGGTGGATTACGTCATCGCTAATGAGGTATCGCAAAGAGAGAAAAACTTACTTTTCGCTACGCACAAATCGAACTGCATTGTTAAATTTCTTGGGGTCATAGTCATCTTCATTGTAGCCACGACCATAATCTTTACAGAAATTCACAAGCCAAGCGGCATCCTTAAACTGAGTAACATGAGGATAGGGTGAAGATGACCAGAAAGACGCACCATGTGTAGGGAAAACATCGGCATCAATATAATTACCTTCTTTGCCCTTAACTGTATCAATTAATGTTTTTAATTGATCAATCGTGGGCAATTGCCAATCGGCGTAACCTGCATAGCCGCCTTCATCATTAAATTTTCTCAAACTTTCAAAAGCAGTTTCCCAATCAACTTCTGTTGGATTACCTTCAACTGTACCATTTTTCCATTCTTGCCCTAATGCAAAACGCAACCACATTAAACCTGTTGTTGTATCTGTTGCAATGCCTTCATCAACAATAAAGTTACTCATAATTTCTATCCTCTTATTAAATGCGCTGAACGCAGTGAAACCTATCGCAAACCATCTATGTGCTTATTTTACGTTACGCACAAATCTCACAGCGGATATTCCTCCAGAATCTCCCGCGTAGTATTCGGAATGACCGTTGCTAAAATCCACAGCTACAAATCCAGGAATTCCTGATCCATTGTAAGATGACCAAGATGACCAATAATAAGGAGTTTGAGGAAACACATCGCGCATAATTGTAGGCTTCGTATAATCACCTTCACACGAATCATGTATTTTATCCATAATTTTAGGTTTTCCACTGCTGCAATAAATCAGCGTTTTTAGTTCATCCTGTGTTGGTAGTCGCCAATCGGTATAATTTTCATAATTCAGTTGTTCATCAGCCATTTTTTTAGCGTTATCAGAAGAAACCCGTACAGGCTCTCCTTGACACATTGAACCGTCCCAAGTTTGACCCGCACTACAACGCATCCACATTAACCCCGTTTTAGTATCTGTCACCAAGCCATTGTTGACTTGATATTGTCCTATCGTAGCGGATACAGGCGGTTTTATTTCATAGCGAACCAGCCGTACTACAAAACTGCTATCAGCAACCCCTGTATCACTCGGATATATGCGTGAATAGTCGTTCTTGAAGATTATTCCATAGCCTCTATAGGAAGACCATGTACCGGAATGTTGAGAAGTTTGAGGAAATACATCGCTCATAATTGTCGGCTCAACAGAGTAGTTTTTACAAAAGCCATCTGCTGCTGGATTGGTATCTTTTCCAGTGCTGCAATAAACTAAGGACTCTAATTCCTCAAAACTGGGAACTTGCCAATCACTATAACCTTCATAGCTAAAGTCGCTAGGAAACTTCATCGCCTCTTTCCATTGGTAAGATGTAGGCTCGCCTTTGCAGGTTGAACCATCCCAAGTTTGCCCCAAACTACACCGCATCCACATTAAACCTGTTTTAGTATCTCTTACTAACCCGTCTTTCACTTGATAACGATCTATCGTTTGCCAGCCTTCTGTTGATTCAGGCACTTCTGCTGCTTTCGCTGTTTGTACGGGTTCTGAAGGAGTTGGCGCAGGGGCTGCTTGTTGTTTCGCCTCGGCAACAGGAGCAGGTGGAGCAACAGATACTAACTGAGCAAGCGCAATATCTTTAAACTTCCCTTCTGGATACGCTTTCAAATAATCACGATACAATTTTTCGCTGGGATGTTTTTCCACACTTTCCCAAAATAGTTGCTCAGTTTTAACGGCTTCGGTTTGTGTCGGTTGATTACCACCCAAACCACCCAAAAGTCCCGACGCATCAGAGGCAAAAGCGACCATCGTAATAGTCGTTACAATAGCCCCAGCAATTTTTGCGGCTAATGTATTGTTATTATTGCCGTTATTATTGTTAGCAAATCCTTGGTAAAGTGCGCCACCGGATATTAAAACGAGTACCCATTTAATTATGGCAATAGCAGAAGCAAACATGATAAAGGAGTCCTCAAATTATCGTTCAACAAATATTTTAGAGATAAAACGTATTCGCTTATCATATCACGATTGAAACGCTAAATTTCTGTTAGTATTAAAACTTGAAAACTGCAATTACTGCTTGAATTAAAAGACAAAGAACTTGCCATGCAACAGCGTGAAATTGAAAACTTAATAGAAATCATTGTGTTGCTAAAAACCAAAACAGGAGATTGAATCATGCTACAAAACCAAGTCATTGCAGAAATCAAACAAATTCCACCTGATAGATTAATTGACGTTTATCAACTTATTCACACCTTCCGCTTAGGGCTGCTGCACGAACAACAAAACCAGCCAAAAACCAACCTTTATCCCTTACGCGGCACAAAAATTGACTACAAAAATCCCACCGAACCGGTTGCAAGTGACGATTGGGAAGTTTTGGCATGATTTTATTAGACACGCATATCTGGGTGTGGTGGACGCACGGTGATGACAGCTTACCAACTGAATACAATCAGTTATTACAACAACATGAAAACGAAGGCTTAGGTATCAGTGTTATTTCTTGCTGGGAAGTATCCAAACTGGTTGAATATCAACGCTTAACGCTACCGTGTCCTGTCAACGAATGGCTTAAAACAGCACTGGCTTATCCCAATATCAAACTGCTCAACCTTACGCCAGAAATCGCGCTGGAATCTACGCAATTGCCTAAACCATTTCACAAAGACCCAGCCGACCAAATGATTGTGGCAACAGCGAGGATTTATAGTTGCCCGTTAATTACTGTTGACGGAAAAATCCGCGACTATCCTCATGTTTTGTTGTTGCCTTAGCCGTTTAGAATTAAAAGACAAAGAACTTGCCCTGCAACAGCGGGAAATTTTGTATTTAAAAGAACTGCTGGATATGCACAAACGAGAAAAATCATGAATGCCGTATTAAAAGATAACCCAATCAGCGTAGAAGACTATTTGCAAGGCGAATTAATTTCTGACATTAAGCATGAATATATAGACGGTCACGTTTATGCGATGGCAGGTGCAAGTACTAATCATGGGCGTATTGCCAGTAATGTGTCTGGAGAATTAAGACAACATTTAAAAAATTTACCCCGCGATGTGTTAATTGCCGATTTCAAAGTCAATGTAAATCGCCACAAATTTTTTTATCCTGACGTGGTCGTGATTTGCGATTCTAATAACGCAGATGTGTATTACACCGAAAAACCATTGTTGATTGTGGAAGTGTTGTCTAATTCAACCCAACGCAAAGACCGTACTTTAAAACGGCTGGCTTATCAATCGTTGCCTAGTTTGCAGGAATATGTGTTAATTGAGCAGGATTTTGTGGATGTCGAAGTATCGCGCCGTTCTGTCAACTGGGACTCGCATCATTATTTTTTAAGTGATGAGGTTTATTTTGAATCCTTGGATTTAAAATTGCTGGTAACAGAAATTTATCGCCGTGTGGATAACGAAGATATGCAAGAATTTTTGCAAGCAAACCGTCAAACAAATTAAGGCTCGACTTAAAAGACAACGTTGTGCCACGCAACAGCGGGAAATTTTGTATTTAAAAGAACTTAACGAGGTTTGGGAAATGACAAAACGCACCAAAATAAACTTTTTATTATCAGCTTAACGCAATTGACGTGAAAAATGCAAAATTGCCCGATAAACTCCTCACCACAGCGTATAATGTTCAAATTTAGCCGCTGTTCCCCATGTCCACACCCGATTTAATCAAACCGCTGTTCAAACAACTCGACCGCTGCCTCAGCCAAGACAAACCCCTGCTCAAGCGACAATTGCAAACCCTGCGCACTGATGCGCAAAAAGGTCGCGACATCCAAGCCAAATTAGTGCAAGTACAATTACGTTTGCAGCAATCTCAACAACGCTACGAACAACGCAGTGCCAGCATTCCTGCTTTGAATTTTCCTGATTTACCCGTTACCGAAAAAAAAGACGAAATCGCCCAGTTAATTCAAAAAAATCAAGTGGTTATTGTCTGTGGTGAAACTGGTTCAGGTAAAACCACGCAATTGCCGAAAATTTGTTTACAAGCAGGACGTGGCGTGAGCGGTTTTATCGGACACACCCAACCGCGCCGGATTGCCGCCCGCACCGTTGCCGACAGAATTGCCGAAGAATTGGGGCAAAAAATCGGCGCATCGGTGGGTTACAAAGTGCGTTTTCACGACCAAACCCATCCACAATCACTGGTTAAATTGATGACTGATGGCATTTTGCTGGCAGAATCACAAACCGACCCTTATTTAAATCAATACGACACCATTATCATTGACGAGGCGCATGAGCGCAGTTTGAATATTGACTTTCTGCTCGGTTATTTAAAATGGTTGTTGCCCAAACGCCCCGATTTAAAAGTCATTATTACCTCCGCCACCATCGACCCGCAGCGTTTTTCCACCCATTTTAACAACGCCCCGATTATCAATGTTTCAGGACGGACGTATCCTGTTGAAATTCGTTATCGCCCGATTGAACAAAGCGAAGAAGACGATGAAACCGATGATGCGTTGCAACAAGCCATTTTAGATGCGGTCGATGAATTGCATCGCGATATTCGCGGTGATATTTTGATTTTTTTGACCGGCGAACATGAAATCCGTGAAACTACTGAATCCTTGCGCAAACATCATCCGGCGCATTGCGAAATTTTGCCGCTGTATGCCAAACTCAGTGTTGCCGAGCAAGAGCGGGTGTTTAAACCGCAGTCGCAAATGCGCATTGTCCTCGCAACCAATGTGGCAGAAACTTCGCTGACTGTGCCAGGGATTCGTTGTGTCATTGATACGGGACACGCCCGAATTAGTCGTTATAGCCATCGCAGTAAAATTCAGCGGCTGCCGATTGAAAAAATTTCCCAAGCCAGTGCCAATCAGCGTTCAGGGCGTTGTGGGCGGGTGGCGGATGGCATTTGTATTCGCTTGTATTCGCCGGAGGATTTTGCTGGACGACCGTTATTTACCGAACCTGAAATTTTGCGTACCAATTTGTCAGCGGTAATTTTGCAAATGGCGGCGTTAAAATTGGGCGATATTGAGGATTTTCCCTTTGTTGAGCCGCCTGAAAGCAAGATGATTCGCGATGGCAAATTAACTTTATTGGAAGTTCACGCGCTGGATAAAGACGGGAAATTGACCGAAACAGGGAAACAATTGGCAAAAATTCCCGCTGACCCGAAATTAGCGCGAATGTTGCTCGCGGCGGCTGAAGAGCATTGTTTAACCGAAGTGGCGATTATTGTCGCGGGGTTGAGTGTGCAAGACCCGCGTGAAAAACCCGCTGATAAAATGCCGCAAGCGGAACAAAAACACGCTGCGTTTCGTGTGCCAGAATCAGATTTTTTAACGTTGCTCAACATTTGGAATTTGTTTGAGGAGCAGAAAAAACATTTAACCAACAATAAGTTACGCCAATATGCCAAGCAGCAGTTTTTATCGTATCTGCGAATGCGCGAGTGGCATGATATTCATACGCAAATTATGCAAGTGGTAAAAGGCGAATTAAAATTAAAAACCAATGAGTTACCCGCAGGTTATGAAAATATCCATCGCGCGTTGCTACCCGGTTTGTTATCCACGATTGGTTTTAAGCAAGAGCAAAGTGAGTATTTAGGCACGCGCGGTTTGAAGTTTCATATTTTCCCCGGTTCAGGGCAATATAAGTTAAAACCCAAATGGATTATGTCCGCCGAGCAGGTGGAAACCAGTAAAGTATATGCCCGTACCGTAGCAAAGATTGAACCTGAATGGATTGAACAATGTGCGCAACACTTAGTCAAACGCAGTTATTCTGAACCGCATTGGGAGAAAAAAACGGGTCGCTGCATGATTAGCGAGCGCACCTTATTATATGGCTTGACGTTGCAAGCGGGACGCAAAATTCCTTATGAAAAAATTGACCCCATCGCGGCGCGGGAGATGTTTATTCGCCAAGGCTTGGTGTTGCAGGATTACCATACGATTGCGCCGTTTTTTAAAGCCAATCAAATTCTGCTGGAAGAGGTCGGCTATATTCAACACAAAGAACGGCGCGTGGATTTAATTGAAGATGAAGAAGGTTTGTATCAATTTTATCACCATCGTTTGCCAGAAACGGTAGTCAGCGGGGTGACGCTGGATAAATGGCGCAAAACTGCCGAGCGCGACAATCCGCAGATTTTGTTTTTGACCAAAGAAGATTTAACCCGCGAGCAAGCATTAGTCCACGATGAATGGAATTTTCCTGACCGCAAAAAAGTGGGGCGACTCAATTTAGAGCTGTGTTATCGGTTTGAACCGGGTCACGATGAAGATGGAGTCACGGTGTTGATTCCCGTTCATCAGCTCAATCAATTAACCGCCCAACCGTTTGACTGGCTGGTTCCTGGCTTGCTGGAAGAAAAATTGGTCGCGCTGCTAAAAACCTTACCCAAGCAACTGCGGAAACATTTTGTGCCGATTCCGCAAACGGTCAAACAGTGTTTAGAGATTGAACCTGACTTTAAAGGGTCGCTGTATGAATGGTTGGGAAATCGCTTGCGTAAATTAACAGAAGAGGCAATTCCGTTAAATCAATGGCAGCCCGATAGCATTCCTGCGCATTTAAAAATGAATTATCGGGTACTGGATGAGGAAGGGAAAACCTTAAGTTACGGGCGCGATTTGAAAAAATTGCAGGAAAAACATCAGGTTGAGGCAGGAAATAGTTTTGAGCAATTAGCCGCAGATGAATTTAATTTTAGCCAGTGTTTGTTGTGGGTGTTTCCTGATTTACCTGAAACCTATCAATTTATCCAAAAAAATCAAACGATTATTGGTTTTCCTGCGATTGTCGATGAAAAAGACAGTGTGGGCGTGCGGATTTTTGATACCGAAGCCAAAGCGCGATTAATCCATGAAGCAGGCTTGACGCGCCTTTTTGCCTTGCAATGCAGCAAAGAAGGGAAATATTTTTTAAAAGCGATGCCACGTTCGGCGGCGGCGGAAATGCTGTATAGCCAACTTGCCCCACATCCTTTGTTAAAAGAGCGGACGAGCCTTAGTTTTAAGGACGACGTGCTGCACACATTGCTTTATACCTTGTTTGTTGAAGAAAAAACGATTCGTAGCCAAGCGATGTTTGAACAAACCTTACACGCGCATAAAGCACAATTGCTCAGTTTGGGCAATGCACTGGTCACGTTGCTGCATGAAATTTTAGTCGCTTACGGCAAAATTATGGCACAGTTAAAAACAGGCAAACTGGCACAGGAACTGGAAGCGGATGTGCGGCAACAATTAAGTGTATTGATTTATCAAGGTTTTTTGCGCTATACCCCCTATGTGCAATTAAAAATGCTGCCGCGTTATTTACAAGGTATTGCGTATCGTTTGGAAAAAAACGCCGTTGAAATGCAAAAAATGCTGGAGTTAGCCCGTTATGAAAAACGCTATTGGACGGATGTGGAAAAACGCCTGAAAAAAGTGTCTGTGTTGCCCGAGCGAGAGGCGTTTCGTTGGCATTTAGAGGAATTTAGAATTTCGCTGTTTGCCCAGCACAAAAAAACGGCTTATCCAGTATCCACGAAACGGCTGGATAAAGCGTGGGATGAGCGGGGAATATAAAAAATGAATTCGTTTTCTTTACTTTTTAACTCTCTTTCTCTTGACTCGAATATCAAAGGCAAGCAGTTTGAAGTCATTGCCAAATGGTTTTTAGAAAATGATTCTGTACAGCAAGCCCAAATTTCTAAAGTTTGGTTATGGAATGATTATCCGCAACGCTGGGGTAAAGACCGAGGAATTGATTTAGTTTGTGAATTCAAAGACGGTACGCATTGGGCAGTGCAGGCAAAATGTTATCAGCCTGATTATTCACTGAAAAAAGCCGATATTGATTCGTTTTTATCAGAGTCGAATCGTTCCCAAATCAGCGGACGAATTTTAATTGCCACCACAAACAACTTAGGTGTGGGTGCAGAACAAGTTATCAAAGCACAGGAAAAGCCGACCGTTTGTGTATTGCTGAATCATTTGGAAAATTCCACGCTGGTGTTCCCTGTCAGTTTTGAAAATCTTTATCAAGTTCAACTCATCGAAAAACCAACCCCGCGACCCCATCAAACCGAAGCCATTAATGCCGTTGTGCAAGGTTTAGCGACTGCCGACAAAGGACAGTTGATTATGGCGTGTGGCACGGGCAAAACGTTTACTTCACTTTGGATTAACGAAGCGTTACAGGCTGAAACCACGCTGGTTTTATTGCCCTCATTGGGTTTATTGTCGCAAACGCTGCGGGAATGGTGTTTTGCCAAAAATGTGGATTTTAGTTTTCTGTGCGTGTGTTCCGATGCAACCGTCAGCAAAGAAGAAGACGCGGCAATCGCGCATACGTTGGATTTAGGTTTACCCGTCACTACCGATGCGGTGGAGATTGAAAAGTTTCTGCTGTCATCCGGTCAGAAAGTGATTTTTTGCACTTATCAATCCTCGCCACAAATCGCCAAAGTGCAGGAAAATTCAGCGATTCCGGCGTTTGATATGGTGTTTGCTGATGAAGCCCACCGTTGCGCGGGGAAAGTGTCCAATGATTTTGCCTGTGTGTTGGATGAGGCAAAAATCAGAGCAAAAAAACGGCTGTTTATGACTGCTACGCCGCGCGTGTTTTCGACTGCCGTGAAAGTGGCTGCCGAAGGGCGCGGGGTGGAGATGGCGTGTATGGAGGATGAGCGGATTTTCGGGCGGGTGTTGCATCGGTTGAATTTTAGTGAGGCGATTGAGCGCGAGTTGTTGACCGATTACAAAGTGCTGATTGTCGGGGTGGATGACCCGATGATGAAGGCGTGGATTGATAAAAGGGAATTTTTGCAGACCGAAACCGGACTGGAAGCCGATGCGCAAACGCTGGCGGCGTATATCGGGTTGCTGAAAGTGATGCGCGATTATGATTTAAAGCGGGTGATTAGTTTTCATGGGCGGGTGCAACGAGCCGCTGATTTTGCCGCTGGTTTTAAGCAGGTATTTGATTGGGTGGCGACAGAACATAAGCCGTCTGGAAAAATAGCAACGGATTATGTGTCGGGAAAAATGAACACTGACGATCGCAGCGAAAAACTGACGCATTTGAAAACGCTTTATGATGCCGATAGACGATTGCTGGCGAATGCGCGGTGTTTGTCGGAAGGTGTGGATGTGCCGGCGTTGGATGGGGTGGCGTTTATTGACCCGCGCAAAAGTCAGGTGGATATTGTGCAGGCGGTGGGGCGGGCGATTCGCAAAAGTGAAAATAAAGCGCACGGTATTATTGTGATTCCTGTATTTATTAATGAGGGTGATGATCCGCAGCTTGAGCTGGAACAGAGTTGTTTTAAGCCGATTTGGGAGGTGTTGAAAGCGTTGCGCTCGCATGATTATGAGTTGGGGGAGGAATTGGATAGTTTTCGGACGGCGTTAGGCAGGAGTCGCGGCGGTGCGGGTGGTGGTTTTTCCAAGATTGTGGTGGATTTGCCGCGCACGGTGGGGGATGAGTTTGTTACTGCGTTAAATGCGCGGATTGTGGAGATGACAACTTCTGCTTGGTATTCTTGGTATGGTTTGCTAGAGGAATATGTAAAAGAACATGGTCATGCGAGAGTTCCTGATAATAGATTAAAGTATAAAAACTCTAATCTAGGTGTATGGGTAAGAATTCAAAGGAGAGAAAAAAATAATCTTAGTTTAGAGCAACTTAAAAAACTTGAAAATTTACCACAATGGTCTTGGAATCCCTTTGAGGAACAATGGGACAAAGGTTTTTTTTGTTTAAAAAAATATATTGAGGAGTTTAATCATGCAAAAGTTCCACAACATTTAATATATGATAACTACCCTTTAGGTCAGTGGGTTGCAGTTCAAAGAAGAGTCGAAACTAAGCTTAATTCTGAAAAAATAAAATTACTTGAAAGTTTACCTAAATGGTCTTGGAATACATTTGAAGATAAATGGAATATAGGTTTTGAATATTTAAAAAAGTACGCCGAAAAATATGGTGATACAAAAGTTCCAAAACATTTTAAATATGATGATTTTAAACTGGGTGTATGGGTTGATATTCAAAGAAGGTCTAAAAGCAAAGAGAAAATTAATTTAGAAAGAATGAAATTACTTGAATCATTACCACAATGGTCTTGGAATGTGCTTGAAGACCAATGGAAGGAAGGGTTTGAATATTTAAAAAAATATGTTGACGAATATGGATATGCAAACGTTCCACAAAAAAGTAAATATGATAATTACTCTTTAGGTCAATGGGTTGCAGTTCAAAGAAGGACAGAAACTAATCTTACTGTAGAAAAAATAAAACTACTTGAAAACTTACCGCAATGGTCTTGGGGTAAAAAAAGAAAAAATAGCGAATAATGGGCTGTGTATCTCAGCCCATTATTTCAGTGGATGTTGTTTTAATTATCAAAGAATTGATCTTTTATAAATTCTATTACTTTGATAATCAACGAAATTACATTCAGGTTTGCAAGAATATTTTCTTTCAAATTAGAAGACTTATTTTTAGGATAACGACGTTTCGACATATTTCACCTTTATAGGTTGCTTAAAAAGGCAACTACTATAAAGCACAAAAAATGGCACTTTTCTGGGTTTTTCCTAAATTTAAAATTTTCGACTAAAAACGAGGTTTATCCACACACTAAAAAATTTAGCTTTAAATATTAAATGGTTACGCTGTGTATAACTTTGAAAATCCCAACACTGTATCAATCTAAACAACTTGAGTATCAAAATGGATAATAAAATTGAAGAAGCAATTAAACTTACCTATCCAACTGGAAAACTTGAAGAGTAAGGGCTATGGGTGGAAGTAGCGGGGCGTTTGATTCAGTCGTATGCACTGAAAATAGCTTTTCCGTCCTACTCCATAATGAGCCGTCATCATGGCATAGCCCTATAAATGCAATTTTCAATGATACTAATTCTATTGTCAATGAACCATGTATGGCATATTTTGTAGCGCGGTAGGTTGGGGATAACTGGAAAACCCCAACAAAAACAACCCAATACCCGACAATGTTGGGGTTCGTTCCTCACCCCAACCGACATAAAATGATTTAACATCACCCGCCACACCCGCTAAAACAACCGCAATTGTCGGGTTGCGCTTTTAACACACGGAGAAAAACATGAAAACCATCACCCTCGAAGTTGAAGACAATTACTGGCTGGAAATATTAAAACTCATCAAACAATTTCCAATAAAAATCATTGAAGAAAAAAATAGCGATGCCAATGCCCAAATATCACACAAAACACCGCTAGAAGAAATTGGCTTTATCGGTTGCGGCTCGGCAGATGAGAATTTATCCATCAATTACAAAGATAAATTAACCCACTATTTAAAAGAAAAACACAGTTTATGAGCCAAAATCAAATTATTGCTGATACCGGATTTTGGGTGGCGTTGGCTAATGAGAAAGATCAGTATCACTCATTAGCTAAAAAATCTTATCAGCTTTATTATAAAAGATTAATTACCAGCTATTTTGTCATGACTGAAACCTGTCATTTATTGTTGCGGGTTGTGGCGTAGAAGCGCAAATTAAATTTTTACAGGCTTATGAAATAGATGCGTATAAAGTATTTCATTTGGAAAAACAACACTTTCCACGCCTGATTGAATTGATGAAAAAATATAAAGAACTACCAATGGATTTAGCGGATGGTTCTTTAGTGATATTGGCTGAACATTTGGGACACGGACAAATTCTATCCACCGACCAGCGCGATTTTAATGCTTATCGTTGGAAACAAAATAAGCCGTTTGATTGTTGTTGTTTTCATAAATTTAAATGACCCGCCACACCCGCTAAAGCAACCGCTGTTTTCGGGCTACGCTTTTAACACACGGAGAAAAAAATGACCGAAGAAGTAGAATTAAGGCTTCTAAAGGAAATTGAAGCATTAAAACAAGAAATACGCACGATAAAAGGCGAAAATAAAGAGACAAAACCATCCTACCAATATAGCAAAATTCGTGATAGTGATTTAGAGGGTTTAGTTGATATTGAAAAAAATCTGGACAAATCTATTTTTAAACAATGGTTTGAACATAACATCTCCATAGACAGCAGCACAGAAGCACTATTTATTACTTTAATCCAAGAAAATGAATTGCTCATTGAGAGTTATAGTGAAGAGGATTTAAAAGTAAATTTTTTAGTACCCGTGTTAAATAAAGTCCATTTCAAATCTTTTAAAGATAACATACGAGATTTTTATGAATTATCGTTACGATATGAAACAGATGACTTTATTTTTAGCGGTACAACCGATTTTGTCGTTTCATCAGGGTTAGTGAAAAGCAAGACACCGTATTTTTTTATTCAAGAATTTAAACGCAGCGAAGAATATGGCAATCCACGACCACAATTATTGGCAGAACTTATTAGCGCAGTCGAATTAAATCATTGGAACTCAATAAAAGGTGCATATATTATCGGCGCAATGTGGCATTTTGTCATATTGGAAAAACTAGAAAAAAATAAATACCAATATTTTGTTTCTCAAAATTTTGACAGCATGAGAATTGATGATTTAAAAACTATTTATGCTAATTTGTTATTTGTGAAAAACGAAATTATAGTAATGGTTAATAAATAATTGCCATGAACAATTGAGTAGCACCTTTCAGCGCATCATGCAAACACGGTGGTTTATTTAAACGTTTT
>JAIFMS010000116.1 GCA_020048335.1 Methylococcaceae bacterium | reverse complement strand
GACTTGGCATGAACAGCAATCGTTTCTTGAACCGCTGTTGAATCTATAATCATCTCACGTTCTTTACGAATTCCTTTTAATGATTTCATCAAATCAAATGCCGATGGACAGAGATTCAAATAGCCAACCTCTGGAATCGCAACCCATGACAATTCAGCGGAATCTGCATTAACAGCGTTCCATACTTGATTAACATCAAACGCCATGCGATTTAAAACACTCGCGTGTTTATCTCTGACTCTGACTGATAGGGTTTTGATTATTGGTTTCATGATTGATAGACCTCTTTAGAAAATCCCTTATATACCCCACCTGAAGGAGGGGGCTTTATGGGATTATTGGTAAAAACCTGAAAATTCCTATTCAGCTCTATCCCTCCTTGCGCAAAGGAGGGAGTAACATCTTATTCTTTAACCGCAAAACCCATTAACCTACGGCACTTGCTGATTAATCAACAACATCGCTTTTCCATCATTTGTCACTTGCACCTGCGCAGGAATTGCAAAAAAATCGCCTGTTACTTCACGCGCTTGACCTGATACAGAAACCCGAGCGGTAATTTCAACCGTTGTCACAGAAGACAAAACAGCGGTCGGCATTGCCGCTTTACTGTCATCTAAAATCACGGTCGCAGGCAAATCTTTCACTTGCAATCGCTCAATTGCCAACGGCATTTTTCCACCCACAGAACGGGCAAAAACAAACACCACTTGCTCAGGTTTTAACTTTTCTTTCAAGGTATTTGCTACACTTACCTGCACCACAAGTTTTGCATTCGCTACCGCCGCTTTCGCAGGTAGGGGAATTTGTGCCAACTGGCTTTGAGCTTGGTTAATAATAGGGTCAATAAATTGGCTAATTAAATTGTCATTCGCGCGAATTTTCGCTTTTTGCCAATCCGCAATTGCCTGTTTCACATTGCCTTGCGTGTAAGCATCAATCCCTTTGAGTAGCAATGCCGACGACTCCATCGGGTCAATCGCCAACGTTTCCTGCATTGCCTGCTTAACCGCAGGGGTCATTTGTTCATCGGCGGCTTGAAATAACATCTGGGCAAATGAGCCGTTTAGCACCGCATAGTGGGGATGGGTTTTGCCCATCGCCTTCATTGCCGCTTGATAGGTTTGCGCAGCTTCCGTAAACTGTCCGATTGCGGCATAACTGTTTGCTAGCAAATGCCATTTTTCCAAATCGGCTGGTTTTTGAGCCAATTTTTCTTTTAATAAAGCCACTAACTTCAGCAATTTTTCACGCATCTTTTTGTCTTCTAGTGCCTGCTGCTGTACTTTTTCTTGCAAAACCAGCGACTTTGAAAAATCTTCACTGCGCCCTAACTGTACATACATTGCCAAGCTAATCAGTACCACAAAAAAAGCCACCGCACCCATCAGTAACCAATGTCCACGATTGACCACAACAGGCGCAAATAAAGGCTTTTCTATTTCCGCCACATCCACCAACAAGGCTTTTTCTAACTCGGTTTTCAGCACTAAAAAGTCGGCAGCTTCCAAAGTGCCTTGCGCTTGTTCACTGGCTAATTCCGCTAAACGGTCTTTAAAAATACTCACATTCTGTTGCTGTTGGTCACTTATCAACGCATTTTTCTGATGTGTTAGCAGCAAGGGCAAGAAAATAATCAGTAACGCAATGAATAATAAGGCAATTAAGGTAAGCCATAACGCAGTCATCGGGGTGTTCCTTGCTCGTTGTCTAATAACGCGGTTAGTTTTTGTTGCTGCTGAGGATTTAATTCGCTTTCAAGGTTGTGTTGTGGCAGGGCTTTTTTTCGCAGTCGCACAATCACGCCAATCACGACAAATCCAATCAGCAATAACAACGCAGGTGCTGTCCACAGTAATAAGGTTTGCGTTGACAAACGCGGTTGATACAACACAAATTCGCCATAGCGTTCTAACATATAATCAATAATCGCCGCATCGGTTTTGTCTTCTTCTAACAGCTGATGAATTTTTGCTCGCAAATCGCTGGCAATTTCGGCATTTGAATCAGCTAAATTTTGATTTTGACATTTTGGGCAACGCAATTCGTTGGTTAATTTTTGAAATCGCGCTTGCTTGTCAGCGTCTTTAAACTGATAAGTATCAATCGCCGCATTGGAAAACACGCTAAACAGCACACAGAAACAGGCAAGCATCAAGCGTAATTGCTTAATCATGTAACATCCCCTGTATTTTTTGCCAATCTGGTTCGGTTATAACACCAATATGCCGATAACGAATAATCCCTTTTGCATCAATCAGATAGGTCTCGGGTGCGCCATAAACCCCTAAATCCAATCCCAACATCCCTTTTTCATCATAAATCACAAACCGATACGGGTCGCCCAATTGCTGTAGCCATGAAAGCGCGAGGTCACGCTGGTCTTTGTAATTTAAACCGATAATGTCTATTTTGTGTTGCCCAGCAATTTTCAACAATTGCTGATGCTCTTGCCGACAGGAAGGACACCAAGTTGCCCAGACGTTGACCAACACGGGCTTGCCTTTAAAATCAGCCGTGCTTAAGCGTTTATTGGGTTGTTTTAAATCGCTTAATTCAAACGCAGGAAAAGGTTTATTCAGCAATGCAGAAGGCAGCTCTGTTGGGTCAATGCTTAAGCCGCGATATAAAAAAATGCCTAGTACGATAAATAAAATCAAGGGGATAAATAATAACCACCGTGACATAAAAACTCCTGATGTGGGGGTAATTTGATAAAGGTTGGAGCGAATTTATAAAATGGGGTTGTGACTATTCACCTAACAAATGCCGAACGATAAAGTAATGATCTTCAAACATTTTTTCAGGTTTCATTTCACCTAAAGGCAGCCAAAATGCCTTTTGTGCATCATCACCGCCTTTGACTTTGGGTAATTTTTCACACGCAGGTAATTCGATTAAAAACGCATGCGTAATGGTGCGTCCGCGTGCAGAACGGTGTGGGTCATCAAATACCTGCACTTTTTTAATGCAGCCGCGCAAGACAGGATCGGGGATTTTTAATTTTGTTTCCTCACGCAATTCTCGAATGCAGCCTGTCAAGAGCGGCTCGTTTTGTTCAATAAACCCGCCTGGCAAAGCCGCCAAACCTTTTCCGGGGCTGGCACGGCGTTTGACTAATAAAAGATGCCCTGATTGAATCACTACCGCATCAACCGTGACAAAAATCGGCGGATACGGCGCGGCGTGCCATTGTTGTTTGTAGTGTTCAACAAAACAGTGTTCGGCACGAATATAATCAAAATCGGCTTGTTTAAAATCCTGTGCAAAAAATTGTTGTGTCCCTTGCGGTGTATGGTCTTTAAAAATCGGCTCACTGTGAGAAAAATGCCCGACTTGGCTAAAATAATGCTCCCGCAAACAGGTTGCATTAAGATTATCCAGATTTGGCACGTCTATAGCATCCCATTGCGGAAACATTTTTAAATAAAACGAGCTATGGTCTTTTTGATGTCCAATTAAGGCACAGCTGGGCGTGTTATGCGGCATGGTGTTTAATGCTTGAATCACTCCGTTGACAATGGTTTGCACCGATTGTATCCATCGTGCGTCGTTATAGGGCGAATCCATCAACGGCAACAGCGTGATTCTTTCCGCTTCTTCTTTTGAAAAAGAGTTTAGAATCATTGCCTTGCGTTCATTAAATGACCAAGGATTTCGATGCGAGGGTGGAAGATGCGCCGAGCCACACAGCACAATCATTTTTTCGGCCTGTGTTAAACCGTGGCTGATGATATGGTGATGCCCGTTGTGATAGGGTTGGAAACGACCAATAAAAATCGCAAAGTGATAATTTTTCATCAAGGAATCCCCTTGTTTTAACTAAAAAAGCCTTGTCTTTCAAGGCTGTTGTGTGTGATAAACCATTGGCTGTCGCAATCTGTGGACTGTTTGGACAAGTTTTGGAACAGCCTTGTTAAAATTGAAAATTTTGTTTTTTCATATATACATAGTACAAATGGTCTTCTTTCAAAATATGATTTTTCAACCATTCTAAGCCAACATTTGCCACTTTCACCGCCACAAAAATCGCCATGCCCTCTTGCGATGCCTCGGCATAATAATCTTTCATCAGTTGAATGAGTTTTTGATGGGATTTACGATGCGCATCCAAATCAGGGTATGACATTTTTACCATCATTTTTTCTTCTTCTTCAAAATGATAATGGGTGTAATCCATCAATTCACGCAACACCCGCAAAATGGGTTTATCTTCTGAGCCGTCTGCCATTAAACTAAACAAGGTATTTAAAATTTCAAATAATTCTTGATGATGTTCGTCCAGCACATGAATACCCACTGTATATTCAGGAATCCACTCACAGATTTTCATGTTATTTTCCTTCTCTCAAGGTGATTTAGTAGTGATTGAACTATAGTATAAATTAATTGTCCTTTTCAGCTCTATAATTTCACCGATACCCTGCAACTATGAGAAAACATCATTTATCCTCTGCTGATTTTAGTCAGCTCCAGTTTGATAATCAATTTATAAAGCAATTACCTGCGGATGTGGAAACAGAAAATTACTCGCGCCAAGTTATCAACAGTTGTTATTCCTTTGTCAACCCGCGTGTCGTCACTGCCCCGCAATTGGTTTGCTATTCCCCCGAAATGGCGCAGTTATTGGACTTAACCGAGCAGGATTGCAACAGCCCGTTATTTACTCAAGTGTTTACAGGAAATGCGTTGTTGGCAGGAATGCAGCCTTATGCCCTCTGTTATGGCGGACATCAATTTGGGCAATGGGCAGGGCAATTAGGCGATGGGCGTGCCATTAATTTAGGGGAAGTAGTCAATCAGCAAGGGCAGCGATTTACCTTGCAATTAAAAGGCGCGGGGAAAACCCCTTATTCACGCAATGCCGATGGTTTGGCGGTGTTGCGCTCGTCGGTGCGGGAATTTTTATGCAGTGAAGCGATGCACCATTTAGGCATTCCCACCACACGCGCCTTGAGTTTAACCTTGACAGGCGAAGCGGTTTTGCGCGATATGTTTTACGATGGTCACGCTAAACACGAAGCAGGGGCAGTGGTATGTCGGGTTGCACCGTCTTTTAGTCGCTTTGGCAGCGTACAAATTTTTGCTGCCCGCAATGACACTGTTTTATTAAAACAATTTTTAGATTACACCATCCGCACCGATTTTCCACACTTAGGCGACCCTTCTGTTGCAACCTATTTAACTTGGTTTGAGGAAGTGTGTCGGCGCACAGCGGCATTGATTGTGCATTGGCAACGAGTGGGATTTGTACATGGGGTGATGAATACGGACAATATGTCGCTCTTGGGTTTAACCATTGATTACGGGCCTTATGGCTGGCTGGAAAATTATGACCCCAACTGGACACCGAATACCACTGACGGTGATTTGCGCCGCTATTGTTTTGGTAGGCAACCCAAAATTGCACAATGGAATTTAACCCAATTGGCGAATGCGATTTATCCGCTGGTGGGGCGAATCAAACCGCTTGAAGAAGCGTTACAAGTGTATGTCACGAGCTTTGCGCAAGGGTGGGAAAAAATGATGGCAGAAAAATTAGGTTTTTTAAGCTATCAAGCGACAACCGATGCGCCGTTAATTGACGAATTACTGGACTGTTTAACCCTAACAGAAACCGATATGACGCTGTTTTATCGGCTATTAGCCCATTGTGATGTTAGCGATTTAGACAAACAGGCGTCATGGTTTGAAATTTTATTACCCGCCTATTACCAGCCGCAACAACTCACAGGTGAAATAAAAGCGCGGTTGGCACAGTGGTTGCGGGCTTATGGTCAGCGTTTGCAACAGGATAATCTGTCTAATGCGGCACGACAACAGCGCATGAATGCGGTGAATCCCAAGTTTGTATTGCGCAATTACCTAGCCCAGCTGGCGATTGATAAAGCCGACACAGGCGATTTTTCCATGATTGAGCAATTATTGGATGCGTTGCGCCATCCTTATGCCGAACAACCGCAGTACGAAGCGTTTGCACAAAAACGCCCCGACTGGGCAAAAAATCGCGCGGGTTGCTCGATGTTGTCTTGCAGTTCTTAAGCGGCTAAAAACATGGCATCGCCATAACTAAAAAAGCGGTAGCGTTGCTCGATAGCGTGTTGATACGCTTGCATCACATTGTCATAGCCTGCAAAAGCTGAGATAAGCATTAATAAAGTTGATTCGGGCAGGTGAAAATTGGTGAGCAGCGCATCGACCACATTAAATTGATAACCGGGTGTGATAAATAAATTCGTATCGCCAACCGCGGCTTTTAACTGCCCGTCTTTAGCCGCTGACTCTAAGGCGCGTACCGCTGTTGTGCCAATGGCAACCACTCTGCCACCCCGTTGTTTGGTGTCTGCAACGACATTAACAACGGCTTCTGTGACAGCAAAATATTCTTTGTGCATGATATGCTCGGCTAAATTTTCTACCCGCACAGGTTGAAACGTACCGCTGCCAACGTGCAAAGTGACAAAGGCTGTGGCAATGCCTTTTTGCTGTAGCTTTGCCATCGTTGCCTCATCAAAATGCAGCCCTGCGGTAGGCGCAGCAACCGCGCCTTGTTGCTCTGCAAACACGGTTTGATAACGGCTTATATCGGAGGCATTATCAGCGCGAGTAATATAAGGTGGTAATGGAATATGCCCAATTTGTGCCAACAGTGCCAGCAGCGGCGTGTCAGAGGAAAAAGCAAGTCGAAATAAATCCTCTTCTCGTCCTAAAACAGTACAGAAAAAACCTGCCTCTAATGTTAAAACCGCCCCTGTTTTCGGGGTTTTACTGGCTTTAAGGTGGGCAATGGCATGGTGTTCATCAATGAGCCGCTCAATTAAAATTTCAACTTTCCCCCCCGTTGCCTTGTGTGCAAACAAGCGGGCGGGAATCACTTTGGTATTATTGAAAACGACTAAATCCTCTGGCAACAGCAAATCAAGAAAATCGCTAAACTGCAAATCACGCAGTTGTCCTGATGTTCTATTAAGCTGCAATAACCGGCTCGCATTGCGGGTTGCCAAAGGTTGTTGGGCAATTAATTGGCTGGGTAAGCTATAGTTAAAATCACTTTTATTCATTGCGACAAAAATTTTAAGGGCTAATGTGAAAAAAACTAGCATTATCACACGAGTTTCTCTATAATGTTCGTTGTTCGTGCCGGGGTGGTGAAACTGGTAGACGCGCTGGATTCAAAATCCAGTTCCTTTGCGGGAGTGCCGGTTCGATTCCGGCCCTCGGTACCATAAAATTTCAAGGCTTAGTAGTTTACTACTAGGCCTTTTTTATTGCCTATGAGAAAGTAAATGACAAAACTAACGGCTGGCAAAAAATATTCGCTCTCTGTTTTATTACAATTATCCGCGATAGTGATTTTACTTACACTTTTCACATTGACAATAATACCATGTCCTATTTACAAATCCGAGAAGAAGAAATTAAAAACAAAATCGCCCGTGATTATTTTGGCGATTTTGACTGCACACATATTATCGGCAATATTGATTTTTGTGTGACTGCCAATACTTTCCCTTATCAAAAAGAATTATTAACGGAAGCCGAATCTCTATTTTGGGCAGAAGCCAAAAAAGGCACAGCCGATATATACCGCTCAATTGTGCAATTGATTTTAACGATTGGCAAAGCGCGAACATTTGATAAACAATTGCCACCCGCATTTTTAGGCGCATTTGATGCCGAAAAAATAGCCTTTATTCCGTATAATGCGATTCAGGATATTTTTTATCAAAATGATTTTAACTGGAATATTGCTCCGTCTAATTATGAAACCAAAGAGTTTAAATCGGTTTATGAAAAAGTCAAAGACATCCTAAATAAAAATGCGTTATTGTTTAATTATGACCGCGATAATAAAGAACTCAAAAGTTTTATTAAAGCTAATTTTATTGTCGGCAAATCGGTTTTTAGCAAAATCAAAATTGATAAAAACAATTTTATTTCTATTTATAACAAATGGTTGCAAACTGTAAAACCCACCATTATGCTGGATTGGGCTATTGTCAAAAAATACGGCATTATTGACGGCGATTTTTATTTAGCGGATTTATTATCTAGCGATAATCAAACTATTAAAGATAAATTATTTGTTTTATTAAAAAGAAATTATTATGAAGTAGACAGAAAACTCAATGAAATGGGAATGTTTAATAGCAATTCTGTCAGTTTTAAAGACAAACAAAAATCGCACACCCAATTTTGGAATAAATATGAAAGACCGCCTTTGGCTGATTATTGGGATTATATTGTTAATCGCCGCGATTTATTAGTGCCGCAGGATATTCGTGAGCGCAAAGGCAGTTTTTTTACTCCCGCTTGTTGGGTTGAATTGTCACAGCAATATTTAGCCGATGTGTTGGGTGAAAATTGGCAAGATGAATATATCATTTGGGATTGCGCCGCTGGAACAGGGAATTTATTAACGGGCTTAACCAATAAATATCATATCTGGGCTTCGACATTAGATAGACAAGATGTTGACGTAATGAAAGACCGCATAGCAAATGGTGCGAATTTATTGGAAAGTCATGTTTTTCAATTTGATTTTCTCAATGATGATTTTTCTAAATTGCCAAAAGGATTACAAGATATTATTAATGATGCGGAAAAACGCAAAAAACTGGTGATTTATATTAATCCGCCGTATGCAGAGGCGAGTAATAAAAAAACTTTGCAAAAGGGGATAGAAGGTAATAAAGGTGTCGAACAAAGTTTTATTAATAAAAAATACGCCAGTATTTTAGGACAAGGCAATTCAGAGGTTTTTGCTCAATTTTTTATACGGATTTATTTTGAAC
>JAIFMS010000072.1 GCA_020048335.1 Methylococcaceae bacterium | reverse complement strand
AAGCCACTTCCAACTCAGGAAATGCCAATTTTGCCCCAATTGCCGCAGGTAAACCAAATCCCATTGTGCCTAAACCGCCTGAATTAATCCACCGGCGTGGTTTATCGAAGGGATAATATTGTGCGGCAAACATTTGATGTTGACCAACATCGGAGGTAACAATCGCCTCGCCTTTCGTGACTTGATAAAGCTGCTCAATCACATATTGCGGTTTAATCACATTGCTTTCTCTGTCGTACTCTAAACAGTTGACGGCTCGCCATTGCTCGATTTGCGTCCACCAAGTCGCCAACGCTTTTTCATTGGCTTTTATCTCGCTTTCTTTGATAAGTGCCAGCATATCTTTTAAGACAGATTTAACTTCACCGACAATCGGAATATCGACTTTAACGGTTTTGGCAATCGAGGCAGGGTCAATATCAATGTGAATAATTTTTGCATAAGGGCAAAACTCGTCCAATTTGCCTGTCACCCTGTCATCAAACCGCGCACCGATGGCAATAATGACATCACTTTCGTGCATTGCCATATTGGCTTCGTAAGTGCCGTGCATTCCTAGCATTCCTACAAACTGTTTATCGGTGGCAGGATACGCACCCAAACCCATTAAGGTAAGGGTGACAGGATAACCCAAGAGTTGGGTTAATTTAATCAGCTCTTTGCAGCCTTCGCCTAAAATCACCCCACCGCCTGCATAAATAATGGGACGTTGGGCGGATAAAAGTAAATCAACCGCTTTTTTAATTTGCCCAGAATGCCCTTTCACCGCAGGATTATAAGAGCGCATCGCTATTTTTTTCGGGTATTTATAGGGTATTTTAATATTCGGCGCAGTGATATCTTTAGGAATATCCACCACCACAGGTCCGGGTCGCCCTGTTGTCGCAATGTGAAAGGCTTTTTTCATGGTTTCGGCTAAATCGGCGACATTTTTAACCAAGAAATTATGTTTTACGCAGGGACGCGTGATGCCTATCATGTCCACTTCTTGAAACGCATCACTGCCAATCACAGGCGTTGAGACTTGCCCAGAAATAATCACCATCGGGATAGAGTCCATATAGGCGGTGGCAATTCCCGTGACTGCGTTCGTTGCTCCAGGCCCTGAAGTCACTAATACCACGCCAGGTTTTCCCGTTGCGCGGGCATAAGCATCGGCAGAATGAACGGCTGCTTGTTCGTGTCGAACAAGGATGTGTTTGACATCATCCTGATGAAAAATTGCATCGTAAAGGTGTAGCACTGCGCCACCTGGATAACCGAATAAAAATTCTACCCCTTCGTCTTTAAGACATTGGACAACGATTTGCCCGCCACTGAGTTCCACGCTAACATCCTCTGCTAAGTCTAAATAAACAGTTAAGATTTGACTAACTGACTTGATGGGTCAGGTTAGAAAAGCCTTTCTTATCTCTATTTGAGAGTAAATAGATTAAAATACTGTTTTTAGAATTTTACGTCAAGCAATATCCTACCTTTTTGCTTAGGTTATGGGGCATTTTCCTTACCGAGGGGTTGTGTGTCTGTATGCGGTGAGTTAAAAAATACTGAGTTAAGCTATCAAAATCTGTAATAAACTTAACTCAGCTCTGTGATTTTATGTTAAATCACATGAATATCAATCACAATGTTTGATTTTACTTGCCCATTTTGCAATTTTGTACCGAAAGTTAATTCCATATCACAGGGAAAACTTAAACTTTCTAATTTTTTACACAACTCAGGATTATTGTCAAAATCCAATTGCATAATTTTGTTATTAAAATCACTAGCAGTATAACCACCACAAAGCGTAACTTTATAATTTGGACTATTTGTTTTTTCAAGCAAACGCACATAATAAATTTTATTCATATCAAATGGAGCTCCATCTTGTTTTCTGAAACCAGATGCAACAGTAAATCCGATAACTTTAATGCTATTATTCATTTTATTTTCCTCTTCAGTGATTTTAAGTGTTGGTATATTTATCCAATATCTAGGCGCAGTTTTTATAACTATATTGGTCAATTCTTCCCTAGATAAATTTGCATTGATATAACTCGAAAGGTCAATTTCAATCATCTCAATTGCATTTTCTTTTACAACTTCGATTTTATTTACATCAACTTGATGTGTAACTTTGATTTCAATTGCCAGTGTATTTGATTCATAACTTGCTAAAACATCAACAACGAGAGTATAAAGTTTAACTTCTTTGTCAATGTATTCACATTCAACCATGCGATATTGCTCGGTGTTTTCAAGCATTGGAATAGAAACTCTTTTTTCATGCAATAGAATTTCTTTAGCTAATTGATGTAATGCTGTTTTCTGTGCGCCTTGACAACTTGTATCGTGGTAATGAGCAAAGTGATGAATTCTAATATCGCCTTTTTTGGCAATAAGGAATTTATGACATTTTGGGCATTTGTATTCTCCTGAATTTAAACCGCTGTTAATTTCGCTAATATGCACAATGGCGTTTTTATAAATGGCATATTTAAGTTCTGTTTCGTGTGCTTGTTCTGTTTTTAATTGTTCATTCATAACCGTCCTGTAAAAAAATTAATTTGCCAGCGGGTGAAAGAATAACGATAATTTTTAAAATTAAACAGGTAGAAACCGTTAAATAGACGGTTACATTAACAGTAATAAACCGTTAGGAACACCATCAAGTCATGGAAAATCAAGAGCTTATAAAAGAAGCAATCGAGTGTGCTGAGATGTTTTTAGAAAGTGAGCGCAGCACAGATTGCGGAGATTCTCCTTATCAGGCTATTAGGTCTTTATATACAAAGGGAGAGTTAAATAAGGGTTATCAAGCCTTTAAAGCCTTAGTAGAGTTAACTTCTGAAAATTTAAAAAAAGGAAAGTCTATTGATGAGTGCAAATATGACCCAATTGAGATTGCAGTGAAAATTAAAGAAGATTGGGGGTTTGATTTAAAAGATAAAAATAATAGAGAAGCACTAAGAATAACCATCAAGCGTTATTTTAGGGAGCTGAAAAATAATTTTGCTAAAGATACTGATAAATTTAAAGAAATATCGGCAAGTAATAATTTTTTAGTTATTCCTCTAGTTGGCAAAGTAGGAAGCAAAGGCTATCACCGGAACAAATATTATTTAACTTATGTAGAAATTGGAGCAGAATATTTTAATAATAAAAGCAAAGAAATCATTATTGAGCCAGATTCTGTGCAAGAAAATCCTATTAATGAAAGTATAAGTCCAGATATTGAAGAGGAGATTACAGCAGAAGATTGTAATAAAAGCGAAAATGCAATTATTGAATTAAATTCTGAGCAAGAAGATCATACTAATGAAAATATAAGTTCAAATATTGAAGAGGAGGATAACTTAATAATAAATTATATTGAATATGATGTAGATTTTGTAAAACTTCCAAAATATTTTAATTGGATGTTTAATTATAAACTTTCGACTGCCAGAAGAATTTATTTGTTTTTACTTGTATGTTTTGAAGCTATATCTTTTATTCTTTTAATGTATAAGTTATACTCATCCATTGATTTATCAGCTTCTCAATTTATTAAAAATTCAATTTGGATAATTACCATTAACCTATTTCTTTTCTTTGATGCAAAAAAAATATTAGACTGTATAGCAGACAAAAAAATTATTTCTATAACTCCACCATTAACAACGCCATCAAATTTTTATAATACACAACTCGAGTGTGTTGCTACTAAAGAAAGAAATCCAAAAACAGGAAGGTTAATTAGAAAAGTTCAATTAGTCAGTTACACGGCAATTTGTCCCCTTTGCGAAAAAGCATTAGGGCGTGATGATGTCAGAATTGACGTAAGCAAAGGTGGCAAAGAATTTCACAACCGTTTAATTGGGCGTTGCAGTGAATCACCTATCGAACATATCTTTAGTTTTGACCACATTACCCGAATTGGAAAACCGTTACGCAACTCGTAGATGGGTAGAACGCTAGTGAAACCCATCACAACTGTTTGATTCAAGATGGGTTTCGGCTATCGCCTCTACCCATCCTACATAAAAAAACCGCCCTCGGCAAAAACCAACGGCGGTTTTTTATTGCTTAACTTATTCCCACTCAATCGTCGCAGGTGGCTTACCCGAAATATCATAAGTGACCCGCGAAATCCCAGCGACTTCGTTAATAATCCGCCGTGAAATCAAATCCAAAAAGTCATAAGGCAAATGCGCCCAGCGTGCGGTCATAAAATCAATGGTTTCCACCGCGCGAATGGCAATCACATAATCATAACGCCGCCCGTCGCCCATCACTCCAACGGATTTAACTGGCAAAAATACCGCAAACGCTTGACTGACTTTGTCATATAGCTCATGACGATACAGCTCTTCGATAAAAATCGCATCGGCTAGTCTTAATAAATCTGCATACTCTTTTTTTACTTCACCCAAAATTCGCACCCCTAAACCGGGGCCTGGAAACGGATGGCGAAAAATCATTTCGGCCGGCAAACCCAGTTCTAAACCAAGTTTGCGTACTTCATCTTTAAACAATTCCCGCAACGGTTCAACCAATTTCAGCTTCATATTTTCAGGTAAACCACCGACATTGTGATGCGATTTAATCAAATGCGCTTTACCACTTTTTGCCCCTGCTGATTCAATCACATCAGGATAAATTGTGCCTTGTGCCAACCACGCCGCATCAGTGAGTTTACTGGCTTCTTCATCAAAAATTTCGATAAATAAATTCCCAATGATTTTGCGTTTTTTCTCAGGGTCATTCACACCCGCCAGCGCGTGTAAATAACGGGCTTCGGCATCCACCCGAATCACTTTCACACCTAAATGTTGCGCAAAAATCGCCATTACTTGGTCGCCTTCGTGCAAACGCAATAAGCCTGTATCGACAAATACACAGGTCAATTGTTTGCCGATGGCTTTGTGCAATAATGCCGCAACGACGGAAGAATCCACCCCGCCTGATAAGCCTAATACAACGCTGTCCGTGCCGACTTTTTCACGAATTGTATTAATGCTTTCTTCAATGATATTGCTGGCATTCCATAAAGTTTCGCAACCGCAAATTTCCGTGACAAACCGCGCTAAAATGCGTCCGCCTTGTTTGGTGTGAGTGACTTCGGGATGAAATTGCAGTCCGTAGAATTTTTTTTCTTCATTAGCAATCCCTGCAATCGGTGCGCCTTCGGAACTTGCGCAGAGTATAAAACCGTCAGGTAATTCGACTACACGGTCGCCGTGACTCATCCACACATCCAATAAACCAAACCCTTCAGGCGAAAGGTGGTCTTCAATTTGGTTTAAGAGTGTGGAATGCCCTCGCGCCCGAATTTGCGCGTAACCAAATTCGCGATGATGTCCGCTTTCGACTTTGCCGCCGAGCTGTTCGGTCATGGTTTGCATTCCGTAGCAAATGCCGAGAACAGGAATGCCTAATTCAAATACTACTTGCGGAGCGCGGGGCGTGTTGCCTTCGGTCACGCTTTCTGGACCGCCTGATAGGATAATGCCATTGGCAGAAAAAGCTTTAATTTCTGCCGCGCTGCTTTCGCAGGAATAAATTTCGCAATACACACCAATTTCACGAATACGTCGCGCAATCAATTGGGTGTATTGTGAGCCAAAATCGAGGATTAAAATTTTGTGGTGATGGATGTTGTTATGGGGTTGGTTCACGGTGTGACTCGGTAAAAAGTAATAAAAATGCTTAATAGTCAGTAATTTAAGCTCTTCTCTGCCAATGATTAGGTGAGCGTTTAGCATGAAAAACGGCTAAAACCATAATTTCTTCGCTACCTATTTCGTAATAATAGAGTGTAAGGGAATCTTTTAACTAACGCTTTTTTGGTATTTCGCAATGCGGCGGGAAACATTTCTGGATTTTTGCTAATTCTGGAAATCGTTTCATCTATGCAGTGCATGAATTCAGTATCAAGACCTAGTTTTTGCTGGGCGTACCATTCAAGCGCGTCATGTAGCTCGCTATCGGCTTCTGGATGAAATCTGACGCGCATTTATTTTGACTGCCAAAAATTATGTTTAATTTCATCCCATGTTTTACCCTGTTGCGGGTTGGCGTGGTAGGAATCAATTCGTTGGTTAAGTTCAGTTTGTTGTGTTTCTGTGAGTTCGGGATATTCGTTATTTTTCATAATGCTATCCCAGAGTTGGTCAATTATGCGCATTTTTTCAGGAAAGCTGAGTTTTTTTATTTCGTCTGCGGAAATGGATAGGTTCATTTTGTTATCTCCTTTAAGAAGAAAGCCCAATAGTTTAGGTGTGTTTTGTTAGCTTATAGATATTACTGTGGGGTTGGCTCACGGTGTGACTCTGTAAAATGAAATTGAAATGCTGTTTTTTTATCATGGGAATTCAGGACAAATATCCCTGAGTAAAGAATGATAAGTATTTTTTATTTGAAAAATCGTGGAAACATCAATCCACCGCTAATCTAGTAATTGTAAAATTCTTTGTCTATCAATAAGTAAACAACCAGAAACATTATGCGTTGCTACCCATTCTCCCGATTCATTACGATAACTTAAGGGAATGAACATCAAATTATCGGGTTCATTCAATAAGGTAAATAGTCCTTTGAACTTTACAGGGTGAGCCTCAAGTGTTTTATCAAGCCAGCCCTCTTCTTGTGCGCCGCATTGACCAACAATGTTATATGAACCTGCTGCACCATCGTTAAAATGATGAACAGCTATCAAATCAAGTCCGTAATCACCAGCATGATGCAATTTTTCTATTTCAGTTTCATCAATAGATTTCGCTCCCATTTCTTTAGCCAGTTTTATCATAGCCTCTTTTAAATTTGTACCGTAATAAGTTTGCCTGTCTTCCGAGTTTGCATCAAAAATTCTAACTTTGGCAAATTCTCCCGCTAACGTTTGTAAAGCTTCACGACAGATAATAGTAAATGCCTTCGCCGCATTCTGATGAATGCCATTTTTATTATCAAATGACCTAAGCCGCGAACACACTAACAAAAACAAATAAAGACTTTGCTTCTCTGAACGTGTTTTTGATTTCCAAATTAAGCGATTTTTTTCAATTTTAAATGGATAAAACTCACCAAATACAGTCTGTCTATAATCCAAAAGTGACCAGCAATTCTCTAAAGAAATATCAGGCGTGAAATCCTCTTCATCTAAATCCTCTGCCATTTCTTTTGATAAGTGAGTTAACTTAGCTTGGGATAATTCATCATTATTATCATAACGAACCGCTATTATTAGCTCTGCAAGGTCAGCAAATAAATATGGCTTTGAGCGTTTTGATTCACCAAGTTTAAAAGTCATCGTCTCTATGTACACGTTTTTCTTTCAACGTTTTGCCTATCAACGTAATAGACTCGCGTAATTCACGGGCGAGTTCTATATTAACTTCGGTATAATTGACATGAGCTACTAAACCTGCTGCTTGTTCTAATGATGCTTGTGCGGTATAAAGAAAATTAATAAAGTCATCATTAACGCCTGTTGTTAAACGATAAGCATAAGTAAGACTGCTGTTATTTTTCAACGCAGCCAGTGCTTTCGGTGTTGCTATTACTTTTCCTAACAGCCCTAATTGTCGAGAATCGCCTACAACTTTTTTACCTTCTATTTTTTCAAATAACCAGCGCGTTAAATATTCAATATTCGTTTTTTTCAAAAAATCTCTATTTATAATAGGATGCGAAGGTGTTGAATAAAACTTTTCCGTTGTTGAAAATACATCATCTTGGGGTATAGGTATTTTTTGAAATAAACCAACAAATTCAGCAATACTTTCATTAGCAAGTGCGGTTGATAATATTGAAAACTTAATAGACTCTTCGTTTAAATCTTGAATATTAAAAAAAGCACATTCTGCAATCAATTCATAAATTGCCAATCCATCCAAGCTACGCTTAATATAATCTTTACGGCTACCAATTTCACGAGCGACTTCGTTATACCTTTTGTCAATCGTTAGTATTTCAGAAGTAACATCAAAAAGTTGTTTTAAATAACGTGCCTTTGCTAAAGGCTGCCATTCTTCAATACCTGTAATGTGGCGAAATCCTAAATAAGGTAAAACATCTTTTCTATTGGCTTGAATAACAACAGGTATTTGTTCAGGTTTATAGAGAGATTCTTGTGAAACAGCAAGTATTTGTGAGGTAGGTTTGTCACATTCATAAGGATTGTGTAAAAGTTTTACCGCCGTTAAACGACGATTACCTTCAATTACAATATATTCATCTGATTTTTTAGGATGCAGATAAACAACTAAAGGCTCTCCTGCAAAAAAATTATTTGTGCCAATTGCATTCATTAAATCTTCAATGGCAGTTGATTTTGCAATCCAAGTAAGTATTTCTTTAGGTTTCCGTTTTACACTGTTGGGAAGCCTTGGATTTTCTGTGTCTAAGTGCAACTTTTGATAATTTATATAGGCTATAGCATTTGTATCGCTCATAACTGTTTCCTTAGCTTTATTTTTACATTATTACTCGTAAATGCAGGGCGATAGTTTGTAACGTAATCTTCCAACGCAACCTGACAGGCTTTAAAAACCTATTTTAAGCAACCGACAACATCGCCTCCAACGCTTTTTTAGCCAACACAGCCTCTGTTTCATTCACTTTAATTGGATTCACCACAAACCCTGCGACTAAATTTTCCAACACCCAAGCTAAATGTTGCGGGTCAGTTCTGAACATAGTCGAACACATACTTAATGTAGTTGCCATAAAATGCACATTCTTCCCCTGCCCTTTGCATTCATTATGCAGGCGATTCACTAAATTTAATTCGGTTGCTACCAGCCAACGGGTATTGGGTTCCGCTTCACGGACAATTTTTAAAATCGTTTCCGTTGAACCAATAAAATCCGCTTTTTCACACACTTCAAAACACGCTTCAGGATGCGCAATAACTTTGGTTTCAGGATAACGGACTAAAAAATCATCAATATGCTGCGCGGTAAAGACTTGATGCACCGAACAATAGCCTTTCCACAAAATCATTTTTGCTTGTTGAATTTGCGCAACCGTCAAGCCACCAAGCGGTTTATCAAAATCCCATACCACCATTTGCTCCAATGGAATCCCCATTTGATACGCCGTGGTGCGTCCTAAATGCTGGTCAGGAAAAAATAACACTTTCTCGCGTTTGGCAAAACTCCAGTCCAAAATTTTTCGCGCATTCGATGATGTACACACAATCCCTTCATGCGCCCCGCAAAAGGCTTTTAAATCCGCCGAAGAATTAATGTAAGTAATCGGCGTGACTTGATTTTCGACATCCAAAATTTCAGCTAATTCTTGCCAACAACGTTGTACATTGATTTTATTTGCCATATCTGCCATCGAACAACCCGCCGCCATGTCCGGCAAAATCGCAATCTGTTCAGGACGTGACAAAATATCCGCCACTTCCGCCATAAAATGCACCCCGCAGAACACAATGTATTCGGCCGCTGATTGACCTGCCTCGCGTGAAAGTTTTAACGAATCACCCGTGATGTCTGCGTGTTTAAACACACTATCGCGTTGATAATGATGCCCTAAAATAATGCAGCGTTGCCCTAATTGCTGTTTTGCTGCCACAATTTTTGCATCACATTCTTCGTCACTGAGTAAAGCGTAGTTTTGAATAGGTAAAGTCATTATAAAAACTCAACATTGATTGATTGACAAGTGTGTCATAAAAAAGGGGACATTGCGCCCCCTTAGAACTCTTTTTTAACGCTCTTTTTTAAGGTTGTTTGCTCGGTAAACTAACACGCACATCCGCATCGGCTTGTAAGCTATTTAACACCGCACTAAACAACGCTTCGCCAAACGCATTGCCCATATTTTTTACTGCCAAGTCCTGTTGTTTTTTATCACTGTCGCTCATCACGCCGTCAATCACTTTATTAACACTAATCACCGCTTGCTCCCCTTTTGGCATTGCCACCGTCAAAATCGTGGCTTTCTCTGCCACAGGTTTTGCCGCTTTAAACACCGCTTGGGTAATTTGCGCAGGTACAGTGGTATTATTTCTGTTTAATTGCGCAATCGCATTTACTTTTAAACCCTGTTCACTGGCAACAGCGGCTAATGTTTTTCCTGCTTGCAATTGTTTTTTCAGTGTGGCGGCTAATTTAATCACATTTTGTTGCGATTTTTCCATCACTAAAGCGGCTACAATTTCAGGCTGAATCTCTTTTAATTCGCGGGTTGCGGCAGGATGATGTTTTAACATTCGCAAGATAACTACTTTATCTGAACCTAATTCTACTGGCTCGCTATTATTGCCTTTTAACACCTCTTCTGAGAAAGCAGCACTACGCACCGATTTTTCTTGCGCAATTCCTTGTCCTTCGTCACGGGTAAAATCGGCGGTTTTTTCGACAGAAACTCCAAGTGTTTCAGACACAGCCGCTAAACTGTCAGGATTTTGATAACTGACTTCGGTTAATTTATCAATTAAGGCATAAAAATTAGTTTCTGCTTCTTTGCGCTGATAAGCCTTCGTCAAAGCTTCTTTTACCACCTCAAAAGGTTTGACTTGTTTTTCCACTAAGTCGGTCACTTTAATTAAATGATAACCAAAGCTAGATTTGACTGGTTTTGAGACTTCGTTTAATTTCAGTGCCAGTGCCGCTGTTTCAAACGGTTTTTCCATCACGCCTGCTTCAAGAAGACCTAAATCACCGCCTTTGCTCGCGCTGGCTTTATCATCAGACACTTCAGCCGCCACCGCTTCAAACGATTTGCTTTTTAAACTTTCCGCCGCTGCCACAGCTTTTGCTAATAACGTTTTATCATCCAAGCCTGCACCCGAGGCAAACAGAATATGGCTGATTTTACGTTGCTCTTTGCTACTAAAGGTTTCTTTTTGCGCTTCATAAAAACTTTTGAGCTGTGATTCTGTCACACTAATTTCTTTTGCCAATTGCTCAAGCGACAACGTGACATATTCAATAGCGACTTTTTCCTTGGTTTGATATTGGTTTTGGTGCTGTTTGTAATACGCATTGATTTCTTCTGCGCTGGGCTGTTCATGAGTTGGTGTCACAGGAAGAGTAATGTAAGCCATCTCACGCTGTTGATTTTCAATTTTAAAAAAATGAGCAATATCGTAAGGGGTTGCAAAACTGCTCTCAACAATGCCGCGCTGAAATTGCGCCATCATTTGAGTTTTTTTAATCCGCTGCACAAACTCAGCCGAAGAAAGATGCTGTGAAGCTAGCAGCGTTTGATATTGTTTTTTATCAAATTTACCATTGACTTTAAAATAATCCAAAGACTCAATAAAAGTTTTAGTATCGGCATCCGTTGCTGCTAGCCTTTGTGCTTCAACGGTTTGCAATAACACCTCATCCTTAATCAATTTATCTAAGGCTTGTTTTTTTAAAATATCCTCATCAATATTCATCCCTGCAAAATTTTGCGCATATTGCTGGTAAGCTCTGTTGACATCATCTTGAAAAAACTCTTTGTGTCCTACTGAGGCAATCGCTTTTTCAGAAGCACCTCCTATGTAGTTTTCAATACCCCATAGCGTAAAAGGCACAACAATAATTAAAAGTAGCACCCACGAAAAAGCACCTTGTGATTTTTCTCTAATTTTTGTCAACATAAGTGATGTCCTGACTTTAAAAACAGAATTAAACCTAACATTAGCAATATTTAAATGTGTTAGGCAAAAAAAAACCCCGAACCAATATGATCCGGGGTTTTTTAATCTTGGCGGAGCGGACGGGGCTCGAACCCGCGACCCCCGGCGTGACAGGCCGGTATTCTAACCAACTGAACTACCGCTCCTTAATCGGTGGTGGGTGCTGAGGGGTTCGAACCCCCGACCCTCGCCTTGTAAGGGCGATGCTCTCCCAACTGAGCTAAGCACCCGACTAAAGAAATGCTAGTTTACTACATCTTTTAAAGTTTTACCAGCTTTAAATGAAGGAATTTTTGCAGCCTTGATAATAATTTCACCTCCAGTCTGTGGATTACGCCCTTTTCGCTCGGCTCTTTCTTTAACAGAAAACGTCCCAAAGCCTACTAGCGCAACGGATTCACCATTGCTAAGAGCGGTTTTTACTGCCTCAAGAAAACCATCTAATGCTTTTCCAGCATCTGATTTTGTTAATTCAGAAGCGGCAGCCATTGCGTCTATTAATTCCGACTTATTCATCAATTTCCCCTTGGGTAGTTGTTTATTGTAATATTCTGTAAAACATTCGACATCCCTTACGTTAATACTGGCACAACGCTAAGAAACTGCGGGTATTTATATCAATGCCCTTATAGCGTGTCAAGCTTTATAAACCGCTAGAAGCCTTGTGTTTTCAGGTCTTTCGATTAATCACACTCTTATTCACGTTGCACTATTTGTCCTTAAAACACCTCAATCGGGACAAATTCACGCCCAACAGCCCTTATGTAGGGGCGATACATATCTTCTAAATAAGGGGGCGGGTTAGTAAATATCCCTTTAGTCACGGC
This sequence comes from Methylococcaceae bacterium, assembly GCA_020048335.1. GTDB lineage: Bacteria > Pseudomonadota > Gammaproteobacteria > Methylococcales > Methylomonadaceae > CAIQWF01. Next base: position 13,544 of record JAIFMS010000072.1, on the reverse strand, counting down.
TCGAATCAGATAAAACGCATGGCGCGGTTGATTTTCATACAAATCCATTGCCACGACAAAGCGGTCGTCTAAGTATTGCGGAAAAGCACCTGTCATATTTCTGTTTTGAATATCCTCAATGGTTTCTGAACCAATTTTAAAGGCTTCAATTTTAATAGTGTTTTTCAAATCTTGATTTTCCAGCTCAAACCCTGCGGGAATTAAATCCACCAACAACGCATCTTTAATCCGTTGGGTTGCATAAACACTTAAATCGACCAGTAAAGTATCACCACTTTTGATTCGCTCAGGATTCACTTGCTGCCCTTGTAAATTATAATAATTACGCTCAAGGTGAATAATGCTCATATCCATTGCTGGTGCTTTAGTCGGATAGCCTTGTACGCTGTATTCTAAATACAAAGGTGAAGGCGTTGCTGAGTTAAACTGAAGAGTTTGCGGAATTTGCTCGGCAGAAAAATTAACAGAATAATTGTTAGTTTCAGTCAGCAGTTGTGCTGTTTCATTAAAAACCAACTGCCCTTGCCAGCTTTTATCAGGTTGATTATTGAGCAAAATTCCTGTTCTAAATAGCGCGTTACGCTCTTGAGTACTTAAATAATCACGATTACCTATCGCATCGGCTAATTGGAAAACTAAATTATCACGACTTTCTAAGCCAACAGGCTGCTTGGTCAAAAGATAGGTCATTTGGGTTAAATCACGCAACCGACTGCCGTAATCGCCTAAATAAAACCTATCATCACGCGGTTGACTTAATGCTTGGGTAATCGCCTGTCCACCACGCAGTTTATCCCCTTGATTAATCAAGGCTAATCCTAAGTGAGTTAAAGGCAATCCTGATAAAACTTCCTTGCGATGATGGTCAAACAACGTTCTTAATGACCCTAATGGCGCGTGATTGACTCGTGATAAGACATAACCTGCGTAAGCTTTGTAAGCAAAACTTGAATGACCAGGTGCTTGACTATAGCGTTCATCATTCATATTGCCACGTTGATTAACATATTCAACCAACCGATTGAGGGCTTTATCCAGCATTTCTTTCGGCACATTCGCGCCCTGCTCTTTGGCATCTAATAAGAAATCAGCGGCATAAACAGTCAGCCAATGTTCCTCAGAATCGGTATTTGACCATAAGCCAAACCCCCCTTCACTGCGCTGCATTCCTGCCAGCATACTGATGCCATGCTCAATATAACGGGCTTTATTGGCAAAATCGACAGGTTTATCGTGAATTTTTATATCGGCTAAACCAAAATCACGCGCATTGTCTTTGGTAATGGCTAACCAAGGGTAGGTGCTACTAATGGTCTGCTCTAAACAGCCATAAGGGTATTGCAATAACTCCCGCAGATGACTTTTTAGATTAATCGGTGGCTTTAACCCCAGCGTTAATTGGCTGGTCGCAGAACTGACCAGTAAATTTTGCAAATCAGAGGTGACTGTGACAGGCACACCAGCTTGAACCACTTGCCGCTGCACGGTGGTGATGGCAGGATAAGCAGGTCTAACCCCTAATCGCCATTCGCGCCGTAAATCAATTTTTTCTTTGGCTGTCGGCGAGTTTTTCAAATGCAGTTGAATCACCGATTGCCCAAAGGCTTGCGCTGCGGTTATCGGTAATTGCAAAACCAGCTTTTGTTTATCAGGTAAAAATAAACTGCGGCTTTCATTTTGTAAACTAATCGGGGCAGATGCCGACATATCCAAAGTTAAAGATTGTGCCTCACCACTTTGATTGCGCAAGTCCAGTGTTAAAATCGCACTATCGCCTGCGGCTAAAAAGCGCGGCAAGGAAGGCTCGGCAATCACAGGTGCAGCCACCGTTACTTCTGTATCTGCTGCACCAAATTGATTATCATCAAAAGCCACCGCCATTAAGCGTAATTTGCCGTTAAAATCAGGAATCTTTAACGCCACTTTTGCCATTCCCTTCGCATCGGTTTCTACTACGCCACTAAACAACGAAACAATCATCACTTCAGAATCAGGTCTTGCCCCGCCTGCGTGTTTATCCGCATCCCCACCAAAACGGGCTTTTGTCACCCCGCCTTCGGTTAATTCGATAATTTGATGATAAATATCGCGTTGGTCAACCCCATAGCGACGCGGCTCAAAAAACCATTTAAACGGGTCGGGGGTGACAAATTCGGTGATATTTAATACCCCGACATCGACAGCCGCTAAAGTGATAAAGGTTTTTTGTCCTGCTTTGGCATTGTCTACTTTAACCACGGTATTTAATACAGTCTCAGGTCGAATGACTTGCTTAGGCGCGACAATGCTGACTTTTAATTGTCTATCTATTCTATTTAGCGGCAAATGCACTAAACCTACCGCCCGATTCGGGGTGATTTTTTCCTTGGCATCGCCTGCTCTAAAAATAACGCTGGAAATGTAGAGGTCATGCCGCCGCCATGCAGGATTAATGGGGACTTCTACTATTTTTCCTTCCGCAGGCACAGTCACCCGTTGAAACCACAGTTGCTGGTCGGTGCTTTCCACCACCACAAAGCCATTTCCCGCATAAGGCGGGGTGATTTTAACTTTTGCTACTTCATTGGGCAGATACGATTTTTTATCCAACTCCATCACCACCCTGTCAGGACGGGCGGCTTGATTATCTTGTTGCGTATTCCAGCCGCTGCCTGCTTCAAAACGCAAGGTACTGGTTTGAGAGGTTTTAGTGTCTTTTACGGTCAATAAATAAGACCCCCATTCCACAGGAACGGTGATTTGCACAGGCTTTTTATTGTCCAAGCTAAAGCGTTTTTCAAACACTTTATAATTTTTTTCCGTATATTCAGAATGCCAACCCCGGTCATCCGAATAAACCCAATAATAGTCTTTGCGCTCCTTAATTAAAGTGGCAATGACTTCAGTATCCCCACTTAAATCACCCAATGAATTTGCCTTGATGACATCAAAACTGACTTCACTGTCACTTGGAATATTGGTTAAATCCATCGTTGGACGCAGACCAATTAACGCAGGTTGTGGCCATAAGGTGTAATCAACTGAGCGCGTTACGGTACGCCCGCCCGTTTCAAATAAACTACTAATGACTTTAATCGTAAACGGACTGTGTTGTACATTTTGCCAACGTGAAGGAATTGTCAGGGTGGCTAAACCTCGGTCATTCAAGTTTAAATCATCCACTTCAAAAAACATCACAGGCGGCTTTTCATCTTCGGCACCAAAAAAATAACTGTCCCATTTTTGCAACGGATGCCGATTGGGTTTAATCAACACTTTTGAAGCCAGACGATTGCCTGTAGCGGGCGCACCGTACAGATACTGCCCTGAAACAGCCACCGCTAATGGGGCTTTACTGGTTGCCCAATTTTGTTTTGCAGGCTGTTCACCTAGCAATAATTCCATCCGTTCAGGCAAAAAAGCTTCTACTTTAAATTTATACTCGTGATAATGTTTGCCAGCGGTTTCTAATTCTAAAGTCCAATCGCCTGCCATCGCATTATCAGGCAACACATAGCTGGTTTGGTAATAGCCATTTTTGTCAGGATACCAAGTGAAAAAGCTTATTTTCTGCCCATCCGCGCGTTTAATCACAGCTTTTAAAGGCGGCGCAACCATTTTTTCTGCATCCGCATCCCGCAAAATAGCACTGAATTTCACCGTTTCACCTGGGCGATATAAATCACGCGGCCCGTAAGTAAAAATCTCTATCGGATGATAATCACGTCCTGCAATCGCAAATTCGGACAAATCCAACGCAGGCGCATTTAATTGCAACAGGGCGATATTGTTTTTAGTCCTTGCCAACAACAACACCGCTTTATCACTGGGTTTATCAAAGGTTGCTTGTCCTTGCGCATCGGTAACTAATTTAGCTAATTCTTGTTCTTTATTATCCAATAACGTTAAGCTGACCCCTTCAAGGGCTTCGCCACTACTTAACGCACTGGCTTGAACATTAATTTTATCGGCAAACACCCGCGTATGCAGTCCAATATCGGTGACCACAAAATAAGTGGTTTGCATTTGGTCCTGATAAGTTCCTGCCTCTTTCATCACCGCCACATAAATACCAGGTTTCTTTAAGGCGGCTATGCCTTTTAAATCTAAATGGGTGGTATAGCGGGTGTTTTTAGGCGGCTTTAAATCAAATCGCCCTGTATAAACTAAATCAACAAAATCATGGTATTGCTGCAAATAATAAGTGCCTTGGTTTTGGCTTTGATTGGCTTGCTCTGCCCACAGTCCTAAAAAGTGATTGATTTTATCGTCTTTCACTCGATGAAAATCCACATCAATGGCTTTGATATTCGTTGTAACAATCGGTAAACCCTTGGCTAATTTGGCAGGTAAAATCGAGCCTTTGCTCAAAAAACTCACTTGCGGTTTTAATTCGCGTGTATCTACCTTTTTACTCACGGTTTCAGCTAAATGCACCTCGGTGGCAGCGGTTAAGCCTTTCAATACATCCACGCTATAACTGCTAGAGGGTTCTATTGCAGGAAAATACACCACCAAACCACTGGCAGAGGCAATCCACGCCCCTGGCACAGGCTGCCCTTTTTTATCACTGACTTTGAAAAAAGATTGAAAATCTTGCGCAGGATTGAGTGGCACACTTAAGGTGACAGCCAATGCCGAGCTGTTGTTGTAATTTTGCTCACTGATATCGGCTACAGTCAGCGGTATATTCAGATATTGCTGCTTCACCTTTTCTAAATTAAAGGGTTTATCGGCTGTTTTAGTGGTCTGCGTTTGATTGCAACCTGTGATAAAAATAACAACAAGCAGTAACAAAAAAGAAAGTATTTTGTTCATGATAGATTCTCGGATAAATGAATGGCCAACCAAACGCTTGCAACGGCGGGGTCTGTCCAATCAACACGGTGTTTTTCGTGAGCGGGGATAAAAAGATAATCGCCTGCGGTTAAATGGATAATAGCCTTGTCTGTAGCAAACTGCAATCGTGCGCTTCCTGCTAACAAAATAACCCATTCATCATGGGCTTGGTCAGACCACCTATCAACTGGACTGGCTTGCCCTGTTGAGACAATCCGCTCTATTTTCACATTTTTAGTTTGCAGTAATGTGTCAAATAATTCTGTTTTTTCCGCATGACACGGTAAATCTGAAAAGAGGTTTTGCAAAGTGACTGGCATCTAACACCACTCCTGTAAAAACAACGACTATGATTTAAACTGCCTTTATCTTACAATAATTTGCACTATAAATTCTGTGTATTAACCCTAATTATTTTTTGAGGCTCATTATGAAAAAAACAATCCTGTTCCTTGCCTTGCTGTTAGCCAGTCCCTTTAGTCTCGCAGGAGATGATTCTCTTGAAAGTTATACCGCGCGGTTAGGTGAGAAAGACCATTTTAATAGCAAAGGAGAACGCTTAAAAACGGCTGGCGCGATTCTGCGTCAAGACAGAGCCAATTTTCATGAATTTGGTATTATTGATGATAGAGATGAGCCAACGGGCGATGATGCTTTTTTTGCCAGTAAAGCCAATCGTGGCAAATTGGAAGCGATGCTAAAACGCGGCGAGTTGTCTAAAGCCACCGAAAAAGCCATTTTAAATGGCACACCTGTGGTCAGTGTGACTGTTTATAAAAATCATATTGACGTTTATTTACAATGAAAGCCGTCGCCATCGTTCTTTTAACGGTGACGTTTAATGCTCACGCCGTTTGCAATGCCGATGCCGCGCGGTTAATAAAAGCGTATCCTGATTATTTAGTGGCTTGTGAAAACAATTATTTAATTTGGCAGGATGGTGAAAAACAGCTTTTTGATGATGGCAAAGAAAAAAATGCCGAACAGTTGTTAAATGCGGCTGATGTGGAGGATATGTTTGCCTATCCTTACCCTGTCGGTGCATCCTCTTATACACCGCCTGCGCTCAATGTAAATCCTGGGCGCGTGCGTAATGACGCTTTTTTTAAAAAAATGTACGGCGCGACGCAACAAGCGGTGGAAAGTCAGTTAGTGACGATTCAATGGCTGCCACAGTCAGGGCATAAAACCGTGCGTGTTACCCGTGTTAATGGGGTGGATAAAAAGTTGGCACAAGTTTCTGCCGAATTAGACCAGTTACCTGCGGCGTTGAAAAAATATGTTCTCAATACCGCAGGGACGTTTAATTGGCGCACCATTAGCGGAACAGAGCGGTTAAGTGGTCACTCGTTTGCCATCGCCATCGACATTGACACAAAATTCTCTAATTACTGGCGGTGGGCGGGTAAAAAATATCAGTACAAAAATCAAATTCCGCCCCAAATTGTTGAGCTATTTGAAAAACACGGCTTTATTTGGGGCGGTAAGTGGTATCACTACGACACGATGCACTTTGAATACCGCCCTGAGTTATTAATACAACCCTAAAGGACATGACAAGTGATAAAAACAGCTCTTTTTTTTATGTTATTAGCCCTTACCGTTAATCAATCCGTATCCGCAGATGAGGTGTGGAATAGCACCTACGGTAAAGTGATTTATGAAAATGAAATCGGCAGTACAGCGGTATGGAGTTATAACTATCAAGGCACAGAAGGCTGGATTTATATTGATAAATTAGCAGGCGTTTATCAAGGACGCGGGACTTATGAAGGTTACTGGATTCAAGCGTCTTCAGCAGAAAAATGTAGCAGTCAAAAGATGATGAACGGTAAAGCCAGTCCCTATTGGGGAAAATTGACTATCCAATTTTTAGACCCTGATTTTCCTTCACGCTGGCAAGCAAAATGGAATTATTGTGATAAAAAACCCATCGCAACTTGGCAAGGTTTGCCAGTCACAAATTAATGGGCAATTGTGGCATAATGTTGAGTCTAAAATATAAATTTTGACACGGGCTTAACCGCTCTATTTATCCTAATCCTTTTAAAACCAGAACTCTTATGACACATTACACAGGTTTAATTGCCCACTATCAAGACCGACTCCCCGTTAGCGCAACCACGCGCTTAATTAGCCTAGGCGAAGGCAATACCCCGTTAATTCAATTGCACCACGTTCCACGTTTAGTTGGCAAAGACGTAACGATTTATGTGAAATACGAAGGCTTAAATCCAACAGGCTCGTTCAAAGACCGTGGTATGACAATGGCGGTCACTAAAGCGGTGGAAGAAGGCAGTCAAGCCATTATTTGCGCATCCACGGGCAATACTTCTGCGGCGGCAGCGGCTTATGCAGTTCGTGCAGGCATTAAAGCTTTTGTGTTAATTCCTGAGGGAAAAATTGCCTTGGGAAAATTAGCCCAAACATTGATGTATGGGGCGCAAATCATTCAAATTAATGGTAATTTTGACAAAGGCATGGCGTTGGTCAAAGAAGTTGCCACGCACGCCCCTGTCACCATCGTCAATTCCATTAACCCGTTTCGCTTGGAAGGACAAAAAACCGCCGCATTTGAAATTGTGGATGAATTAGGTTTTGCTCCCGATTATCACTGTTTACCCGTTGGCAATGCGGGCAATATTACCGCGTATTGGAAAGGCTATAGCGAATATGCCAGTGACAGCGCGACGCACAAAGCCGTGACCCCTACTCGCCCTGTGATGTGTGGCTATCAAGCCGCAGGAGCTGCGCCCTTTATGGCAGGAAAAATGATTGACAATCCTGAAACCGTTGCCACCGCAATTCGGATTGGACATCCGCAATCGTGGGATTTAGCCTGGAATGTACAGCGCGAATCCAATGGCTGGTTTGATAGTTTAACCGACACTGAAATTTTAGCCGCACAAAAGCTATTGTCTCAATTTGAAGGAATTTTTTGTGAACCCGCCTCAGCCGCTTCATTAGCAGGGGCGTTGCGTGATATTCAAACTGGCAAAATTCCTGAAGGCAGTAACATTGTCTGTACCCTGACAGGTAACGGTTTAAAAGACCCTGATACCGCTATCAGTCAATGCCAAGATACCCATCCTGTAACGATTGATGCTTCGTTGGATGCGGTGAAAAAAGCGATTTTGGATGCCATGTAAGTTTTAAAAAATGCGGGTCATTAAATTAGGTGGCAGTTTAAGCCATTCAACTTCGTTAAAAAAGTGTTTAGCTACGATTGCTGCGAATCAACACACAAAAACTGTGATTGTGCCAGGCGGTGGGGATTTTGCTAATCAAGTTCGCTTATCACAACAACGTTGGCAATTTAATGACCGCATTGCCCATGACATGGCGATTTTGGCGATGCAGCAGATGGCGTTATTATTCAAAGGACTGCATCCTGAATTTGCGTTAATTTCCTCTATTACCGAAATTAAAAAAGCCCCTTCACAGCCTATTATTTGGTCGCCTTCCATAAAACAACTCAATCAAGCCGGGATTCAACCCAGTTGGGCGATTACCTCCGACAGTCTTGCCGCTTGGTTAGCCAAAGAATTAGTCGCAGAGCGTTTGATTGTGGTAAAAGCGGCGGCTGTTCACACCACTAATTTAGCTGAATTAACCGCCCAAGGGATTTTGGACAACGCTTTTGTTGGATTTGTAACACACGCGCCCTTTTCTCTTCACATTGTCAATCAAGAGCATTTTTATGAGCAGCAACTCGCTAACCACCAGATTGCTTGAGGTGATTCGCGCTTTTTTGCAGCAGCAATTTAGGCAGGTTTATTATCAAACCAAAGAGTCCTTCGGACAGCACAAACGGGACTTAGTGGTACTGCACGTTGAGCAAGCGTGTAGCAGTTTAGAACAAAGTCGCGATCAATTTTCACAAACGCTGGATAAATTCAAAACTGTGATTGCCTTGCCTGACACTCCTTTAGAACAAAAATATCGTTTGCTAAAACGGCACTATGAAAGTTGTCAATTTCGCGCCGATGAAGTGGGCAATAGAATTGTTGCGATTACGCAAGTCAGTGAAGCTTTGTTTACTGAGTGGGAAGCGGAGTTGAAGCTGTATCAAAATCGCACCTTGCGCAGCCAAAGTTTGCGGCAACTTAAAACAGCGCGGCAACATTATGCCCGTTTGATTAAAAGTTTATCCAAAGCAGAAAGTCAAATTCAGCCTGTGCTGGCTGCGTTTCGGGATCAAGTGTTGTTTTTAAAGCATAATCTTAATGCACAGGCCATTGCGGCGTTACAACAAGAGTGTGTGTTGATTGCGATTGATATTTCACAACTCATTGCGGCAATGGAAAAAACCATTGCCGAGGCAAATCAATTTGTATCGGCGTTAGTCGAGCAAAAATCGTTGCCACAACTTAATTAAAAAGCCTCCTCCCAGAAAAGAAGGAGGTTTTGAATTTAGTTAGATAAACTAACAATTCTTTTTGAATATTCAACTGCCAAACACTCTACGTCAGCACAAGCATTGCGCGTGTTATTCAACCAATCTTTTTGCACTTGTTTGGCACTGGCCGATTTACTCACTACTTTATATTGTCTTGCCATAATGCCATCTAAAGAAGACAAGGGTTTGCTGTCACAAACAAGATGTTCAACAGGTGTTCCAGCTTTTGCACAATTAAATGAGGGCGCAATAGAGCTTGATGCGTTTGAACCTGATAAAAAAGCAACCACTTGCGCACTGGCATCACACAAATTTTTATCGCCTGCAGCACAGCCTTGGGCTAATTGCTTACCGATTGTTGTTAATTCGCTAGGACTTGCTTCCATAGCCACAGGTGCTGTGACAACGGCAACCGCTTTGTCAGCCGCAGAAACCACCGCTTGTGTAGTGGGTGCTGTTGAAGAACAGGCGGTTAAAGCAAGTGCCAGTAAAGAAAGGGAAAAAATATTTTTCATAAAAGTGACCAAAAGAATTAAAAATGCAGATTATAGCGGATTAACTCTTTTTATGAGTAAGATATTTAGTGGACTTTTTTTAACGCAATCGTGTTATTTTACAACGCCGTGTTTTTCTGAGTTTAATGAGAAACAGGGCATTTAACGGATTTACTGCAACTGCCCTTGGCTAAAATGATAAACCTTATCGACCAATTTTAACCCCGCGCTGCGATGTGTCACCATAATCAAGGTTTTATGTTGCGCAATCACCGCTAAGGCTGCCAACACTTCTTCTTCGGTTTTGCTATCTAAGCCTTCGGTGGGTTCGTCCAATAATAAAATCGGGGCATTTTTTAAATAAACCCGCGCCAAGGCAATCCGTCGCGCTTCCCCGCCCGATACTTTCAAACCTTGCTCACCCACCCAAGTGTCTAACCCTTCAGGTAAACGGGCAATTAACGCATTTAAGCCTGCGGCAGCAATGGCTTGTTGCAATTCAGCATCACTGGCAGAAGGTTTCCCTAGCAATAAATTTTCTCGAATTGTGCTAGCAAATAATTGACTGCGTTGTGATAACAAACCAAAACAAGACAGTAAATCATCGGAGTGAAAGTTTTTATAATCTTGACCGGCTAATAAAATACGCCCTTGTTGTGGGTCAAAAAAACGCAATAAAAGCTGTAAAAGCGAGGTTTTTCCCGCGCCACTTTCACCGATAATCCCAATTTTACTGCCTTGTGGAATGACTAAAGAAACGTTTGAAATAACATTCTGTTTGTGGTCTGGATAATGAAAACTGATATTTTCCAAGGTTAAATCATACTGTTGCGGCAAAACAGCCGTTTGCGCTGGTTCTTCAATCGCAGGGGACAAACTCGCGGTTGTCCGAATATGATGTGCTGCTTGCTGAACTTTTCCCAGCATTTGCATGGCAGGGGCTAAGGGGGTAATCAATTCAAACGTGGCAATAATGCAAAATACCAAAACGGCACAGTCCGTAGGGGTTAGCAAGCCATCTTGCAACGCTGTGGCAGTTAAAATCAAGGTAAGCAATAAACTTAATTGTGAAATTAGCAAGGTTAAAGCCGAAGACAAGGCGGTTAAGCAATTATTGGCGCGTTGCGTTTCAATTAAGCGTTCGGAGATGGCGGTGAGTTTGTGTTGAAAACGCTCATAAGCCGCAAAAACCACTAATTCCCGCAGCCCTTGTAAAATTTCAATTTGCCGAGTTTTAAAATTTGCCGTTAGGGTGGTAATGGCTTTAGCCCCATTTTCACCGAGGCGATTAAAAGACAGCGGAACGGCAATAGTGGCAAAAATAAGCAACAGCCCAAGATTAAAACTTAAAATCGGCTGGTACTGATAGATAAAACTCAACACTGCACTTACACCAATAATGGCAACCGTTATCGGCGCGAGTAAGCGTAAATACAGCGCGTCCAACGCATCAATATCGCTGGTCATCCGAGCTAAGACATCACCACTGCGCAGCAAAGCCAAGCGACCTGTGGCAAGCGGTATCATTTGCGCGAAAAACCAAATCCGTACCCGTGCTAAAACCCGAAACGTGGCTTCATGGGTAATCACCCGCTCACCGTATCGCCCTAGGGTTCGGGTAATGGCAAGCCCTCTAATTTGTGCGGCGGGGAGTAAATAATTTAAATCCATTAACGCGGCACTGCTGATAAACCAACCCGATAGCGTTAATAAAACAATCCCTGCGGCGGCGGTGAGTGCAGACAGTAAAACACCTGCGATAAGCCAGCTTTGATAGGGTTTAAATAGGCGAATAAAAAAAAGTAAATCTTGCATAGTGGTTGATTTTTTAAGAAGTTTTATTCAGAAAAATGGGCTTTGTGATTTTTTCTAATCTTTTTTTGCGGCGTAGTATCCATAACAGGTGAGATAAGCTTTTGATACAGTTCAAATAAAAACGCCACGCGGCTGGCATCGTCTTTTGTGCCTTTATAACTGTAAGCGGCATCAACGGCTTTATCAAGGGCGTTATGGGCTTTTAGTAAATCAACAGGCATATTCCCTGAAGCATAAATCACGGCAAGCGAACAGGTTTGTCCGTATTTTGCAGACAACTCTTCTTCTGCTTTTCGTGCCTCTAAAATAGCTTGTGCTGCCAATTCAATCTTCTTTTTTGCCGCTGGTGTGACTTTTTCAGGAAAGGGAAAATTATTATAAACAACGGTATTTGAATAACGATAATCGCTTTTCAGTCGTCCACAAACAGCTCGCATCCAAACATTATGAAAAGTTGAACAAAGCATTCCAAAATCGTACAAACTAGCATTAGGTAACATAAAATTTGCGTTGCTACAAATGACATCAGCAGGTAAAAAACCGATTGGAATATATTTTCGCAGTTCAGATGAGGTACTTGGAATTAATAAATAGGGTTGGTCAGTTTGCCGAATCTCACCAAATAAATGCGGACTTTCAGCTAATTTCTGCGTTGGCAATTTCTTACTCGCCAATCGCATTTTTTTGACTAATTCCATGCGTTTTTTAATTTCAGGCGAGTTTATCCGATCAGTTGCGCTACTGTTTGTTAGCCATAAACAATAACGTGGAATGTTATTAATAAACTCATCTGCCCCCAAAAATGGGCGTATGTATTTAGCAGCAATAGGGTCATTTTCACGAATTTTGTCAGCTTCCGATTGAGATAAGAGTAAGTACCCACCATCTGTCGGTTGGCTGCCTTTTACCATTTCGGCTTCTTTCTGCGATAAAAGCAAATACCCTCCATCAGTTGGCTTGTTTCCATAAACCATTTCAGGAACGCTAAGACTTAACGGCTTACGCCGTTTTTGAATTAACACTGTTGGAGCATCTACTAAATAAGGATTAATCCGCGTTGCTTTGTATTCAATCGGCTCACCTTGAATATTATCGCCATAATCAAATAAACGGTAACGACTCGGTTCTTTTAAGCCAAATCCCATAATCACACAATGCACAGCGGCAACCCCCCGCCCTTCATTGCTCCATTTAAAAGTGCGATGGGCAAAGTGAAGTTTTACTTTTAATTTCAATAACGCTGTCCATAAAACAGCGACTTGTTCGCCTTGGGTTAAGCTATTAGTCGAAACAAAAGCCACAGGAATATTCGGATTAGCTTGAATATAACGCGCCGCTTTAATATGCCAAGCTGTTACATAATCTAATACACCTGCTCCGTGCATATCCTGAAAAACAAAATCCAAATCTGATTTTTGAGCTATTGTTTGATAGCTATAACCAATAAACGGCGGATTGCCCATAATAAAATGGCATTGTTCAGGTTCAATTACTTTTTCCCAATCCATTTGTAACGCATTTGCTTGAACAATATTGGCTTTTTTCAATAACGGAATTCGGCTGTAATATTCCCCAAACTGCAAAACCTTTAAATTCATTTGATGGTCAACCAGCCACATGGCAAGCGTGGCAATATGTACCGCACTTTCATCTATATCAATGCCGTGAAATTTATCCACATCACACAAAATAAGCGCGTTCACGCTTAAATGTGCCATTGGATTATCACCATACCGCGCTTTTATCACTTCCAATTCTAATAAACGCAATTCACGATAAGCAATAATCAAAAAATTACCACACCCACAGGCGGGGTCAAAAAAGTTTAATTCAGCGATTTTTTTATGAAACGCATTTAATTTAGTTTTCACTTTGCGGATTTTTTCAAATTCGTTGTGTAAATCATCCAAAAATAACGGCTTAATGGTTTTTAAAATATTTTCTTCACTGGTGTAATGTGCGCCAAACTCGCGGCGTTTTTTCGTTTTTGCCGTTGCCACTTCGTCATCAAAGTGCAT
>JAIFMS010000158.1 GCA_020048335.1 Methylococcaceae bacterium | reverse complement strand
CCGCGTTCTCTTTCAATTTCCTTTCCCTCAAAAGTCGCGCGTCCTGCCCAATCAGCCACAATTTTAAAGCCTAAATCAATTAATTCAGGTTTGTCGGTTGGAATCGGTAATTCATAAACCGTGTGGTCTTCGGTGGTATAGGCGTTTAAATCCGCACCAAAGCGCACACCAATTTTTTCTAAGTCGTGAATCAATTGATTTTTAGGAAAATGTGTCGTGCCATTGAATAACATATGTTCTACAAAATGCGCCAGCCCGTTTTGGTCAGCATCTTCATTAATCGCCCCTGCTTTAACCACTAAACGCAATTCCATCCGCTGTTCGGGTTTGGTATTTTTTTTGATGTAATAGATTAAACCATTGGGCAACACCCCTTTGCGTATCGCTTTATCAAGAGGAACAACGGCTTGTAAATTATCAATCACAGGGGCGGATTTGATGTCTGCTAAGGCAGGGTAGTTGCTCAGGAAAATAAAAAATGAAAACAACAGTACGCGAAATTGCATAATAATTTTCCTTTCCGTTGATAAAGGAGGATAAAACAAAAATCCCTTGCTTTTTTTACACAGCAGAAGGGATTTTTCTAAAGGACAGTCAGATTAATAAATAATCGCTTGAGTTTTTAATTCGCTGTAAATGGCTTCACAACTTTCCATATCACAATTAAAGGTTATCGTGGCATCACTCTCATCATTAATCACTAAGCAAATTAAGCCCGCTTGTTTAATTGCGGCAATAAGTTGCGGATTAGCCACTTCCAAAACCGTTGCTGCATGACCATTGTCAAATAAATGCCGTTCTAATTGATAGGCTGCGTTGTTGCTATTTTCACCCGTCAAGGCAATGGCAGCCGCCACTTGACTGAAACGAGCCGCGCGTTCTGCTTCACTAACAGGTTGCCATTGATTCATATCGGTACTGCCAAGAATCATCCCCGCACCAACAGTGACATTGCTTAAACGGTCAATAATGATAAATGACCCCGTGCCTTTGCTTTGTTGATAAATATCAAACACCACAGGCGCGTTGACTGAAATAATACAGCAGCCAATTTCATTTAATTTTAATTCATTGGCATCATGGTGTTCTAAAGTATTGACATCAATGCGATGGTGAATAGTCGAAACAGAACCTGACACACTACGGGTGGCTAATTTAATAACATATTGCCGTCCAGGGGTCATCGCTTTTTCTGCCATCCACACAACGGAGGCTTTAAACGCATCCGCAATTATCGGTGCATTGCCTGTTGCGACAATCATGTCACCCCGGCTGATGTCAATTTCACTGGTTAACGTTAATGTCACTGCCATCGGTGGAAAAGCTTGTTCTAATTCACCGTCATAGGTGACGATGGATTTGATGGTGCTGGTTTTACCAGAAGGCAACACGGTAATTTGTTCACCTTTGTGAAAAACCCCCGAGGCAATTGTGCCACAAAAGCCACGAAAATCCAGATTTGGACGATTCACATATTGCACAGGAAAACGTGCATCGACAAAATTATGGTCGCTCGCGATTTCGATGGTTTCTAGGGTTTCCATCATGGATTTTCCTGTGTACCACGGCATATTTTCACTTTTATTCACCACGTTATCGCCATCTAACGCAGACATCGGAATAAAGTGAATATCATCTATGCCTAACGCACTGACAAAACTTAAATAATCTTGTTGAATTTTGCTATAGGTTGCTTCGCTATAGCCAACTAAATCCATTTTGTTAATCGCTACGATGATATGTTTTAAACCTAACAGCGAGGCGATAAAACTGTGCCGTTTGGTTTGGGTTTGTACCCCATAACGGGCATCAATTAAAATTACCGCCAAATCGCAAGTGGACGCGCCAGTTGCCATATTGCGGGTATATTGTTCGTGTCCTGGGGTATCGGCAATAATAAATTTGCGGGTGGCGGTAGAAAAATAACGATAGGCTACATCAATGGTAATGCCCTGTTCGCGTTCGGCTTGTAATCCATCGACTAATAAAGCCAGGTCAATTTTGCCTGCGCCTGTTGTACCTGATTTCACGCTGTCTGCTTGTACCGCTGCTAATTGGTCTTCATAAATCATTTTTGAATCATGCAGCAAGCGACCAATCAAGGTGCTTTTGCCATCATCGACATTGCCACAGGTTAAAAAACGTAATAATTCTTTGCGTTCATGCTGGGCTAAATAGGCGTTAATATCGCTGCTAATCAGTTCAGATTGGTGAGACATGGTCATTTCCTTGCTAAGGGTAAAAATTTAAGCGGTTTGTTTATGTAACACGGCGGCGGCGACAAAACCTGAAAACAGAGGATGTCCGCGCCGAGGCGTTGAGGTAAATTCAGGATGAAATTGGCAGGCCAAAAACCACGGATGCTCAGGAATTTCAATCACTTCAACTAAGCGACCATCAATGGATTTTCCTGAAAAGCGCATTCCTTTTTGTTCCAACGATTCAATATAATGATTATTAAATTCGTAGCGATGGCGGTGGCGTTCGGTAATCACTTCTTTTTGATAAACAGCAAATGCCAGCGATTCTGATTTCAACCGGCATTTTTGACTGCCTAAACGCATTGTGCCACCTAAATCGGAATCTTCAGCGCGAGTTTCCACACGTCCGCATTCGGTCATCCATTCAGTAATCAACCCAATCACAGGATGCGGGGTGGTGGGTAAAAATTCCGTACTGTATGCCCCTTCTAATCCGACCACATTACGGGCAAATTCAATCACTGCCACTTGCATTCCTAGGCAAATGCCTAAATAAGGAATTTTATGCTCACGCGCATAACGGGCGGTGGCAATTTTGCCTTCGACACCGCGTTCACCAAATCCACCCGGGACTAAAATCGCATCAACATCTTGCAAACTTGCCGTGCCTTCTTCTTCAATTAATTCCGAATCAATATATTTAATAATCACTTTGTTGCGGGTATGAATCCCTGCGTGAATTAACGCTTCATTCAATGATTTGTAGGCATCCGAATGGTCAACATATTTTCCCACAATCGCAATTTTAACCTCGGTGGTCGGATGAGTCAGTGCCTCGACCACCGCCTTCCATTCCGACAAGTGCGCAGGCGGCACATCCAAGCGCAATTTATTCACCACAATTTCATCCAAGCCTTGCTCGTGCAGCATTAAGGGAATGCGATAAATCGTATCCGCATCCAACGCGGAAAACACCGCATTTTCAGCCACATTCGTAAACAAAGCGATTTTAGCTTTATCACTGGCAGGAATGGGACGCTCTGAGCGACAAATCAAAATATCAGGCTGAATCCCAATCGTGCGCAATTCTTTGACTGAATGCTGGGTTGGTTTGGTTTTGATTTCCCCTGCCGAGGCAATATACGGCACAAGCGTTAAATGAATGAAAATAGCTTTGTCACCGCCTAATTCCACCCGAATTTGCCGCACCGCTTCTAAAAAAGGTAACGATTCTATATCGCCCACCGTGCCGCCCACTTCAATAATGCCAATGTCCATCCCTTCGGCACTGGCATACACCCGCCGTTTAATTTCATCGGTAATATGCGGAATCACCTGCACGGTCGCGCCTAAATAATCGCCGCGCCGCTCTTTGCGCAATACCGACTCATAAACCTGCCCCGTGGTAAAATTGTTCTTTTTCGCCATCGTGGTTTTTAAAAACCGCTCATAATGTCCTAAGTCTAAATCGGTTTCCGCGCCATCTTCTGTGACAAATACCTCACCGTGCTGAAACGGACTCATTGTTCCTGGGTCAACGTTAATATACGGGTCTAATTTAGTCATAGTCACTTTCAAACCGCGCTCTTCGAGAATGGCGGCTAAGGAAGAGGCGGCAATGCCTTTGCCCAATGAGGAAACCACCCCACCGGTAATAAAAATAAATTTTGTCATGGAACAGGATTTGTTTTAGAGCCTAAAGCTCAAGTGAATAAAATAGGCACATTTTAGCAGTTTTGCTAAGGGGTACAGCGATTTTTCTACCGTGCTAACGGTTTTAGCGTGAGCAATATCGGTTTATAGAGGGCTATGTTAAACTCATGGCACACCTTTTTTACCTTGAGATAAAAATGATAACTTTGCCCCTGCTGACTGAACAGCAACAACTCCTTTTGCAACAAGCTGCTGTATCTTTGACTGTTTTAACCGAACCGCGTCTGTTTGAAATCGTTACTAATCCTGCTTTAGTAAGCCAATTGAGTGATGCCGAGCTAGAAGAGTTTTTATCTATCGCTAATGCTTTGTATCGCGGTGGTGAACAGATTATTAGCGATGCCAATTATGACGTGTCTACAGCCGTGCTTGCTAAACGCAATCCACAGCATCCTTTATTACAACAGGTTGAACCTGAACCTGTTTTTGCTGGCAAAACGGTAGAATTGCCAGTGAAAATGCTGTCTACCGATAAAGCTTACAGCCAAGCAGACATTGAACGCTGGGCGGAGCGAATTAAAAAAGCCGCATTAGAATTAGGCACGAATTTTGAACAACTCATTTTTAAAGTCACACCAAAATTAGATGGCTATGCCGCGTTTGATGATGGCGAAAAACTGTACACACGCGGCGATGGCTCTAAGGGAACGGATATTACTCGCGTTTTTGAACGGGGTTTGCAAGTCGCCAATCAAGGCACACGCGGTTTAGGCGCGGGGGAAGTGGTGATTAGTAAAAGTTATTTTGCCACACAATTAGCCGCACAGTTTGATAATAGCCGCAATTTTCAAGCCAGTATTATCAAAGAAAAAGAATTAAGTTCCCATGCCGAACAAGCGATTCAAAAGGGCGCGGCGGTGTTTTATCCGTTTGCACTGTTACCGTGTTGGACAGGAACTGCGAAAGAATTATTTGCCGAGTTTGAAACAACCGTTAAAACCATTTGGCACAAATTAGATTTTGATGTGGACGGCGTGGTACTGGAAATTTTGGACGATGAGCTTAAAAGTTTTATGGGCGCGACCCGTCATCATCATCGTTGGCAAATTGCCTATAAGGAAAATTTAAACAGTGCGGAAGTGAAAGTGTTAAGCGTTACGCCGCAAACCTCGCGTTCTGGACGGATTACTCCTGTTGCTGAATTAGAGCCAACTCGATTGAGCGGGGCGTTGATACAACGGGCAACAGCGCATCATTATAAAATGGTGCTGGACAAAGGCATCGGTACAGGTGCGCTGATTCGCTTGGCGCGGAGTGGTGAGGTGATTCCGAAAATTGAAGAGGTTTTGCAACCTGTTAAAGCTGAAATTCCAAGCCATTGCCCTAGTTGTGAACAAGAATTAACTTGGGATGGTGATTTTCTGTTATGTACCAATAACTTAGCTTGTCCTGCGCAAGTGTCTAATACAATGGAGCATTTTTTCAACGTGTTGGGCAATAATGACGGTTTTGGTTCAGCGACCATTGCAAAATTGTATCAACACAATATTCGCACGATTGCACAGATTTATCCCTTACAGCAAACCGATTTTGTCGCGATGGGGTTTGGCGCGAAACAAGCAGAAAATTTAGTCACACAACTGGTTCGCAGTCGCACGGAAGCGATTGAAGATTGGCGGTTTTTAGCGGCGTTTGGGGTGTTTCGGATGGGCTTAGGGAATTGTGAAAAATTGCTACAGGTTTATCCGTTGAACAGTATTTTTAGCTTAACCGAAACCGATATTGTGGCGGTAGAAGGGTTTGCCGAAAAAACTGCCGCTGTGGTGACAAAGGGTTTTAAGCGGATTCAGCCATTATTTCAGGAAATTTACGCATTGGGGTTTACTTTGAAAAATAGTCAAGATGAAAAAACTTTTGTTTCTACAGAACAAACAGGGCATCCGTTGGCAGGTAAGTTGTTGGTTTTTACGGGAACGATGGTTCACGGGTCGCGTGATGAGATGAAACGCCAAGCCAAAGAATTAGGTGCGAAAGTGGGTTCTAGTGTGACGAGTAAAACGGATTATTTGGTTATTGGTGAAAAAGTTGGAGCGACTAAAATTAATGCAGCGAAGGAAAAGGGCGTTAAGATTATTACGGAAGCGGAATATTTGGCTTTGCTTAACAATTAAAAAACAAAGAGTTGAAAATGTTATCCTTTTTGTTTTGGAATATCTATAAAAAGCCTTTAGCTGAAAATATTGCAAGAATGGCTTTGCATTACGATGTTGATGTAATTATGTTAGTAGAGTCGAATATTAATCCTGCTGATTTATTAATTCTACTAAACCAATCATTAGCAACTAACCTAATAGGTTATGAATACGCGCCTCAATATGACTGCACAAAAGTCCAAATATTTACTAAGTTTTCCAGCCAATTTATTCCGCCTTATGATGACTATGATAGATTAACCATAAGGCATTTAAAACTGCCGGCACGAGAAGATTTTTTATTAGCAATAACCCATTTTCCAAGTAAAAACGATTTTACTGAATCAGATCAGTTATCTGAAAGCATAGAGCTTTCTAATTATATTAAGGATGCTGAAAATAGAATGGGGCATCAAAAGACAATTTTAGTAGGAGACATGAATATGAATCCTTTTGAAGATGGTTTGATTAATGCAAATGCTTTACACAGTGTAATGAAACGAAATATTGCAGAAAAGAAAAGTCGGATAGTGCAAAATAAATCTTACCCTTTTTTCTATAATCCAATGTGGCGTTTTTTTGGAGAAGATGTTGCTGGGACTTATTATTACCGAAAGGCTGCGCATAAAGTTTATTTTTGGAATATTTTTGACCAAGTATTAGTTCGACCTGATTTGTTAAAATATTTTAATGAAAACGAATTAAAAATTTTAGATTTTGATGGACAAAAAAGCTTATTGTCAAAAACAGGAATACCTGATAAAAATAATGCTTCAGACCATTTACCTATTTACTTTGAATTAACCATTTAATTTTGGAGAATAACATGACTGATTTATGGCCGGATGATATTGCATCTGAAAAAATAACAACACCAATCAGCATTTTGAAAGAACAGGCTGATTTATTAAGCAAAAAAACCTCTAATATTTTACAAGGCGTTATAAAATCAAACCAATATAAAGGAGGTTTTAACTTTACATTTAGAATAGACGTACCGACTCTCAATTATTCATTTACTCTATTTGAAGTTTCACATTCAGCGGATTTATATCCTGTTCTCATAAAACCATCTGAAGGAACTGCCAAAGAATTGGGAGCGCATGAGAATATTTTGAAAGCTAATTCCGAAGAGGAATTTAACGAATGCCTAAGAAAAATATTTTCTGCTGAAAAAACACGCAATGTCATTTCTATTCTTTTGGCACAAGCGCAAGCTTAAATTGGATTGTTTTGTTGGGTTAGTTTATGCAGATAAATTTGGTAAGCACAACCCAACATTTACTTTTTTGCGAAAAATATTTGAAACGGTGACTAAGACTGTTGAAATTAATTTTTTAATTAGAGAGAAACTATGCTAGAACAGAATTTAGAAATAACGCACAGTGTTTTAAATTTTTTTGAATCTTTGCCTGATACGCTAAAAACGCAAGTCTTTGAAAGCTATTTTAAAAAACATCAGGAAAAGTTAGAGGAGCTTATTTTTTATTTAGAATGCAAAGAGCGTAAGGAGAATATGGAGTTAGTGGGGGGAAATAATTTATTTGATGTATTGAAAGAAAGACTATGAAAGTTGATGCCGATAAGAAGTTTATCAAAGATTTTAGGGCAATTCAGGATAATCGAATAAGGGAAAAAGTTGGAGCGACTAAAATTAATGCGGCGAAGGAAAAAGGCGTTAAGATTATTACCGAAAGCGAATATATTAATTTATTTTTCAACAATAAAATTTGAAATATGGCAACAAACACACAAAAAGAAATTCCTAATTGGCTAACCGGGTTAGTCTTTTGTTCCATCGCCATAGCATTATTGTTACTTGGATTATTTTTTTGGAAATTTCACGGTAGCTTATCTGATGGGTTGGATAAATGGGGGCAATTTGGTGATTATCTAGGTGGAATTCTTAACCCATTGTTTTCTTTAACGGCATTGTTTGCCGTACTTTATACGATAAAGTTACAAAGTAAAGAATTGCATGAATCAACAGAACAACTAAAAGCTTCAGCAGAAGCGTTTAAAATTCAAAATGATGTCATGATACGGCAACAATTTGAAAATACATTTTTTCAAATGTTAGGATTATTTAACAATACCACTGAAACGCTTGAAACAAATAAAATTAATAATGAAACTATAAAAGGTCGAAATTGTTTTATCCGACTCAGCCCTTTTATGTGGGATAAATTAAAGAACGAGATACCAAATGAAAAAAGTCATCTTTCAAATGAATATCGTGATTTTTATAAATACCAAGCTTACCTTCTCGACCGCTATTATCATAGTATTAATGCGGTAGTTTGTTTTGTGGATAAAAGTAATTTATCCGAAGTCGATAAACAGTTTTACTGCAATATGGTTCGTTCTCAATTTTCTGGGCATGAGTTGGCTTTTTTGTTTTATCACTGCCTTTGTATGGATGATGAATGGAAAGAGCTTTCACTGTTAGTGAAAAAATATGATATGTTGAAATATTTGAGTGATAGCCATATAACTTCAAAACATCGAAATTTATGGCCCTAATTGAAACAGGCAAAATTCCAGAATTCTAAATCAAAGTTTTTAAAATATGAAACCAAGTAATGAAAACAAAATTATTTACTCTTTAACAATGGCTGATTTAGAAAGGGTTGCAGAAGATTCATTAAACAGAAAACTGACTCAAGAGGAAATAGAAAAAGCTATTAAAAAGTTACCTGATTACATAGATTGGTATGAATCAATAAATTATAGCATTTTCAACTTTGTTAGATATAGAAATTATTTACATGATTAAAATAACCATTTATATCATATAAAGATATAGATTTAATAGCTG
>JAIFMS010000131.1 GCA_020048335.1 Methylococcaceae bacterium | reverse complement strand
TGTGGGCAAAATTTACGGGTGATGTAAAATAAAACCCTCATCTCTTGACGGCGGTGGGGGGGGGGGTCTTTGTGTGGTATAATCTACGAAATAATTTTAAACTGAAAAACAATGCACCTCATAAGCTCTCGTTTTAAAACAACGATTTATATTACCGAACATACCAAAAAGCGACTGATTGAGCGTTCAATGGATGAAGCGTTGCTCTTTGATTTAATCGAAACCGGCGATATAAAATTCAAAGACTCTCACCATGCGTGGATTGCAAAACACTACTCAAACCGACAGGATAATTTACTTTGTGCCGCCATTGTCATTGAGAAAACACTGATTGTTAAAACCGTTATGCACCACTTTAGTTTTAAGGAGTAAAAATGAAAACCATTTATTATTCGGCAGATGATATTTTAGAACTTCATTTTAGCGATAACCCCATCACCAAAGAAACCTCTCAAGGTTGGAATATTGTTGTTTCTTACGATGCCAATAATCACCTTGTACAAATGGTGGTGTTAGAGGCAAGCAAGAGTGGTTTATTACCCTTACAGGAAAAAAAAGTGCCGTAATCCATTTTTAAAGAAAAAACCCTCATTTCTTGACGGCGGTGGGGGTTTTTCTTTGTAAGGTACAATTCACCTATTTTTAAAAAAGGTCTAAAAAAATGAATGCACTGTATGACGCAGACTTTTATAGTTGGACTCAGCAGCAAGCAGGGCTGCTTAAAGCCGGTCAATTTTCTGATGCGGATGTTGAGAATATTATTGAGGAGATAGAAAGCATGGGCAGGTCAGAGAAAAGAGAATTGGAAAGTCGTTTAACGGTTCTTTTACAGCATTTGCTCAAATGGCAGTACCAACCTGCTAGAAGAGGTAGGAGTTGGGAGTTAACTATCAAGGGGCAACGGCTAGATTTTTTAAAGGTCTTAAGGGAAAATCCGGGCTTAAAACCCAAACTGTCAAGCTGTTTACTGGATGTTTACCAACTCGCTGTTATCAGGGCATCGGAAGAAACAGGGGTAGATGAACGTGTTTTTCCCGCTAACTGTCCTTGGTCTTTTGAAGAAATTGCTAAATCTAGTTTTTACCCTGATTAATCCGTTACTCAATAAAGCCGTCAATCCCTTTTTTAAGCAGGGTTAAAAACGGCATTTAACGAAAACAAAACCCTCATCGTGCAGGGCAAGCGTATGTAAACTTCAATGAGCAAAAATAACATCTTCTCTAAACGTCACATCCGAGACCCAATGCCTCGTGCTGCATGAGAAAACGGTTTAATCTCGGTTAGAGTACAAATGTAATTCCGCCGCTCAACACTGGTTTTACCGTTGACGATTCGTTCACTTTCCGCCATAGTTGTAATTTCTATAGAAAAGTATCTACGTTCCTCTAAACGCTTCAACGCCAATTGCTGCCTCGAATCAAGATATATGAATGGATTAATCTTACGTCAGCTCTGCGTTCGTATAGCATTGTCAACTCCCAATGCTCCTTTCGTCATTAAATCGAAAGTGTGCAGAAGTATAATTGAAGAACGAAATTTCTCAAACACTTTTAGATGACGATAAATAAAATCGCTTTTTTAAGCCCATAACAGACTATACTTTTCTATGAATTGCTATAGTTTATGTAAAAGAAAACAATACTGTATTATCGCTAATTTTCACTGCCACCCTTTTTTGCCTGATTTATAAAAGTTGAAACTGCAAAATATCAACGTAGTGTGATGCGATTAATTCTCTTATCACATCAATGACTTGTTTAATCGAAAAGCGAGTCTCTTCATCTAAATCCGTAAACACCACCCCAATATAAAACTTGTCATCCTCTTTGGTCACCGTCAACACTTTGGCTTGTACTTCACTGTTTTTTTTATGCCGTAATGCCAAAGCAAGATTAAACTTGATGTCAGAATACAGCTCAGGTGGATGCGAAACACAGGCATACATTCCTTCATAACTAATATCCATAATTTCACCCGAATGCAGCGATGGCAATAGGGTTTTACCTTTCATACATTGATAAACAATCGGCACATTTACCAAAACACGCGGACTTTGTCGTGTTTTTACTTCAGGCAACGCAAGGTATTTTGGCGTTTTAATCGCTTTAAGCTCGTACACATTCATGCTTTTTTTTAGCTCTTTCATATAAAGTGGAACAGGCGATGTGCATTCAATTACCTGTTTAGCTAACTGAAAAGTCTGCTCACTAATTAATACTTGCCCGCGCAGACTACGATTTTTAACACACGCGGCAATATTAATATCTGTCCCCACCAGTGTTTGTTCCTGATAAATAGCCGAGCCAAACTGTCCTGCAATCGCTTTGCCTGAATGAATCCCAATACCAATGTAAAGAGCAGGTAAATGCAGCAACCGATTGGTTTCATTAAGATTTTTCATCGCAATCTGCATTTCTATACCACAGGCTAGTACATCATAAAGCCTCTCGGGCTGGTCATCTGGTGTTTCAAAACTTGCCATGAGACTGTTACCCAAAATTTTATGCACCGTACCATGAAACCGATTAATAATAATTTCATTAATTTGCAAAAAATAGCGATTTAAGACATTAACAACCTCTTCACAGGGTAAGGTTTCAAAAATGCTAACAAAATTTTGAATATCGGCAAATAATAAGGTCACTTGACGGAGTTCCTTTCCAGGTGCAGGCTCATTAGGTGTTAATAATTGATGCAGCTGCATATTAAATAACTGTTGTTTTTCAGCGGCAGGGGTCGCTAAATCAGCATAAATTTTCTCTCTTGCAGCTTCAATATCGGCAATTAAATTAGCGACAGAGCGCGCGAGTGAGCTGTTTTTTTGAGATGATTTCATTTTGGAATCCGAAGCAAATGAAAAATGGAACGGCAAACAAACCCCATTTGTTGGTAATAACTGGTGTGGTCATCAGAGTCACTGCGATAAAATTTTACACTTAAGCTAATAAACGACATGAATCGTTAAGTAAATACACATTATAATGATATTTATCAACTACTTTGACAACATAGTCTTGTTAGGCTCTGTTAGTAAGTAACAGCACCTATCAGAAGAGTTATATTATAAAGGTAAGTTTAAGCTGACAAAACAATTATGACTGAAAATAAAACGCTTTTTAAAATCTTAAGAAACTATTGCGAAGGTTAATGACTATAATAAGTCACTTTTTATCCAACCCTACATAAACCGATGGCAATTTTGTTATTTTCCCTGCGCGGTGTGCCAGACGATGAAGCCTACGAAATTCGTGAACTTTTAACAGAACAACACATTGATTTTTATGAAACGTCTGCGGGCAATTGGGGCGTTTCTATGCCCGCACTTTGGTTAAAAAATGAGCAGCAATTAAGCCAAGCGCAACAATTATTACAAACCTATCATCAGATGCGACAAATAACTCAACGGCAATTGTATTTACAACGCAAACAAGCAGGTGAACACAAAACGTTGTTGCGTGTTTTTAAAGAAAAACCGCTGTTAATCAGCGGCTATTTTATCGTCATGTTGTTGACCATCTATTTATCAATCAAATTGATTTTTGCGTTTGGACTGACTTCTTAAAAAACAAACGCTTTTTCATTCTGTACAATCGCTTTAAATGTAAAGGTAGCAACGAGAACTTAAACATGGATTACCTAGAAAATACCCACTGCCCGAATTGTTTTAAACCCAGCTTGACCGCACTTTGTGTGCATTGTCATTTTGACCGCGCGGCCTATTTACAACAAGAAGCGGCTTCGCATCATTTGCCTGTTTTTAGTCGCTTAGAAAAAGGCTATGTATTAGGACGTGTGCTAGGCGAAGGCAGTTTTGCGATTGTGTATGCTGCCATTCGCGATAGAGACGGACTGGCGTGTGCCGTGAAAGAATATTATCCACAAGATTTAGCCCAGCGTGGCTTAGACGGCAAAACAGTCAATCCCAAACGTCATCAAGAACAGTTACTAAATTGGCAACGCCGCTTTGAACAAGAGGGCGAATTACTGCGCTGCTGCTATGATTATCCGTCGGTTGAATCAGGGGTTGTGCGTTATACCGCGTTGATTAAGCAACACAATACCGCTTATTTAGTCATGGAAAGACTCACAGGACAAACTTTGACCACTTTGTTAGCCATGCAACCCGTTTTAACCGGTGAAACCATTTGTTTATGGCTAAAACCGTTGTTAGAAACCTTACAAAAACTGCACGGCAAAGAAATTTATCATCGCGACATCAGTCCAAATAATATTTTTCTCTGTGCAGCAAATGACCCTGTTTTAATGGATTTTGGTCTTGCCCGCGAAGGAGCGCGTGATGGTGTCATAAAATCTTCAACGCTGGGTGCAGGCACGTTTATTGCGCCAGAACAATTAACAGGCGGTTATTGTGACCAACGCACCGATTTATACGCACTTGGGGCGGTGATTTATTTATGTTTACACGGACAAGCCCCGCCCCCTGTCGAAGCGCGGCGGCAAGGTGCGCCGCTGGGTCGCTTGATTCAACCAGATAAAATAAGTTTGGCTTTACAAACGCTGGCAACCCATTGTTTACAATTGGATTTACAAATGCGCCCACCCAATGTGGGCTATTTGTTAGCTGAATTAAGCCCTTACTGGCTAACGCCCGCGATGCCTTCGTCTTTGGAAACCCTTATTCCTGGACTATCTGGACAACCGCCTTACCCTGCTCCTGCAACTTACGCACCCACTGTGGCAGGTGATTACATCCCCGCGCGTGAAACCTATCCTAATCCGCCACAAAATCCTGTTGCAACCGGGTTGTCGTGGGGAAAATCGCTACTCAAATGGACAGCGGCATTGGGATTTATCTATGTGAGCTTTAACGCTTATCAAAACTATGCAGAAGAACAACAAAAAAGTCAAAAGCAAGACCGATTGTTATTTGCCAAAGCACGCGAGTTAGCGGATTTTAAAAATTATTTAGTTCACTGTGTGCTGTGTGAATCAAAACAAGATGCGCAAAATAAAATTGCCGAATTAGAGCAGGAAGTTCAAACCCAACAAACACAGAAAGAGCAGAAACGTGAAGAACGTAAGCAATATATTAAAGCCAAAACCGTTGATGATTTACAGGCTTATTTAAGTGGCTGTGTTATTTGCCAATATAAGGAAAAAGCAGAACTTGAATTGCAGAAAAAAATAGCCGAAGCAGAAACACAAGCACAAGTAGAGGCCGCTAAAACAGCGAACGAGCCTTCGTTGTGGGAGGCTTTAACGCAACCTGCGGTGGATGCGTTGGAAAGTGTGAGTGAAGAAGGTAAAGCCAAAGCACAAGCACAAGCGCAAGCGAAACTACAACAGGAGGCGGAAATGAAAGCCCAATTGGAAGCAGAAACGCGGGCGCGGATTGAGTCAGAATACAAAGCCAAAGCCGATGCGGATGCGGCAAAATTAAAGAGTGAAGCTGAGATACGCGCACAGGTGGAAGCTGAATTAAAGGATAAAGCTTATCAAGAGGCAAAAGCAAAATTAGAAGCCGAGGTTGAAGCAAAAGCCAAGGCTGAGAACACGGCAAAGGCAAAAAGTGATGCCGAGCAAAAAGCCCAAATCGAGGCAGAAATGGCAAAAATTAGAGCGATTGGTGAAGCGGCAGTGAAAGTGTTTGGTGAACCAACCCCATAATTGATGATGACAAAATTAAATTCACAACAACAAGCGGCTATCAAAATAACTGACCACCCCTTATTGGTTTTAGCAGGAGCAGGTAGCGGTAAAACGCGGGTGATTACTGAAAAAATCGCCTATTTAGTGAAAACAGGGATTCCTGCACGGCATATTGCCGCAATGACATTTACCAATAAAGCGGCGCGGGAAATGAAAAGTCGGGTAGAGAGTTTACTCGATAGCCAACAAAGTCGTGGGCTGCGAATTTCAACTTTTCATTCGTTAGGCTTGGATATTTTACGCAAAGAATACAAGGTGTTGGGCTATAAAGCCGACATCACTTTGTTTGACGAATCGGATAAACGTGAGTTGTTAAAAAGCTTGATGAGTCAGCATTTAAACAGCGAAGACAGTGAGGATTTAGCGCGTTACAGCGGACAAATTGGGCAGTGGAAAAATGCCTTTGTGACGGTTGAGCAAGCGATGATGCAAACCGATGAGCCTCTGGCGGTGTTGTTATATCAGCATTATCATCGGCAATTAAAAGCCTATAACGCGGTTGATTTTGATGACTTGATTTTGCTGCCCGCCCTATTGTTTCGCCAATCACCGCCCACGCTGGAAAAATGGCAGCATAAAATTCGCTATATTTTGGTGGATGAATATCAAGATACCAACGTCAGTCAATATCAACTCCTGCGTTTGTTGGCAGGTGGGTTAGGAAAATTTACCGTGGTCGGTGATGATGACCAATCAATTTATGCGTGGCGCGGAGCATCGGCACAAAATTTAGCGCAATTGCAACACGATTATCCGCGCTTGCAAGTGATTAAATTAGAACAAAATTATCGCTCCATGCGGCGAATTTTGCGGGTTGCTAATCATTTAATTGCGGTCAATCCTCACGT
Organism: Methylococcaceae bacterium; assembly: GCA_020048335.1. Taxonomy (GTDB): domain Bacteria; phylum Pseudomonadota; class Gammaproteobacteria; order Methylococcales; family Methylomonadaceae; genus CAIQWF01. The sequence goes on along the minus strand of JAIFMS010000131.1, from coordinate 2,394 downwards.
TTTTGAAAAACGGCTGTGGAGTGAATTAGGGGAAGGCGATAAATTGCGGGTGTTAGCGCATAAAAACGAACAAGCTGAAGCCCAGCAAGTGGTGTCGGAGATTATTCATCACAAATTCAGACACGGCGGGCAACATCGGGATTATGCGATTTTGTATCGGGGCAATCATCAAGCGCGTTTGTTTGAAAGCTGTTTGCGTGAAAATAATCTGCCGTATTTTATCAGCGGCAGTAAATCGTTTTTTTCCTACGGCGAAGTCAAAGATGTGTTGAGTTATTTGCGTTTGTTTGTCAATCAAGACGATGATGCGGCGTTTTTGCGGGTGGTCAATACACCGCGCCGTGAGATTGGTACAACCACCTTAGAAACACTCGGCAGTTATGCGAATGAGCGACATATCAGTTTATTTTCAGCCTGTTTTGAATTGGGTTTAACACAAAAATTGCCTGAAAAAGCGATTGAACGTTTGCAACACTTTTGTGATTGGACGGCTAAAACTGCCGAGCAATTACAGCAGGACAACAGTTTTACTGTGTTAGATACTTTTATTGCGGAAGTGGGCTATGAACAGTGGCTACGCGAAAATGCGAAAAGCAAAGAGACCTTCGAGCGACAATGGAAAAATGTAGGGGAATTAACGGGTTGGTTAAAACGCATTGCTCACGCTGAAACGGTGGAAACAGAAAAATCTTTGTCAGCTGTGGTGTCTAAAATGCTGTTAATGGATATTTTAGAGCGGCAAGAAGAAGCCGAAGCGGGCGATCAAGTAAGTTTAATGACCTTACACGCGGCAAAGGGCTTGGAATTTCTACACGTTTTTTTGATTGGGATGGAAGAAAATTTATTGCCTCATCAAAACTGCATTGAAGCTGAATCCATTGAGGAAGAGCGGCGGTTGTTGTATGTGGGGATTACACGGGCGCAGCGTTCTTGTACGTTTAGTTATTGCACCCATCGGAAACGGTATGGAGAAATTTCTGAAGCCGCCCCCAGTCGCTTTTTAGCCGAATTGCCTGAGGACGATTTGGAGTGGACGAATAAAAAGCCGCTAGATAGTGCCGTAATAAAAGAGCAAGGACGGGCGAATCTGTCACAGTTGAAAACAATGTTGTCGTAAAATAAGGATAATTCAGGTACAATGCCCGTTCTTAAATATACGCGCCCGTAGCTCAGTTGGATAGAGTATTGGCCTCCGAAGCCAAAGGTCGGACGTTCGAGTCGTCTCGGGCGCGCCATTATTTTAAAATCTTCTTGCCGTACTTAGCCTTTACAATCCATAAAAATCCCTCTAATTCCCAAGCGCAAAGCTTGAGAACTGACATCATTGGCAAACTCATATTTGCTGTTCGTCATAATTTGTCATCATCAAAGCAATCAGTTTTAATTTAAAAGCCTTTTCATCTGCTCATCCTAAACTGCACCATCTGATACGCGGCGCGTAAGCTGCATAGCTTTATAGTTTGCAAATCTTTGGGATGTTAAAATCCGTTAAAAACAACGCCCATTTCTTACTTTACTACTTTCAAGATTCATTTATGGAACTGATACAACAAGGCATTGCACAAGGTTTGATTCGTTTTGATGACGAAAAGAAAAACATTTTTTACATCCACCAAGACAAACGCCGCAATTACAACAACCCTGAAGAGCAAGTTCAAGCCGAAACCTTTTTAAAATTGGTGTTGGAATACGGTTATCCCGTCACGCACATTCAGCAATTTGTGTCGGTAAAAATGGGCATTAGCACCAAAGAAGCCGATATTGTGGTTTATCAAGATGCCGCGTGTACTCAGCCCTATATTATCGTTGAATGCAAAAATGCCGATATTTCCGAACAAGAATTTACGCAAGCGCGTGAGCAAGCCTTTAGTTATGCTCACGCCTTAGCGGGAACGACTAAATTTATTTGGATTACCAAAAGCAACCGCGAAGAGTTTTATCAATTCGACAAAGAAAAAAATCAACGCCTTCCCTTATCCAATATTCCCGATTACGGTAAAAAAACGGTTGAAAAATACCGTTATACCAAAGGTGGACTCAGTGATGTTAAAAAAGTCACCGAAGCGGAATTAACCAAAATTTTCAAACAAGCCCATGATGCACTGTGGGCAGGCGGTGAACTCAATCCTTCGCAAGCGTTTGATGAATTGGATAAGTTGATTTTTTGTAAAGTGTGGGATGAGAAAAACACCAAAAAAGGTCAGCCCTATGATTTTCAAATTTTCAATGAAAGTGATGAAAATGAAAGCCAAAGTTTAGCCGCACTAAAAAAACGGATTGTTGCCATTTATGACAAGGGCAAAAGCTACGACCCTGAAATTTTCAATAAACCGATTGATTTAACGCCAGAGCGGATTAAAACGATTGTTGAGTATTTTCAAAGTATTAGCTTTT
>JAIFMS010000127.1 GCA_020048335.1 Methylococcaceae bacterium | reverse complement strand
GAATTATCTATAAAGTTTATATCTGCTCCATCATTAATAAGTTTAATAATATCTTCGGCAGTTTTATCAGATGAGAGCGCATTTTGTAATTGACTTTTAGGGCGAAAATTAACATTAGTTTTCGTTTTTTTATCTGCCGCTTTGTTGTAATCATCCCAATTTTTAATAAATGTAAATCCATTTAATGACGGAGGGAGTAACATTTTTTCTTTTTTGTTAATTGGAATCGAAGGATAATATCCAGTCACAGGAAAATAATCATTGAATTTAAATGTCCATTCATGAAATAGCCTATCTAGTTCTTTTTCTTCTGGAAAATCGAATAATCCAATTAGCGCAGCATAATAATAAACCTCTGCAAAAAAACGCCGGTCTTTTCCTAAAAATGCAGATAAGGCTAATGATTCCATAATGACTTTTTCCATAAATTTACCACCCCAAAAAAACTGTGAGTGAGAGAAAGCCTGTTTATAAAATTCAAGTCCTTTTTCAACCTGGCCAGAAAGAACATAAAAGCGTCCACGATAGTGATATAAGAGACCTTTTAAAGATTCAATAGGGGGATTCTTTTCAAAAAAATCAAATAATTCTTGAGCAGTTTTTTCATCAGAATCTGACTTTTTTGTTTCTACATCAGTCGGTTGATGGAGATTACAAAATTTATTGCCGTCAATTTTAAGACATAGAGACTCCCATTTATCAATCAGAATGGAAAAAGCCGCGCTATTAATATTTTGAGTCACCAATTCTTTTGTGAAATTAACAAAGTCGGGTAATTCATTTTGTGTGAAATTTTTTTGAAGCTCAGATAATAAATAATCAAAGCCACGCGCCAACAATAAGTTTAATTGCAAGCGTTTTTCATCCATTAAACCTTTGTCTTTTATACTGAGCCAAAGAGCCTCTTCTAATTTCTCAAATGTTTGTAAATTGGCTTTTCCAAACTCACCAATTTTGGATAATGTTGACCAATGAGAACGTAAAGCACTACCGGGGTCATCGCTATTTAATTTTTTAGAATCATCGTAATTTTTTGCGATTTCATAACGAGTCAAATTATGCGAATTTTCTAACCATCTAAAGAATACGCCCAAACCGCTTTCATTTTTTTGGAAATCCGGTAAAAACCATGTCACATGAACTTTTTTCGCTAATTGATTAGTAGGCGCGTAATAATTATGCCAATTTTCGTTAATTACTGCGGCAATCATCATACTTGCCGTTCTTAATAATTCAATGTTTAACCTCTTTTCTGTTAAATCGTAATGAAGATTGTTAAATCTTATAAGCTCTCTATAAAAATTTAACAAGCTCCTAGATATTGATTTTAAAAGAAATGTTGTATCTAACGCGCCTAATTGCGTTAAAAAATAGCCTTCGCAATTGCCAAAATTTTTAAATGTGCTGCCTGCTGCTAATTCTTTCAGTTCATCACGAAACTGCGAGCCATCTCTTCCATCTGTATTTTTATCGGCAAGTTGTGTCACTAAAAAAGCATCTGCCAAAAGTTTGAGTAATAATCCGGGTTGTGGAAACTTAACCATTTTGTATTCATCCTATTCATGTGGAATAAAAAAAGGGCGATTTTCACCGCCCTTCTGACAAATTACTCTGTCGCTTGCTGACTTCTTTTATCCGCTACGCTTTGCGCTTTTGCTGCAAAACTATCGGTGGGAACTGTTCCACCTGTTTTTTTAGCAGTAGCACTTTGAATACGAGCAGCGGCTTCTTTGGTCATTGGTGTTGATTTTTTCATGTTAATCTACCTAATTGTTGGTTTAAAAGTTATGCCATCAGTCGCTACCGATGACGTTGCAAATTACAACAAAAGTAAAGTTTAATGTTTAGGCGAAAATTTTAGGGAGAATTGAAATTTATCTTTTACTTTTATGTTATAGCTGAATTAGAGCGTATTCCCTGCTATAAACCGCTCTATGATATAAACTTTTTTGAATGCGGTTAAATTTAAAAACAAGCGTGTTTATTGAAATGAACAATTTTATACCAAATTATTGAGCGCGGTCATCCAATAGTGACAGGATAAGATTTAAAAGACACAAAAAAAGCCCCGACTACGTTGGCAAGCGGGGCTTTGGTTTTTGTAACTCATGTATGTTATTCTGCTTTCACAATTAAATTAGCTAAACTTTAAACCTTTAAAATCAATGAGATTACTGGATGACAATTGATAAGCACGTTGAGCAACTATTCGGCACAGATGTTTTAAGTTATTTTAAAAATAAACAAACAGGCGGGGAAGCTAATCAAAAAGGTTCAAGATATGAAAATTTATTTTCTATCATGCAATTAGCTGAATTATTTTACCTTTTAAAAGATAACAACGCTGACGATATTGAAATTCATGCTCAGGCGTTAGGATTTGTTGATGATTTACTCGTTTTAGATAAGTTTCATAGTAGCTATCGCCATTTTCAATTCAAAAACAGCGTGAATATTGCTTGGGGAACAGCACTTAAATCTATCTGTGATGATTTTCATAAACAAAAACAACTTAATGATTATCTTGGTGTTAAAAATACCCGTATATCATTGGTTTGTTCTGACTTAACGAAGGTCGAGACGCTCAAGAAAAATATTCCTAATTCGATTGCTGGTTTTTCACAGGCTATTTTCTTTCCAGCCGCCGATACAATAAATCAGCTTATTTTGATTCACGAAGAATTTAAAAGGCTATTGGAGCAGATTTGTCTGTCCAAAGAATCTGACAAATTAGAAGCTTTAGCGATAATCCTGTTGGGGCATTGGGAAAGTCATAAAACAACAGTGGTTTCTGTTGCCGAGTTGTTGTCCAGTTTGCAACGTATTTTCCCTAACTATTTAGCAAAAACAACCGCTATTGAGTTGCTTCCTGACGTGGTGACTATTTTTGCAGGCATTATTCATTTTGACTATACGATTGAAAAGGGGTACTTTAACTGGAGTTACGGCGGTTTAGATTCTGGAATTATCCCTTATCCTGTTGATTCAAATGACTTTGTTGAGTTTCAACGCAAAGTGATTGCAAAGCATCCCAATCAATTTTCTGAATTAGAAGGTATTTTATTATGAACAGGCAATTTTCAAATTATGCGAGTGCGGCTGGAAAAGCTAATCTTGCCAAACTTGTTGAGCCATCAACAGATGTTGTTGCGTACTCTTATGCCTTGTATCAGTTAGGAACAGAGCTTGGGGAAGTTTTAGCTCAAAAAATTTTAGATAAAGACAAAAATATCTGTGTAGCTTGTACGGTTGAAGACGCGGATTTTTTAGCAAAAGGGATTATTGATAGCTTGACTGGTTCATTTGCACATATTTCCTTAGCGTGTTTTTGGAATAATCGTCAACAAGCATTATCTATTGCACCTATCCTTAGAAAATATCGCGAACCTGATGTAAGCAACGCCAACGTTCTGATTGTTATAAAGTCAGTTATATCAGGGGCTTGCGTTGTTAAAACAAATTTAACCAATTTGATTCAGGATATAAATCCTGAAAGCATTTTTGTGGTTGCTCCAGTTATTCATACCCAAGCACCAGAAAAATTGAATAAAGAGTTCCCTTCTGAGATTGCAGCAAAGTTTAGTTATCTCTATTTTGCGCAAGATTTTGAAAAACAGGAAAACGGAAATCTTGTGCCAGGTATTGGCGGCGAGATTTATCAGAGGCTTGGTTTTAAGAATCAAGAGGATAAAAATAGTTTTACGCCTCAGATAGTTAAAAATCGCAGACAGTTGTTGATGCAAGCGTTAAATTAAAAACGGATTAATACAAAAAAGCCCCTACTGCGTTGGCAAGTGGGGCTTGGTTTTTTGTAGGGTGGATTAGCTTATTAAACCTAGCAATATAAGTTGACGCAACCTAACGTTTAACGCATTAAATTTTACGCGACTCCCACTCCTTTAAGAACCGGCAATTGTTTTTCAGCGAAAGTATTCGCCTGCATGAGCAACTCAGCCGTATTTTCCTCAGCGGTTGATAACGTTTTCCCTTCCTTGATAATGCTTTGACTTTGCGCGGCTAACACTTGCCAAGCAAAGTTTGCCCATTCTTGCGGTTGTTTTTTACCTTGCAAACGCGCTAACAAAAATAATTGATTGAAACGGGTTACGGTTATTCCTCCCCCAGTTACTGGACTGGCAAGAGTAACGATGTCACCACTCGCGCGAGCTTTAGTCAAAATCTGCAGATTCAATTTATCGGTATGCACTTTGGCTTTGCTAATGTGTGCGCCGTCTTGAGCCTGCGATAAATGTCCATTATTTACCAGCAGCATTACCGCTTGCCAAAGTTGTGCAAAAGTAATAGTAGTGTGTTTTAAAGCGGCTTCAATTTGTGCAACTGTTTTCGGTTGATAATCTGCAAGCACCTCTAAAATAGGCGGATAAACCTCATGACTCATTGACAGATCGCCGAGCCTAATTTTCATAGTCAGCGGTACTTCAGTGTGCAACGTTGTTAAAATAACCCGCTGTTTTCGCATCAATTCGGCTTGGTCTAGCACTGATAATTTACGCGCCCCTTTGACCCAATAATCACGCCGAAATTGTTGATTAACCATGTAATCGCGCACAGTTTCTTTAAATATTGGGTCACTAATTTGTTGCAAAAAAGCTTGCTGTTCCTCAGTCAGATTAAACTTATCTAGGTGGTCTAAGTAATACGCAGAACAAGCATAATCGACTTTCGCGGCACTTAACCACCTCGCCATATCCGTTATTAGCATAGGCTCCCAGCTTCGATTAAAATATTCATGCGCTAAATAATGGCGATTGCCTGCTTTAATCGTTTTAAAACGTTCAGCAACACTGGGATTGGCTTGTAAATAAGCAGGATTAGTGGCAAACAAACGTTCCGTAAAATCAATCGCCGCCTCAACACGACTTACCGTACCTTGTCCAGTTGCACCCATCACTTCGGAATGTTCAAACAACAAATGTCGTAAAGGAACACCACTTGCCCAACCTGGTTGGGTGTTGTAACTGATATAAAATACCCCGCCGACTTTAAGCTTCCGGCGCACAAAATCGACAATCACAGCGCGATTTTCATCCGAAATCCATGTCCAAATACCGTGCATACCTATGTAGTCAAAATCTGGCAAATCGGTGCGTTGGCAAAATTCAGCAAATGCTTGGTCAAATAATTTTACCCCCCCCCCGCACTTGCGGCTAATTCTTGCGCAAAAGCGGCTTGTGCTGGATTAAAATCGGTCGCCCACCAATCAATATTGGTTGCCGCCGCATGGATATTGACACTCATGCCTTGTCCAAATCCTAACTCACACGCCGTACTTAATTCAGGTAATGCCAAGCCGCGATTTAAAAACGCAAGTCGATGGCGTAATGGATTAAGTTCATTGTAGTAACCGTAAGTGTAACCAATCTCCGTTACATAGCCTTCTGTCCAGTCTGTCATAATCAATAACCTGTTTAAATGTGGATTAAGAACTAAAAAGTAACCCGTTCACGAATTAAAATAGTGAAAAGAACCCCGCATGGTTAATTTTTATCACAACCCACAGGAATAAGCCACGAGGTTGTTAATTTTTTGCGCCGCGCATCGGCTGTCACAGGCATTTTCTCGCCAGTAACTTGTTCCAATTGCGCCACCGTGACTAAATATTCATCTAATTTTGCGCGGGTGGCCGTTTGATTATTCGGCACAATCCAAGCAATCACATCTTCCTTGCCACGCACAATCACCTTCCAAAACGCATCGGGCGTTTTGACACCGTGTGAGGCAACAAAATAATCATCGGCTGGATTATTGCCCCAAATCACCCCGCCTAAAACCAACAGTTCATCAATATCACGATAACATTCAATAATTTCCTCTGTGGCAAGCCACGCGCCGCGATTCATATTTGCCGCTTGCGGTAAAATATTGGTCATGTAATTGCTTTGTTTAATCGCAACCGCCGAATAATCAAGGTGATTAGCAGGGACTTGATGACCTCTGTCATAATTTTGTCCATAACCTTTGGTGCTGGTTTGCTGGCATTCACGCGGCACAACAGGATCAATGGTGAAATAGTCTTTGCGGGGTTCGCTGCCTGTGTCGCGTTGGGCGTTATAACGAAACTTCACGGCTGCGTGTTCTTTACAATCAATCCACAAAGTAAAGCCTTCATAATTAACCTGTCTTAAATCACTGGGCGAATTTGTTATCTCAGCTGGGGGATTGGGATTGGTTGATGCCTCAGGGATGGGTTGCGGCGTAACAACAAGGGGTTTATTTTTTTTCGGAGCGCAAGCGGTGAGGGTAAAAATCAACAGCGTTGCAATAAAATAGCGCGGTAAAGTCATGGTTAATCCTAAATCTTTTTAACAAAAAAACCTAATGCTTCTCTAGTTTACCTAAATAGCCCATCAGTAAAGCAGAAAAAACAAAAATCATGTGAATAATGGTGTACCACAGCAGCTTGTCATTGGCTATTTGCTCGACATTCATAAAAATTTTCAGCAGGTGTATCGAAGAAATCGCCACAATGGAAGTGGCAACTTTCATTTTTAACGAACTGTAATCATGGGTTCCTAGCCAGTCTAATTTTTCGGTGCCTTCCTTAATGTCCAATTGTGAGACAAAGTTTTCATAACCACTGAACATTACCATCACAATTAAACTGCCCACCAGTGTTAAGTCGATTAAACTCAGTAAGGCTAACACCAAATCGCCATCGGTAATAACAAAAATATGCGGCAAAATATGCCACAATTCCTGAAAAAATTTAATCGCAATCGCTAGCAAGGTCAAACTCATGCCTAAATAAACAGGAGCCATAATCCAGCGACTGGCATACATCGCACGTTCTATTGAAAACTCGATAAATTCCAACACGTGTTTCATTTTTTTCACCTAGTGATGTAAATGGGCAGATAACCAGCGTTCAGCGACCTCTTTAATTAAACCTTTGCGTTTGGCATAATCTTCCAATTGCTCATCAGTAATTTTGCCCACATTAAAATATTGCGATTCAGGGTGTGAAAGATACCAACCACTGACCGCTGCGGTCGGATACATCGCAAAACTTTCTGTTAGCTCAATAGACGTATTTGCTGTGACATTTAACAAAGCAAATAATTTAGCTTTTTCCGTATGGTCAGGACAAGCAGGATAGCCAGGGGCGGGGCGAATTCCCTGATAGCTTTCTGAAATCAGCTCTTCGGGGCTATGGGTTTCATCATGTGCATAGCCCCAATAGTCTTTCCGTACTACTTGATGCAAATATTCAGCAAACGCTTCTGCGAATCTGTCCGCCAAGGCTTTGAGCATAATCGCGCTGTAATCATCAAATTCAGCCGCAAATTCAGCCAGCTTTTCTTCAATCCCAATTCCCGTTGTCACCGCAAATCCCCCGACATAATCGGCTTTACCACTGGTTACGGGGGCAACAAAATCGGATAAACAATAATTGGGTCGCCCTGGGGCTTTGACATTTTGCTGGCGCAGATGATGCAAGGTTTCTAAGGTTTCGCACCGGCTTTCATCGGTGTATAACACAATATCATCCTCTGTGCTATTAGCAGGGAAAAAACCCAGCACAGCCCGCGCCGTCAGCCATTTTTCAGTGATAATTTGATGCAACATCACTTGTGCATCGGCAAATAGTTTGCGGGCTTCGTCACCAATTAATTCATCCTCAAAAATTTTTGGATAACTGCCCGATAATTCCCATGTTTGAAAAAACGGTGACCAGTCAATAAACCAAACCAATGTTTCCAACGGAAAGTTATCAAGCACTTTTGTGCCTAAAAACTTAGGTTTAACAGGCAAACAATCGTCTTTCCAATGAAATTTATTCGCCCGCGCCGCTGCTAAACTGTGTTGCGGATTTTGTGCTTTCCGCCCTTTATGATGCTCGCGCACTTTGGCATAGTCTTCACGGGTTTTGCGCATAAATTCGTCTTTTAAGTCAAGACTAAGCAAACTACTCGCCACACCTACCGCGCGTGAGGCATCGGGTACATACACCGTTGCGCCATGATAATGTTCCTCAATTTTAACAGCGGTATGCGCTCGTGAAGTGGTTGCCCCGCCTATCATCAACGGAATCTCAAATTTTTGCCGCTCCATTTCTTTGGCAATATGCACCATTTCATCCAAGGAAGGAGTAATCAAACCACTCAACCCAATGATGTCCACATTTTGTTCCCGCGCGGTTTTCAAAATCGTTTCTGCCGCCACCATCACGCCTAAATCAATCACTTCGTAGTTATTGCATTGCAGCACCACGCCGACGATATTTTTACCAATATCATGCACATCGCCTTTCACGGTTGCCATCAAAATTTTGCCATTGCGCTGCCGTTCACTTTCAACCCCTGCTTCCATAAACGGCATCAAATACGCCACCGCTTTTTTCATCACCCGCGCCGATTTAACTACTTGCGGCAAAAACATTTTTCCTGCACCAAACAAATCACCGACCACATTCATTCCATCCATTAACGGCCCTTCAATCACATCCAAGGGTTTGCCCGCCTCTGCCATCGCTTGTGCAGTGTCCTCATCAATAAACTCGGTAATCCCTTTTATCAAAGCGTGTTCCAAACGTTTATTGACAGGCAAACTGCGCCACTGCTCATCTTCTTTTTTCGCCACACTGCCATCGCCGCGATACTTTTCAGCAAGTTCCAATAACCGTTCCGTGCTTTCAGGATTACGATTTAACACCACATCCTCAACCACATCACGCAGCTCGCGTGGCACATCTTCATAAATTGCCAATTGTCCCGCATTGACAATCCCCATACTCATCCCAACTTTTACCGCGTGATATAAAAACACCGCGTGAATCGCCTCACGGACAGGATTATTGCCACGAAATGAAAACGACACATTCGACACGCCGCCCGAAATTAACGCATGAGGCAAGGTGCGTTTAATTTCGGCAGTGGCTTCAATAAAGTCCAAACCATA